>JAZRDC010000100.1:0-76560 GCA_045660065.1 Clostridia bacterium
TAAGAAAACCAAATAAGACCATCGTCGATGGTCTTATTTTTATAATCGCAAAATGCCCTCTTAGGGTTCAAGTCCCTGTTTATTTTGCAAAACAAAAAAGACACCAACAGGTGTCTTTTTGTTTTGGTGCGGATGAAGGGACTTGAACCCCCACGTCGTTGACACTAGATCCTAAGTCTAGCGCGTCTGCCAATTCCGCCACATCCGCTAATTTCCTGATAATGATAACATATTTACTGACTTTTGTCAATACTTTTGGGTTTTAAAAAGTATTCTTTAATTTGCAAATTCGGTTTCTTTTATATAATCTATGTATGTTTTAAGACTCTTTGAAAGCCATTTGTTTTTATGGTAAATCAATTGTTTCCATATTTCGATGTTCATATCGCAGATATCAAGATAGCATAAATTCCCTGATTTTATCATTTCTTTGGTAACAAAATCGGGGAGAAATGAAATCATATTTTCCTGTGCAATCAGGGAAGTGATTATGTCAGTTCTTCCAATTTCAAGAACAGGTGTTATTTCAATAGATTTTTTTGCAAGTTCTTTGTCAAAAACCCTTCTGTATCCTTGACCGAATTCTGTCAAAATAAAAGGTTCATTTGCGATGTCTTTTATTGATAAATTCTTCGCTTTGGCAAATTTTGAATTTGCGTTTGTAACAAAGTGTATAGAAATCGGCACTTCTTTTGCTATAACATAATCTTTATGATATGAATGGCTGTCAAGAGTAATAATGACATCTGCCTCATTGTGGTCAAGCATATCAAACATAACTGTTGTGTCAGCAGTTGTGAATTTTACTGAAATTGATGGGTATTTGTTGTGAAAAGCAATATAATTCTTACTGATCATATCATCGCACACAGAATCGGGGGTAACAATATGAATATGCCCGCTGCAATCATTACTCCCTTCAAGATTTTCTTTAAAATCCTCGGTAAGAGCACGAACCTGATGAGCATATGATACAAGTTCATGACCTTTTTCGGTAAGAGTTATAGTATGATTTATTCTTTCAAACAAAAGACACCCAAGTTCTTCTTCTAACTGCTTTATCTGAAATGAAATTGTAGATTGAGAATAATCAAGTTGTTGAGCCGCTTTTGTAAAACTGCCAAGTTCTGCAACGTGAATAAAGGTGATTAAATTGCGTAATTCCATAATAAATCCTCCAACATCGATAAAATCGATAATAAACATCAAAACCATTCGTTTGACTAATGCTAAAAGGTATTATATACTATGTTACATAAAAAATCAACACTTGGAGGAAATAAAAATGACAAACGCACAACTTTACACAATTATTGCTCTCGGCATTTATGCCGTAGTAATGGCACTTATCGGATTATTTAGTGCAGGAAAGTCAAAGACATTGGATGGATTTTTAATTGGTGGCAGAAATATTGGCCCATGGGCAACAGCATTTGCTTATGGTACTACATATTTTTCGGCAGTTGTTTTTATCGGATATGCAGGTCAGCACGGATGGAATATCGGAATTGGAAGTGTCTGGATTGGCATCGGTAATGCAATTTTAGGTTGTCTGCTTTCCTGGCTTTTATTTGCAAACAGAACAAGGAAAATGACTAAAAAATTAAATGCAAGAACAATGCCTGATTATTTTGAAAAAAGATACAATTCAAAAGGAATGAAAATTTTAGCAGCAGTTATTATTTTTGTGTTCTTGGTTCCATACTCTGCGGCAGTTTACAAAGGATTAGGTTCACTTTTTGGTGTGGTGTTCCCGGGAGTTGAAACCTGGGTATGGATGCTTGTCCTTGCTTGTCTTACCGCAGTTTACCTTGTTGCGGGAGGATACATCGCAACCGCATACACAGACCTTGTTCAGGGAATAATTATGATTGTCGGTGTTGTTTGCCTTGTCTGTACGGTGCTCGGACACGATGCAGTAGGCGGAATTGCAGGACTTTTTGAAAATCTAAAAAACTTTCAGTCAGTACCGGGCGATCCAAATCCCACAACGGGCGCACAATTGACAAATATTTTCGGTGGTTCATCATTTAAGTTTCTTTGCTTTAACATTATGCTTACAAGTTTCGGAACATGGGGCTTACCGCAGATGATTGGTAAATTCTACGCGATCAAAGATACTGCCGCAATCAAAAGAGGTACAATAATTTCTACAATTTTCTGTATCGTTATTGGATGCGGTGCATATCTTATAGGTTCAACATCAAGATTGATTTTAGGCGGTGTTCTTCCGGACGGCGGAATTGATTCAGTTATTCCTGCGGTGCTTATGAAAGTTTTGGGTAATGGCACACTTGGAATTATTCTTTTGGCACTTATTATGATTTTACTTCTTTCGGCATCAATGTCCACATTGGAGGCGGTAGTTTTAACCTCGGCATCAGCGGTTGCGGTTGATCTTATCCCTGCAATCAGAAAAAAAGAAACAAAACCTGGTGTCCAGATGCTTCTTACAAGAATTTTATGTCTTGTATTTGTAGCCTGCTCATTTATCTTTGCAACACAGAATATTCCGATTATCGTAAATTTAATGTCCTTTTCATGGGGGATAGTTTCAGGTTGCTTTATTGGTCCATACATTTGGGGGCTTTTCTCAAAGAAAATTACAAAGATAGGAGCATATTCGGGGATACTTTCAGGACTTTTGGTTGTAGGTGTTTCAACACTTGTTATCAGCCTGAATTCAGGATTTTCTGCGGCTGCAGCAAAATCACCCGAAATGGGAGTTGCAGCAATGGCACTATCTCTCATAATAGTTCCTTTTGTAAGTTTGTTTACAAAAAATAAGGATACTGAAAGAGTGGAAGAAATTTTTGCTTGTTACAACGAAGAATGATGAATAAATAGGTGTTTAATAAAAAAGGAAAAAAGTTAATCAATTTTTACATTGACTACACTAAAATTTTATGGTATAATATTTAAAGTTATTGCGTATGACCGCTAATTAAAGCGGTCATACTATATTTTGTATTTATGCCCAAAAGGCTTAAATAACCAACGCTGTACTAACCGGGGAGGTAGCGGTGCCCTGTACTTGCAACCCGCTCTAGCAAGGGTGAATGCCCGACCTCGGGACTGGAATGTGTGGCTGTTGTTTTGAAATTCGTGTTGAGAGCAGAGTCTTGCGCAATCGCAATTTACGAACCTTGTCAGGCGGGGAACCGAGCAGCAATAAGTAAAATCTGCGATGTGACGACGAGGTAGCTCTGTTTGAGCGAAGTTCTTAATAAACGCACATATTTCTTTTTCAAAGTCGGGTTGTGCAGCATATTATTTTTTTAGGGTGAAATTTATGGAATATCAGGCTTTATACAGACAATTCAGACCTGAAATATTTGATGATATGGTAGGGCAGGAGCATATTGTTCAGGCGCTTAAAAATCAGATAGAATCAGGTCAGGTTTCTCATGCTTATTTGTTTTGCGGTACAAGAGGTACAGGTAAAACAAGTACTGCAAGAATTTTGTCAAGAGCAGTAAACTGTGAAAATCCTGATAGTGCAAACCCTTGTAATGAATGTGAATCATGTAAAAGTATTATGGCAGGAACTGCTATGGATGTTATTGTAATTGACGCGGCGTCAAACACAAGCGTGGAAAACATCCGTGATATCCGTGATGAAGTAATGTATCCGCCAACAATGCTTAAATATAAAGTTTAAATCATAGACGAAGTACATATGTTGTCTTCGGGTGCATTTAATGCACTTTTAAAAACATTGGAAGAACCACCAGAACATGTTATTTTTATTCTGGCAACAACAGAATATCATAAAGTCCCTGCAACTATTTTATCCCGTTGTCAGAGATTTGATTTTAAAAGAATTCAATCAACAGACATTAAATCAAGACTTAAATTTGTTTGCGATGAAAAAGGGGTTACTATTGATGATGAAGCACTGAATGTTGTTTCATACGCTGCAGATGGCTCAATGAGAGACAGTCTTGCAATTTTGGATAAATGTGTGTCTTTTTCAAAAGGCAATATAACAGGTGAAATTGTTACAAAGATTTTAGGCATTGCAGATGATAATACTTTGTTTGAAATAGCAGATGCAATTTCAAAAAACGATTTGGGCAGATGCCTTGAAACAATAGAAGAAACAATCAGAGAGGGCAGAGATCCGATTTTGCTTACAACATACCTGATTGAGCATTACAGATGTTTGTTGATTGCATCTTTGGTTAAAAATCCTGAAGAAGTTTTGCAGATGGCAAAAGAAAGAGCCGACAGGTTTGTTGAACAGGCAAAACTTATAAAAACAGAAAACATAACAAATATTATTAAAAAATTAAGTTCATTATATAAAGTTCAGAAAGAAAGTCCTAACCCTAAAGTTATGCTTGAGGCAGGAATTGTTACACTTAATGTAAAAGATGAACCTGCCCCTAAAAAATCAAATTCAAATTATGGTTATGATGCACCTGTTTATACACCGCCTGTGTATGATTATGCACCTGCGGTTTATGAAGCACCTGTTACAGAGAGCGTACCTGCCGAGGAAACAGTGCCGATAAATGATGCACCCGTAACGGAAACTACTTCGGTTTCAAAAGTAGATGCATCAAAACTTACCGATGTATGGATTGAACTTATTGATACTGTTGCAAGAGACAGAAAAATGCAACTTAGTTCTGCAATGAAATCGGCAATGCCGGTTGAACAAAACGGTGTGTTTGCTATTATGTTTGAAGATGATAAGAAGATTTTTAAAAATATGGTAGACAATCCTGAAAATGTTAAATATATAAAAGAATTGCTTAAAAATATTACAGGAAATGAGTACACTGTGAGATTTCAATTAAGAAGCGAGTCAAGTGTAGGAGAGAGCGTTCCTAAAAAAGTTGCAACCCACTCTTTGGAAGAACTTGCACAGAAGTTTCCTGATATTGTAACTATTGAAGAAGAATGAAAGGATGAATAATAATGGCTAAAAACAGATTTCCAATGGGCGGCGGAATGGGTGGCGCTCAGTTTAATCAGATGATGAAACAGGCACAGAAAATGCAGCAGGATATGCTTAAAATGCAGGAAGAACTTGACACAATGACTTGTGAAGCATCTGCAGGTGGCGGAATGGTAACCGTTACTGCAAATGCAAAAAAAGAAATTATCGGCATCAAAATTAATCCTGAAGCGGTTGATCCTGACGATGTAGAAATGTTAGAAGACCTTGTTTTAAGTGCAGTAAGAGAAGCACTTTCAAAGGCTGAAAGAATTTCATCAGAACAGATGAGCAAAATCACAGGCGGACTCAATATTCCGGGTCTTATGTAATTAAATCTATAAAAATCCCAAAGTTTTAAACTTTGGGATTTTTTATCTTTTAGTCAATATGTCACATTTTTTTTGACATATATATTGATTTTTTTCAAAAAATGTGGTATTATATTTTTTATTAAAAACACAATTATGAAAAGGAGTTTTGATTTATGAAAAAAATTTACGAAGGTAAAACAAAAGATGTTTATGAACTTGATAATGGCAATGTAATGCTTGAATTTAAAGACGATTGCACAGGTAAAGACGGCGTATTTGATCCGGGCGAAAACAGTGTAGGTCTTAAAATTGAAGGTATTGGCAAAGCGAATTTGAGAACATCAGTTTACTATTTTGATATGCTTAAAGAAGCAGGAATCAAAACTCACTATGTAAGTGCAGATGTAGAAAATGCTACTATGGAAGTTCTTCCTGGTAAAGTTTTTGGTCACGGTCTTGAAGTTATCTGCCGCCTTGTTGCAACAGGCAGTTTCATCAGAAGATATGGCGAATACATCGAAGACGGCACACCATTAGAAGGTGGATATGTTGAATGTACTTTCAAAAATGATGCTAAAGGCGATCCGCTTGTTACATCAGAAGGTCTTGCCGCTCTCGGCGTTATGAGCGAAGAAATGTTCAAGAGCATGAAAGAACAGACTCTTAAAATTACAAAAATCGTAGCAGACGACCTTAAAACAATCGGTCTTGATTTGTGGGATATCAAATTTGAATTCGGTTATAATAACGATGAAGTTATTCTTATCGATGAAATTGCTTCAGGTAATATGAGAGTTTATAAAGACGGAAAAATCGTTGACCCTGTTGAACTTACAAAGTTGATTTTAAACAGATAATTAAATTTACCGACGATATTCTAAAATATCGTCGGTTTTTTTAAAATAATTCAAGGAGTGAAAATTGTGGGAATTTTAAGTAATTTAAACCCCAAAAGAGTTTTTGAAATATTTGAAGAGATTTGCAGTGTGCCTCGTGGTTCGGGGGATATGGAAAGAATAGGCCAGTATTGCATTGCTTTTGCTAAAAAGAATAATCTTGATGCGTACAAAGACGAAACGGGAAATGTTGTTATTTTTAAAGATGCAACTAAAGGGTACGAAAACTCTGAAACCGTAATGCTTCAGGGGCATATGGATATTGTTTGTCAGAAAGAAGCAGATTCAGAGTTTGATTTTAAAAAAGACGGAGTTATTCCAAGAATTGACGGGGAGTATGTTAAAGCCACAGGTACAACACTTGGTGCAGACAACGGTATTGCTATGGCGATTATCATGGCAATATTGGAAGATAACACCTTAAAGCACCCGGATTTAGAGGCAGTCTTTACTACTGACGAAGAAATTGGTTTAATCGGCGCATCAAAAATTGATTGCAGTAATTTAAAATCAAAAAAAATGATTAATATTGACTCAGAAGACCCGAAACAAATTACAGTTTCATGTGCAGGCGGATGTGATTTTAAAGCAAAAATCCCATTGAAAAGAACTTCCAAAACAGGGAAATGCGTTCAGATTATTCTTAAAGGATTAAAGGGCGGTCATTCAGGTGTTGAAATTAATGCAGGCAGAATTAACGCAGATATTTTAGCAGGCAGACTTTTAAATCATTTAAAATTTGAAAATGATTTTGAAATTATTTCAATTTCAGGCGGGGATAAAGGAAACGCAATTCCAAACAGATGCGAAATTAAACTTTTTGCAGATGAAAAATTGATTGAAAATGCAGAGAGTTATCTTTGTGAAATCAAATCTGAAATTTCAGACAGGGAAGAAGGTTTTGACTGGGAAATCTCTGCTTCAGAGGGGACATTTGATGTAATAAGCAGTCCATCTGCCAAAGAAATAATCTATATTTTAAACCAGGCACCAAACGGAATTGAACAAATGAGTGTATCAATCGAAAATCTCGTAGAAACTTCTTTAAATCTTGGTGTAGTTGAAACAGGAAAAGACCTTTTGCTCCTGCATTTTATGTTAAGAAGTAACAAGCGAACAGCACTTCTGGCATTAGATGAAAAACTTAAAAACTTTTTTAGCATTTTTGATTGTGAGTTTGAATCATACGGACATTATTTCCCATGGGAGTTTAAGTCAGATTCTGCTTTGCAGGAAATCTGTAAAAAAGCATTTAATAAAAAATTAGGATATGTACCTGAAATTGTTGCAATTCACGCAGGACTTGAGTGCGGAATGTTTGCAGACAAAATGAAAGGATTGGATTGTGTGTCAATCGGTCCTGAATTAATTGATATCCATACAACAAACGAAAGAATGAAAATATCATCTGTAAAAGATATTTATGATTGTGTGCTTGAAATTTTAGAAAATTGTTGACAAAAAAGGTTGTATTTTGCATTCAATTATGGTATCATAAAAAAGATAGATTTTTTTAGCCGCTTAAATTGCGGCGGATAGGAGTACAAATGAACAACAAAGAATTTAAACCGTATATTCCTGCCGAAAAGGTAACACCTGAAATTACTGTTACTTCAATAGTAATGGGTATTATCCTTGCAGTAGTGTTCGGCGCGGCAAATGCTTATCTTGGCTTAAGAGTTGGTATGACAGTGTCAGCATCAATTCCAGCGGCAGTTATAGCAATGGGCGTTATCCGTGTAATTATGCGTAAAAACTCAATTTTAGAGAGTAATATCGTGCAGACAATAGGTTCAGCAGGTGAATCTTTGGCAGCAGGTGCTATTTTCACACTTCCTGCACTTTTCTTGTGGGCGGCAGAAGGTAAAACAACAAATCCAAGTATCATTGAAATCACTTTGATTGCACTTCTTGGCGGTCTTTTGGGTGTTTTCTTTATGGTACCTTTAAGAAATGCTTTGATTGTAAAAGAACACAGCGTTTTGCCTTATCCTGAAGGAACTGCTTGTGCTGAAGTTTTACTTGCAGGTGAAGAAGGCGGTGCGAAAGCATCAACTGTATTTGCAGGTATGGGTTTTGCGGCACTTTTTAAATTTATTATCGATGGTATTAAACTTGTATCAGGGGAAATTTCTGCAAGTGTAAAAGGTTTTGCAGGCGAAATCGGAACACAGATTTATCCTGCGGTTATGAGTGTAGGTTACATCTGCGGTGCAAGAATTTCATCATATATGTTTGCAGGCGGCGTCTTAAGTTGGCTTGTAATCATTCCTTTAATCGTGCTTTTTGGTGCTGATATTACACTTTATCCTGGTACAGCACCTATTTCTGAAATGTATGCTTCAGGCGGTGCAGGTGCTATCTGGAGTTCATATATCAGATACATCGGTGCAGGTGCTCTTGCAGCAGGTGGTATTATAAGTCTTATAAAATCACTTCCTTTGATTGTTAAAACATTCAGCGGTGCTATGAAATGCATTTCTGCAGCAGGTACAGCAACATCAAATGAAAGAACTGCTCAGGATATCAATATGAAATTTGTGTTGCTTTCAATTGCAGTATTAACTCTTTTGGTATGGCTTGTTCCTGCAATTCCTGTTACTTTGATTGGTGCAATCATTGTAGTTGTATTCGGATTTTTCTTTGCAACAGTATCATCAAGAATGGTTGGCTTGGTAGGTAGCAGTAATAACCCAGTTTCAGGTATGGCTATTGCAACACTTTTAATTGCAACACTTATTTTGAAACTTACA
This sequence comes from Clostridia bacterium, assembly GCA_045660065.1. Classification (GTDB taxonomy): domain Bacteria; phylum Bacillota; class Clostridia; order RGIG6154; family RGIG6154; genus RGIG2094. Next base: position 8,909 of record JAZRDC010000100.1, read on the forward strand.
GGTTATGAAGGTATTGCAGGTATGTGCAGTGCTATTGCCATTGGTTCAATTATCTGTATCGTATCTGCAATTGCAGGCGATACTTCACAGGATTTAAAAACAGGTTTTCTTTTAGGCGCAACTCCTAAAAAACAACAGATTGGTGAAATCGTTGGTGTTGTAGCGGCTGCGTTTGCAATCGGCGGTACACTTTATTTGTTAAACAGTGCATGGGGATTTGGTTCAAACGAACTTGCAGCACCTCAGGCAACACTTATGAAACTCATTATCGAAGGTGTAATGGAAGGAAATCTTCCATGGGCTTTAGTGTTCACAGGCGTATTTATTGCAATTGTTGTTGAAGTTGTAGGAATTCCTGTACTTCCATTTGCAATTGGTGTATATCTTCCTGTTCAGCTCAACGCTTGTATTATGGTTGGTGGCTTGGTGCGTCTTGCACTTGAGAAAATGAAAAAGAACGAAGAAGAAAAGAAAGCAATTATCAACGACGGTATTCTTTTCTGCTCAGGTATGATTGCAGGTGAAGGTCTTGTTGGTATTTTACTTGCGCTTTTAGCAGTTTTCGGTGTTGGTGAAATGATTGATTTGTCAAGCAAATTAGGACTTTCTGCACCATTTATGAATATTGGTGGACTTGTATTGTTCGCAATTATTATTGCAACATTGCTTAAGTTCTCATTATGGAAGAAAAGAAGCTGATTATGAAAAAACAAAATTCAGAAAATTTTCTTGAAAAAAAGCCTGTAAGGGCAGAGCTGATTTTTAGTGAAAAAGAGGGAATTGTTACCCTTGAAATTGAAAATAAAAACTTTTTCAACAAAATTGCACAGAAGTTTTTTAAAAAACCAAAAATCAGTTATATTTACCTTGATGAAATGGGCAGTTTTATTTGGCCACTTTTAGACGGTGAAAGAGATATTATAGAAATCGGCAAATTAGTAGAAGAAAAATTTGGCGAAAAGGCAAATCCTTTATACGAAAGACTCGCAGAGTATATTAAACGCCTTGCAAGTTACGGGTTTGTAAAATTAGATTAAACTAAAAGGTCTGCAATAAGCAGACCTTTTTTTGTGTTTTATTCATCTGAACAAATTATTTCACTGAGCATTTTAAAAATATTTGCAGAGTTTGCAACCTGCATTATAATGTCGTTAATTCTTTCAGGAGCACCATTTTCTTTGATTAAAATATTGTTTGCAACGGTAGAAATGTTTTCTGAAATATATTCGTATGATTTCCTCTGATTTTTTACAAATGAAATATAAATGTTCTTTACTTCATCTTCGCTTAAATCCAAAGGAATAATATTTTGGATTGTAGACATAGTTAAAGTCTGTTTTAAAATACATACTATAATCAGATAAGCAAGGTGGACTCTCGAATATTTCTTTCTGTCTGGAGGGGGCATAATTTTAAGTTTAACATAGTTGTTTATCATTGATTGTGTTATACCTTTTTCGTCCTTTACCGCCTCAGAATATATACTTAAATAACTGTTTAACAGTTTTATAACCTGATCCATATATAATTCAAAAACAGGAAGTTCGTCCCAATCGGGGAGTTTAAAATCTGCAATTTTTTTGTTCCAATAGTTAAATATGTCTGAAAAATTCTCTTTATTATATTTCATTTTATACACCTCTTTGTTATGATAACATACATTTTTGATAAAATCAAGCACTTGACAAAATTAGTCGAATATGTTAACATAGTATTAAATACTATGTAATATAGTAAATTATAACGAGGTGTAAAAAATGACAGATTATAAACGTTTTAGTAATTTAGCAGAAATTATTGAAAATTCAGCAAAGAAATTCGGATCAAGACCGGCTTTTACTTTAAAAGACAGAACTGTTACATATAGTGATCTTTACAATGATATCAGAGCCATTTCAAGATTGTTTGCACAAAAAGGTTATGTAGGCAAAAGAGTTGCCTTAATAGGCAAAAACTGTTATGAATGGGTGCTCATTCATCTTTCTACTATGTATACAGGCAGTGTATTGGTTCCGTTGGATAAAGGTCTTAAAGACTTTGAAATCCAGAGCCAGATTAAAAGAAGTAAGACAGATGTGTTGTTTGTTGTAGGCAGTATGAAATTGCCTGAACTTGATATTGCAATAGAAAACGATGTTGAAAAGTTTATTGCTGATGCAAAACTTCTTCCTGTAAGTGAAAATGAAAAGTACGAAGTTGACAGTTATAAAATGAGTATGCTTCTTTTTACATCAGGTACAACAGATAATTCAAAAGCGGTAATGCTTTCACAGTTTAATGTTGCGTCAAACCTTTATTCTCTCTGCCTTCACGAGCATTTTGTTCCTGAAGATGTAAGTTTGGTGCTTTTGCCACTTCATCATACATTCGGAATGGTTGCACTTTTACTTTTCTTAAGTCTTGGTATGAACAATGCGTTTTGTGATGGTCTTAAAATTACAAAATCTATTGAAGAATATAATACAAATATCCTGGTTGGTGTGCCGTTGATTGCAGATGCAATTTACAAAACTGCACAGAGAAAACTTAAAGCAATGAAACTTGATAAAGTGATCAACACTTTGATTAAAATCAGCCGTGCATTTTTGAAAGTGAAAATTGATTTAAGAAAACCATTTTTTGCAAAAATCAGAAATCAGATTGGTAAACCGCTTGATTTTGTTATCATTGGCGGTGCTGCACTCAGCCCTGAAGTTGAACAGTGGTTTAATGATATTGGTATTTACACAGTTCAGGGGTATGGATTAACAGAATGTTCACCTGTTTTATGTGCAGAAAATCCTGAAAATATGAGACTTGGTTCTGTTGGAACTGCAATGCCTGGAATTGATATGAAAATTTCAGAGCCAGATGCAGAAGGTATTGGTGAAATCATCGCAAAAGGCGATAATATAATGCTTGGATATTACGAAAATGAAGAACTTACCAACGAAGTTTTAAAAGACGGTTATTTCTACACAGGTGATTTAGGCTATATCGATGATGATGGCTTTATCTGGATTACAGGCAGAAAGAAAAATATGATTGTTCTTAAAAACGGAAAAAATGTTTTCCCTGAAGAAATTGAAGAACTTATCGGTAAGTATGAATTTATCAAAGAATGTATGGTTTACGGAGAGACAGGAGATGACGGCGATGTTATTTGTGCATACATTGTTTGTGATAAAGAAAAAAATCCTGATAAAACCGATGCAGATTTCAAAGCAATGGTAGACGACGCTATCAGCAAAGTAAACGAAAAACTTATTTCTTACAAAAAAATCAGAAAAATTGTTATTTCTGAAAAATTGCTTGAAAGAACTTCAACAATGAAAATTAAAAGAAATCAAAAAGTGAATTAACACTTGTAAAAATCTCCTTTTTGTGGTAAACTAAAACCATAAAAAGGAGGATTTTTTTATGCAAAGAGAAAATTTTGGGTCAAGACTTGGCTTTATCCTGATTTCAGCAGGTTGTGCCATCGGTCTTGGTAATGTGTGGAGATTTCCGTACATAGTTGGTCAGTACGGTGGGGCAGCATTTATTTTGATTTATTTTGCTTTTCTTATTATGTTTGGTCTTCCGATTATGACAATGGAATTTTCAGTAGGAAGAGCAAGTAGAAAAAGTATTTCAGAATCATTTAAAGAATTAGAACCAAAAGGTACAAAATGGCATTGGTTTTCAAAAGTCGGTGTTGCAGGTAACTACCTTTTGATGATGTTTTATACAACTGTAACAGGTTGGATGTTTGCTTATTTCTTTAAGATGATTAAAGGTGATTTTGTTAACCAGACATCAGAACAGATTGCAGGTCAGTTTGGTACATTTACATCAAATCCTTATGCAATGGTAGGATTTATGCTTCTTTCTGTTGTGCTTGGATTTATTATCTGCTCACTCGGTTTGAAAAAGGGTGTTGAAAAAGTAACAAAATTTATGATGCTTGCACTTTTGGCAATCATTGTAGTTTTAGCAGTTCGTGCAGTAACACTTCCGGGTGCATCAGAAGGTCTTAAATATTACCTTATTCCTGATTTTAATCGTATGGTAGAGCAGGGAATAGGTGAAGTGTTGTTTGCAGCACTTGGTCAGGCATTCTTCACTCTTTCAATCGGTATGGGTTCTATGGCGATTTTCGGCAGTTACATTTCTAAAGATAGAAGTCTTTTAGGTGAAACTGTGTCAATTGCAGCACTTGATACATTTGTTGCATTTGTTGCAGGTATTATTATCATTCCATCATGCTTTGCATATGGGGTTGACCCTGCTGCAGGCCCAGGACTTGTGTTCCAGACACTTCCGAACATTTTTGCAGCAATGCCTGGTGGAAGAATTTGGGGAGCACTTTTCTTCCTGTTTATGATTTTCGCGGCACTTTCAACTGTTGTTGCAGTGTTTGAAAATATCATAGCATTTGGTATGGATTCAAAAGGCTGGAGCAGAAAAAAAGCCTGCCTTATCAATGTTATACTTGTATCAGTGTTATCACTTCCTTGTGCGTTAGGATTTAACGTATTGTCAGGATTTAATCCACTTGGAGAAGGTACAGTTGTATTAGACCTTGAAGACTTTATTGTAAGTAACAACATATTGCCTATTGGCTCACTTGTATATGTTCTTTTCTGCTGTCTTGATAAAAAAGGCTGGGGTTGGAATAACTTTATCGCAGAAGCAAATGCAGGTAATGGCATGAAATTCCCTAAAGCACTAAAAATATATTGCAAGTATATTTTACCTGTAATTCTGGTAATACTTTTAGTTGCAGGGTACATTACATTCTTTAACTAAAGGAGTTTTTGATATGAGTTTTGATGTAAAAGCGTTGTTTAATATTGGTTACGGCCTTTATGTTGTAACATCAAAAGATGGCACTAAAGACAACGGTGCAATAGTAAATACAGTAATGCAACTTACCGATAATCCTAACAGACTTGCAGTTTGTGTAAATAAGAAAAATTACACTCACGATATTGTTAAAAACAGTGGCAAACTCAATGTAAATATTTTGGACGAATCTGCACCATTTTCTGTTTTTCAGAATTTTGGCTTTAAAAGCGGAAGGGATGCAGATAAGTTTGAAAACATCGATAGTTTTCGTTCAGAAAATGGGCTTTTAGTTCTTACAGACCACATCAATTCTTTTATTTCTCTGGAAGTTGAAAAATATGTAGATGTTGAAACTCATGGTATGTTTATCTGCAAAGTAGCAGACGCAAGAACAATGTACGATACACCAACAATGACATATTCATATTATCACAAGAATGTAAAACCAAAACCGAATACCGATGTTAAAAAGGGATACAGATGTAAAATCTGCGGATATGTATATGAGGGTGATCCTCTTCCTGAAGATTTCATATGTCCTCTTTGTAAACACGGTGCACAGGATTTTGAAAAAATTAATTGATTAAAAAACCGAAGCAATTGCTTCGGCTTTTAATATTTTTTTAAAAAAGTGGAATAATAAGCAAATAGAAGAGAGGGTTAACTATGAAAATGACAAAAAAGGAATATAAAAAATATGCAGAAAAAAAGGCAGATAAATCACCCCTGTTAAAAGATATGTTAAATGCCTTTTGGATAGGCGGTTTGATTTGTACTATTGGACAGTTTTTGACAGAAATGTTTAGTAATCTCGGACTGGATAAAGAAATGGCGGGAACAGCTACCAGTATTACACTTGTATTTATAAGCGCAACTCTAACAGGTCTTAATGTGTATGATAAAATAGCAAAGGTTGCAGGTGCAGGAACTTTGGTGCCAATAACAGGATTTGCAAACGCAGTTGTTTCACCTGCCATAGAATTTAAAAACGAAGGATTTATAATGGGGGTTGCCGCAAATATGTTTAAAATAGCAGGACCTGTAATAACATATGGAATAATTGCGTCAGTTTTTGCAGGAATAATATATCTTGTTTTTTAGAAAATATGTAGCAGATTGCACCAGCATAACACCTTAGGTGCCAGTACAATACCATAAGGTGTTATGTGAAAATATTTATTATGACATTATACTTGGGGTGAAAAAATGCAACAACGGTAAACGACAAAACTAATCATTGACAACCTTATTTTATAAATCTAATGCAAGTGGTAGGATACATATAAAAAAGGAGTTGCCAATTATGAAAAAAATTACTAATGAACTAATTAATGAATTTAAAGAATATCTTATTAATGAAGAAAAATCAACTGCTACAATTGAGAAATATGTCCACGATGTTGTTGCTTTTATGATATGGGCAAGGGATAATGAAGTTACAAAACTGTCAGTTTTGGAATACAAGCAGGAAATGACAGAAAAATACGCCCCTGCGAGTGTAAATGCGGCATTATCATCACTTAACAGTTTCTTTATATTCAATGAGTGGTATGATTGTAAGGTTAAAGCGGTAAAAATTCAGAAGCAGATTTTTGCTAACACCGATAAAGAACTTACAAAAGCGGAGTATGAAAGATTGCTTATGGCTGCAAAGAATAATAAAAACGAAAGACTTTATTACCTTATGCAGACGATTTGTTCAAGCGGAATTCGCGTTTCAGAACTTTCTTCAATCACCGTAGAGGCAGTAAAACTGCGCAAGGCAACAATTAATTGCAAAGGCAAAATGCGAGTTGTAATTTTACCAAATGACCTGTGTAAAATGTTGTTGGAATACGCAAAAAGGAAGAAAATAACAAGCGGCCCTGTATTCGTTACAAGAACAGGGAACCCGCTTGACAGAAGTTCTATATGGAAAATGATGAAGGATTTGTGCGAAGATGCGAGAGTAAATAAAGATAAAGTATTTCCGCACAATCTTCGTCACCTGTTTGCAAGAACCTACTACAGCCTGCAGAAGGATATAGTAAGACTTGCGGATATTTTAGGTCATTCCAGCATTAATACAACAAGAATTTATACTATGGAATCAGGAGATATCCACCGCAATCAAATTCAGAGATTGGGATTATTGTTGATATAAAACAATAGTGGGTGCAAGTTACAGGTTTTCTGAATTATGTTCCGTTGTTAAATGAAATTTTATTGTATTTTGGATATTATTAAGGTGCGATTGCAATTTTTCATTATCCTCCCAGATTGTATAATATACAATTGCCGAAAAAACAGAATAGATAAATGCTTCAGCTTGCTTATATGTACAACCATAAATTTTAACAAGCTTCTCTGCGTAGTAATATGAATTGCTAAACTCATTCATTGCTTCACGCATCCGCTTTCCATACACAGGACTTACAGTGAGTTGTATTAAACACCGAAGATTTGGTTTATATTTATCGATTTCTTGTAAAAGGTTTTTAGAATAGTCTTCTACAGGTTCGATATGTTTTATGATAAAGTCGAAAAGTTTATCAATAACCTTTGTTAAACCATATTTACCTGCACTTATCCAGATATCTTCTTTGTTTTCAAACCAGTAATACAAACTGCTTTGTGCTAACTTTTCCTTTCTGCACAAATCTCCTATAGATGCTTGCAATAACCCGGTTGTCAGAAGATACTCCCATGTTTTTTCTACGATTGTCATTTTTTTGTCAGGATTATTTTTGTAATTCATTTTTACACCCCTTCAGATATAATTTACTAAATTGTATAACCTGATGTAATGTTCATTACAATAGGTAAAAAAATAAATTCACATAATCGAAATTATGTTGAAAAAATTCTGTCCTATATTCAAATGCCTCATAAGTATACCACTTTCAACAGTTTTTGTCAATGATTTTTTATATGTATTTTAGTAAAAAAACACCGTATCACAGAAAAACAGTACATAAACCAGACCGGTATAAGTAAAATATACTCTTTACCGGTCTAATAATCATATTCTTATGCAAAATTTTAAAGTTAATATTCCATTCTGGAAATTTTGAGGTTAAATTTTTAAAAAATCTTCAACATAATTTCGATTATGTGGAATTTTATTTTTTTTGACGTAGTGTGTAATGAAAGTTACACATCACCATATATTGTGTAATTATTTTCCGGAAAAGACGTATAATTACACTTTTTGTCATATCTTTTTGACAGCCAAATTGGTGCAGACAGTTTAAAACTGTTTACATATATTGTCATTACTTTATTATCAAAAGGAGGAATTTTAAATGAAAAAAATGTATTCAACAAAGAGATCGTTGATTACAAGCGTAATTGCTCTTATGCTCTGTTTCTCAATGCTCTTAGGCACAACATTTGCGTGGTTCACAGATTCAGTAACAAGCGCAAATAACATTATCAAGTCTGGTAACTTAGATGTTGCAATGTACTGGGCAGACGGTAAAGCTGATCCAGATACAACATCATGGACAGATGCATCAACAGGTGAAATTTTCAACTACGACAAATGGGAACCAGGTTATGCTGAAGTTCGTCATATCAAAATTGCAAACGAAGGCACACTTGCACTTAAATATAAAGTGTTAATCGCTGCAACAGGTGTTGTTACTGATCTTGCAGATGTAATTGATGTTTACTACGCAGATCCTGCAGTTCAGGTTGCAGATCGTTCTCAGCTTACTGATGCAAATAAACTTGGTACTCTTACAGAAGTGCTTTCAAAACTTGGTGAAACAGGTTATGGTGAACTTGCAGCAGATGAAGCGCACACAATTACTCTTGCATTTAAAATGCAGGAATCAGCAGGCAACGAATATATGAACAAATCAATCGGTTCAAAATTTGCTGTTAAAATCGTAGCAACACAGTTAGAAGCTGAAATGGACAGTTTTGATGCAACATATGATGCAGAAGCTGAGTATCCTAATGTAAATAGTGTAAACGTTCCTGCAAACGCAACAACTTCTTCAACACTTAAAATGGACGAAGTTAAAGTTACAATTCCAACTACAGCAGGTGAAGGTGCTTACGAACTACAGGTAGTTAAAACAGGTGTTGAAACAGATGAAAATGAAAAAACAACAGTTTCATACGACATTAATGTCCTTAAAGATGGTGTAAAGGTATCAGGCATTGAAATTCCTGTAGAAATCAATGTTGGCAAATATCTTGAAATCATATCACTTAAGCACAACGGAAATGATATAGCAAAAGCAGATTATAACTATGATAAAAAAACAGGTATTATTAAGTTCACAACAACTTCATTCAGCCCATTTGCAGTTGAATATGTACCTGGAAAAATAACAAGCGGTCTTTATGATGAAGATCCTACTCAGTATGACAAAACATTGTTAGAACCAAATTCAGAATACATTTCAACTGAAATTAAAGTAGGCGGAGTATCAAAATGGAACGTTAGTGAACGTGCTACAACTGTTTTTGTAGAACCTTCACAGTCTGGAAAACTTTATAGTATAATCAGTGGTTTACAGAACAATGAACATTCAACAGTTTACCTCTATCCTGGTACATATAATGAAGGTACAACAATCAATGTTACATCATCAATGGATATCATAGGTCTTGGTGATAAAGATAGCGTTAAAGTTGTTAAAACATCATCATCAAGTAGCAACCGCCATCTTTTCAATGTAAGTGGCACAAAAGCAGATTATATCGAAGTAACACTTAGAAATATGTATTTAGATGCTACAGCAACCACAACAAATAATAAAGATAATGCAGCAGTTCAGTCTATCAGAAAATCTAAAGTAAAATGCTATGACCTTACAATTGTTAAAGGTACAGGCTGGGATGCAGTTGCTTTTTATGTAAATGGAAATAATGCAGTTGATGGTGTGAAATATCCTGCATATCTTTATGTTGAAAACTGTGCACTTAATACAACCAAAACATTTGGTGTAGTTACAACAAGTGGAAGTTACAAATTCTACCACAACAATCTTACATATAATGGAACAGCTTATACAAACAATAGCGGTTCAATTTTAAACCAGTCAATGTCAGCAGACGATTGGGAATGGTAATTCGGTAAATCCCAATTTATTTAAATAACAAATAAGGAGTAGATAATAATGACAAAATCTTATTCAACAAAAAGATCGTTGATCACAAGCGTAATTGCTCTTATGCTTTGCTTTTCAATGCTCTTAGGCACAACATTTGCGTGGTTCACAGATTCAGTAACAAGCGCAAATAACATCATTAAATCAGGTAACCTTGATATTGAACTCAGATATAAAAACGATGAAGTTGCCGATTGGACTGAAGTTAAGGACGATACCAATGTTTTCAAAAAAGAAACACTTTGGGAACCTGGTCATGTTGAAGTTGTAAAACTCAAAATCACAAACGCAGGTACACTTGCACTTAAATATCAGCTCGGTGTAAATGTGGTAAACGAAGTAACATCTATTAATGTTAACAATGGTACACTTCAACTTTCAGAACATATTAAATATGGTATTTTAGAAGGCGATTTAAATCTTTCACGCAGTGAGGCAATTGCGGCAGTAGAAGCAACTGCAAAAGCGTTAAAAGAACCATACACTTCAGAAGATATCGACCTTCTTCCAAAAACTGACACAAACTCAGATTTTGAAGACATCGTAACATTGGTAGTTTATATGCCTGAAACTGTAGGCAACGAAGCAAACTACAAATTGGGAGAAGCAGTTCCAACAATCGACCTTGGTATTAACCTCTTTGCAACACAGTACGCTTCAGAAGCAGACTCTTTCGATGAAAAATATGACGAAAAAGCTCTTTATGAAAAAGGCAAACCTGTAGCAAAAACAAAGGAACTTACCAAAACAGCAACATTATCAGTTGAAGACGATAATGGTAATACTGTAGAAATTTTAGGCAAAGATTTTGCAATTACTACTAACACTGCTGGAAGTTTCGGAGCAAACCTTGGAGCAATTAATCTTGATGCAGCATATCAATTTGAGCCAACATTATCTTTAGAAGAAGCATTACGTTCAGAATATGAACAGTGGCACGCAGATTTTATTGTTTCAGTTGATAAAGATATTCCTGCAAACAGTATTGCTTTAGCCGGTTACTACAATTTATGGTGTGAAGGGTTCAACAATAATAATTGGGTAGCTCTTACTAATGAGTATGATGCAATTATGGCAAATCAGCCAATCCGTCTTGTTGACTATATGGGACAGGGTTCATTGACTGTTGCTCTCAAGGATCTTGCAGAGTATGGCAATGATGGTATCGGATTCCTTTGTGGTGTAATGGAATTGAATGATGCTCTTCCTACAAATACAAAATTCACAGTTGAACTTCGTCTTTACGAAGCAACAGACAATTCAAGGGCTTCAGAAACAGGCGAATATATGACTATAGGAACATATAGTTATCTTTTTAAATAATTTATTATATGCCCGTCCTGTCCATTCGGACAGGCGGCAATCAAAAGGTACGAATTTAATTTGTACCTTTTGACTGCTGAATAGATGCAGACAGTGAAAGACTGTTTACATATATTTGTCATAAAAAATATTACATTAGGAGGAAAATCAAATGACAAAATCTTATTCAACTAAGAGATCATTGATTACAAGCGTAATTGCTCTTATGCTTTGTTTCTCAATGCTTTTAGGCACAACATTTGCGTGGTTCACAGATTCAGTAACAAGCGCAAATAACATTATCAAGTCTGGTAACTTAGATGTTGCAATGTACTGGGCAGACGGTAAAGTTGATCCAACTACAACATCATGGACAGACGCATCAACAGGTGCAATTTTTGACTATGCTAATTGGGAACCAGGTTATGTACAGGTTAGACACATCAAAATTGCAAATGAAGGCTCACTTGCTCTTAAATACCAGTTAGCAATTGCTGCTAATGGAGAAGTATCTGAACTTGCAAATGTAATCGATGTTTACTATGCAGATCCAGCTGTTAAAGTTGCTAATCGTGCTCAGCTTACAGAAGACATGAAACTCGGTACTCTTACTGAAGTTCTTGCTAACCTTGGCGCAACAGGTTATGGTGAACTCCAGAAAGATGAAGCTCACACAGTTACACTTGCATTCAAGATGCAGGAATCAGCAGGCAACGAATATCAGAACTTAGCAATCGGCTCAGATTTCGCAGTTAAACTTGTTGCAACACAGCTCACATCTGAAGAAGACAGCTTTGACGATCAGTATGACAAAGATGCTGAATATGATTATCTCGTTGCAACACAGGACGAACTTGAAGCAGCAATCAAGAGCGCTCCAGTAGGTGATGAACCAACTGTTATTGCTTTAGGAACTGATATAAAAGAAACTCTTACAATTGCGCAGGAACCTGGTGTTAAATTAGTGATCGATGGTAACGGTAATTCAGCTTTGGAAGGTATTATTGTAGATGGTAAATCAGCAGCATATTCGGATGCAGGATTAGTTATTAAGGATTTTGTTTTTGATGCCAACAGCAAAATTGATGAAGAAGCTTGCATTAACCTTGGCGATGGCACCAATGGAACTCGTTACATTAGCAACTTAACAGTGGAAAACTGTACTTTTGATGTTGCAGGAAAAGTTGCGGTTAAATCTTATCAAAATGGGGACAAAAACATCACAATCAAAGGATGTACTGTATCAGATAAAATGCATTCATTAGTTCAGGTTAATAACGTAAATAACTTGGTTGTAGAAGATTGTAAAATTTTCTCAAAGAATGGTATCAATGCAAACCAGAGCCCGATTGTTACAGTAAAAGGCTGCACAGCTGATGTAACAGGATACGCGGTTCGTTTTGGTGCAACTTCAGGTGCAACTGGTGTAGCAGAAACATATCTCATTGAAAACTGCAACTTGAAATCTGCATGTGCAGAATCAGACGATGCAGTAGTTGTTCTCCGTGCTACAACTGAAGGAGCAACACTTACTCTCAAAAACACAACTCTCACAGGAACACGTGATATTATTAACCTCGGAAACGCAACAATTGTTAGATAATAATTTCATACAAGCCCGACCTATCCCTTCGGGGATAGGCGGCAATCAAAGGGCACGAATTAGTTTGTGTCCTTTTATTGCCGAATAGGTGCAGACAGTTTAAAACTGTTTACATATTTGTCATTATAATATTACATAAGGAGGAAAAACGAAATGACAAAAGTTTATTCAACTAAGAGATCATTAATTACAAGCGTAATCGCTCTTATGCTTTGTTTTTCAATGCTTCTCGGCACAACATTTGCGTGGTTCACAGATTCAGTAACAAGCGCAAATAACATTATCAAGTCTGGTAACTTAGATGTTGAAATGTACTGGGCAGACGGTACAGCAGCAGTTCCAACTGTAGACGCAGGTTGGACAGACGCATCATCAGGTCCAATCTTCAAGAATGATTTATGGGAACCAGGTTATGTAGAAGTTCGTCACATTAAAATTGCAAACGAAGGCACACTTGCTCTTAAATATCAGTTGGCAATTGCTGCTAACGGAGAAGTATCTAAGCTTGCTGATGTAATCGATGTTTACTATGTAGATCCTGCTACTCAGGTTGCAGATCGTACTCAGCTTCCAGCTGACAAGAAACTCGGTACTCTTACTCAAGTTCTCGCAAATCTTGCTACAACAGCTAGCGGTAACCTCGAAGCAGGTAATGCTCACACTGTTACTCTTGCTCTTAAAATGCAGGAATCAGCAGGCAACGAATATCAGGATTTAGCAATCGGTACTGATTTCTCTGTTAAACTCTTTGCAACACAGTTAGATGCTGAAGAAGATTCATTCGGTAAAGATTATGACGCAGATTTAGACGCTTCACAAAATGGTATAGCACGCGTTACTTCTAATGGTTCAACAGTAATGTATTATAGCGAAGAAAGTGGTTATGCAGGCAAAGTAAGATTAACTGCACTTCCTGAAAATCTTGGTAGCGAATATGTTGTACCTGCAGAAGTTAACGATTTAGGTGGTGTACTCGCAGGTAAAACTCTTGACAAATTGACCATTCATGCAAATGTTCAGAATGCATATAAATCTCTTCAGGGTACAACCGTTGATACTGTTGTTGTTGAAAGTGGCATGACAACAATTCCTGATCGTATGTTCTACCGCGCAACTGTTGATAGTGTAGTTATTCCATCAACAGTTAAAAATGTTGTAGATAGCGCTTTCCAGGAATCCATTATCAAAGAAATTAAAGTTCCTGCTTCTGTTGAATATTTCGGGGTACAGGCATTTGGTTCTTCTAAAATTGAAACTGTTACTTTTGAAGGTAACACAAGAATTCAGAACAAAGCTTTCCGTGGTTGTGCTAATCTCAGAACAGTTTACATAAACGGTGATGATATTACTTTTGAAAACACAACTGGTCAGGCTAACTGCTGGTTCTGTAACAGCGAATCAAACAATCCTGGTACAAGTGATATTACATTTTATGTTAAAAATGAAACTGTAGCAGCAAAAGTTAAAGCGGCTATGGGTGCTGAAGTTCAAAGTGAAGCAACAAGCAAAGTTAAGATTTATGTAAATAACGTACCATACTTTGTTGGTACAAAACTGTAAATAATACATTATAAACCAAACAAAAAACATCAATGAATTTTCATTGATGTTTTTTTTGTTTGGAATAAAATTTTTCATTCTGGAAATCAAATAAGTATACAAATTTTTTTAAGGAGTATATATGAACAGAATAGGAAAGCAGACGGTAGTTTTAAATAATTTGCCAAGAATTATAGAAACTGCTTCGGTAGTTGGACAAAAAGAGAACGAGGGTAATCTCGCAGGGTGCTTTGATTATGTTATAAGTGACGGAAGATTTGGTGAAAAATCATGGGAAAAGGCAGAAAGCAAAATGCAGAAAAAAGCCGTTGAAATTCTCTTGAAAAAATCGGGGAAAACAAAAGAAGAAATAGATTTTATAGCAGGCGGCGACCTTTTAAATCAATGTATGGGTACAAGTTTTGGTTTGGCGGATTTTAATATCCCGTTTTTAGGTCTTTACGGTGCGTGTTCCACAATGGCAGAAAGCCTTTGCATTGCATCAATGACAGTAGATGGTGCATATTCAAAAAATACCATCGCAGTAACCTCCAGTCATTTTTGCTCAAGTGAAAGGCAGTTCCGTTTTCCCTTGGAATATGGTGGTCAGCGCACACCCACATCACAGTGGACGGTAACAGGTTCAGGAGCCGCTTTAGTGTCAGACAAAGGCTCAGATATCGCCATAACACACATAACTCCTGGCAAAATTGTAGATATGGGAATAACTGACGCCAACAATATGGGTGCAGCAATGGCCCCTGTAAGTGTTAAACTAACACCATAAGGTGATATGCTAAATCTCTACAATTTACGCAAATTTCCTACTTTTTCCCGAAGGATGAGACACCCCAATTCGCTATTTTTTGACAAAAGGAGAGATGATTAGAAAATACATATAAAATAATGGTACAACCATTTTGAAAATTTTTTTGAGTTTGTGGTTTCTTGGACTAAAATAGGTATAATGCAATCAGAAAGTGTAAATAACAATTATTGGAAATCTTGGTTGACGGGAAAGGAAAATCCTATGGTGAATATAGTTAAAGCCGAAGAAATTGCAGATTTAAAAATTCTTACAATTGACCAAACAAAATCGCAACCTGAACGCTTAACGCAATTTTTTAAGGATGTGAAAAATCCATATATGGTAAGAGTAGGCGATACATTGGTACGAATAGAATTTATCGGTGGAAGAAATTTTTCAGATGCTTTAACTGTGGCTTTTTCTGTGTAAAGAGAGATTTCAAAATATTTCTACTTGAAAATGCGATGGTGGTATGATATAATCCTTTTGTAGAGATTAGCATATCACTGTCTATAAAATAAGACGGAGGTACGCATAATGACAAATACTAAATATGCTATGTATGTAGAGCAGCCTCCGGTATTCAAGGTAATATGGAAAGCTGCTCTTTATATTAGGCTCTCAAAAGACGATGGGGATAAGTGTGAAAGTAATTCGGTAACTTCTCAACGCGAGATATTGATGGAATATCTGAAACAACACCCTGACATCGAGTTGTATGATATTTATGTTGATGACGGATGGTCAGGCACAAACTTCAACAGACCTGATTTTTCCCGAATGATGGAAGATGTTTATGCAGGTAATGTAAACACTATTATTGTAAAAGATTTGTCCAGATTTGGAAGAAATTATACAGATAGCGGATACTACCTTGAAAATGTGTTTGTAAGACTGAATGTGAGATTTATTGCACTTAACAACGGCGTTGATACTGCATCTAATAATATGAACGCCGCAACTCAATGTATTTCGGTGGGGGTTACAAATGTTATCAACGAAAGTGTAGCCGCTACAACTTCTGTCAATGTTCGGGCAACACTTAATGTAAACCGCACCCAGGGCAAATTTATTGGTTCTTTTCCCACTTACGGATATTTGAAAGACCCAAACGACCACCATAAACTTATTGTTGACGAGGAAACTGCTCCTGTTGTACGCTCAATTTTTGAGCGGTTTATTTCAGGGAAAAGTATAATTGGCATTGCAAAGGAACTTAATGAAGAAGGAATTCCTAATCCTTCAATGTATAAAAAACTTAAAGGCTTTAATTACAGACACCCGGTAGGGAAAAGTAATGACGGCTTATGGCCTGACAGTTCTGTAAGAAGAATTCTTCAAAATCAGATGTATATTGGCAATATGGTACAGGGCAAGAATACCACGATAAGTTACAAAATCAAACAATGCAGAGCCATTCCAAAGGAAGATTGGATTATCGTTGAGAATACTCACGAGGCTATTGTGAGTAAAGAGATGTTTGAAAAAGCACAATCCTTGTTTAACAAAAGCATTCGCACTGCACCGCAGAAAAAAGAAGTTGATTTGTTTTCAGGATTTGTAAAATGTGCAGATTGCCACAGATTGATGCATAAGAAAACAAATGTTCACTCTTATGGTACCTATCATTATTACCGTTGTTCTACTGCACGAAAAATGAAAAAAAGTGCCTGTGGTAATCATACTATAAGAATTGATAAACTTGAAGAGACGGTTATTACAGTCATTCAAAATATGATAGATGTGGCAATTGATATGAATGTTTTGATTGAAAAGATAAATTCAAGCAGTATGCGCAAGAAAGAATCAACGCATCTTATGAAAAATCTGCAGACTTTAATTTCCGAAAGAGAAAAATGTATGAGCCTGATGACAGGCTTATATCCCGACTACAAAAACGGGATTATAAGTCAGGCGGAATATCAGAGGTTAAAGCAAAACTTAAACGAAAAAATTGATATTCTTGATAAAAATATCAACAATTTAAGCGAAACTGCAAAAAACTATGAAGACGGCGTAAATAACGAAAACAAGTTTATTACCAACTTTAAAAAGTACGGAAAATTAGAGTGTCTTAACAGAAATATCCTGACAGAACTTGTTGAAGAGATTTTAGTGCATGAAAACAAAATGATTACCATCAAATTCAAATTTGAAGATGCTTATAAAGATGCAATGCACTATATAAAAATGAATAAGGACGTAATAAAGACCGCATAATTTTTAGTAGTGCAAAAAATATAAAAATGTTTGTTTGAGCATTGATTTTTTGTTAAATATGTGATAAAATTAATACATTCACACAAAGTGTTGGTTATGTCACAACTGCTTTTAGCAAGGCATAATCGGTGGAAAGGGAATGGGGTGAGAATCCCCTGCGATAACTGTCGGTGTATGCACCAAATGTTTTTATATCCGTTATCGAAAGATAGTCATTGGGAAACTGAGAAGGCAGGATATAAAAATGCAGACTTTTTGTCTATATGGTGTAAGCCACAAGACCTGCTTTGATGTTATCTCGTAGGTGCGTCTATGCATAGAGGTAGCTTTTTTGTCTGCAAAAATTAATGCATACAAATTGTGAACCATCACAGGAAAACTCAGCTGTGGTAATTTTTCAAAACGAAAAATTGCCGCAGTTTTTTGTTTTATGCGGCAAAAAGAGAGGATGGTAAAAATGAAAACAAAAAAATTATTATCAATCATTTTATGTATGGTGATTGTATTGGGGGCATCATTATTTCCTGTGAGTGCAGATAGTAACACAATTGTGCACAACATCGCAGAAAAGTATTCAGGAGAAAGTCTTGTAGATGATCCTAATATGATGTGGTTTGTTGCAGATCTTTCTGTGTATGAACAGGTTTATCAGCAAAATTCAATCACACCGGTTATCAGGCAAAATTGCCTTGATAAAATAATTGCAGAGGCAGATAGTTCAGTGTATCCGTCTGCAATGGCAAAATCAATTATAGCATTAAGAGCGTTGGGATATGATGCTAAAAATGTTATTACTGCTGATTTGACAGCAATTGACGTTGTGAAAAAACTTACAGATATGGTCGATAGCGGTGAGGCAAGTGTTCTTAATGAATACACTTTGCCATATGTAATTTTAGCGTTGCAACAAGGCAATAATTACGCAACTGTTGAACAGATGGACTATCTGATTGCAAAGGCAGTTGAAACAAAATCTGCATGGCAGGACACCACCTGGGGAACAGATGCCGCAACACCTATGCTTTTAGCATTAGCACCTTATTACAACACCAATATACAGGTGAAAAATGCTATTGATGAAACTTTACCTATTATAACTTCATTTCAAGATGAAGCAGGACTTATCAGTAACGCTGCATCTCACGGACTTGCTATGGCGGCATTTTCTGCACTTGGAATAGATAATCATAGCATAATAAAAAATGGCAATGATATGTTTGACGGACTGATGACAGAGATAACACCTGAAAATGACGGATTTGAACCAAGTTATAATTCTTTTTCAACAGAGCAGGGATTCAGAGGACTTTTATCAACAATGTTGCCTGCAGGTACAAGAATTTATGATTTTGCAGATAATCCGTATAATCAGGCAACAGCAACATGGGCTGAATTTGCACCTGTAACATTTGAGGTTACACCGCAGGACGCAATTGTAACAATAACAGATGCTACACCGGTTAAAAACAACAAATTTGATTTAAATGCAGGAACTTATAATTATTCTGTTGTGCATTCTGTATATCAGCCTGTAAGCGGTGTTATTGTTATTACTCCTGAAGAAGCAGAAAATCATATTCCTAAAACAGTTAATGTTGTTTTGCAACAATACCCGCAATCTTCAGGTGGTGTGAGTAGCGATATTAAAGTGAAGGTTAAAGTTATGTCACACAATCAAAATGAATGCAATAATTCATTTACTTATAAAAATAATTCTAATGCGTACCAATCATTGGTAAGTGAAACTGTTACTTTGAAAAAAGGGGACAGCGTTTTAGATGCGTTAAAAAAAGCACTTAATAAGAATAATATTGTATACTCTGAAAACAACGGATATGTGTCAGCAATAAATAATCAGAAAGAATTTGACCACGGAAGTAATTCAGGTTGGATGTTCACTGTTGACGGACAGCATTCCACAAAAGGAAGCTTAGAAACCAAATTGTCAAACGGTCAGGAAGTTGTTTGGTTTTATACAGATGACTATACTGCAGAAAGAGGATCGGAAAGCATAAGACCATCTTCTTCAGGTACATCTAAGAAGGAAAAAGCCTGGGGTCTTGAAGGAAAAAATCCTGATATCAAAAAAAGAGATGTAGAGATTAAAGGCAAAACATTTGGTGATATTAAAAATCATAAAAATAAGACCGCCATTGAGTCTTTGGCTGAAAGAAAAATTATTAATGGCAAAAGTGAAACACTTTTTGAGCCTGACGGGCTTATGACAAGAAGTGAATTTGCAACAATTATTGTAAATGGATTGTGTCTGCCTGTTAAAGACGGAAAAGAATTTAAAGATGTTTTAAAAACCGATTGGTTTTTTGATTATATTGAAACCGCCTATGCCTATGGTATTGTAAAAGGGGAGTCTGACACAGAGTTTAACCCAAACGGAACAATCACAAGAGAAGAAGCGGTTGTTATGCTCGCAAGAGCGGCAAAATTGTGCGGAATGGATACTTCGGTAAGTTCTGATGGTGTTCGCAATGTTTTGGCACAATTTACTGATTACAAAACTGTATCTGACTGGGCGCAATGTTCACTTGCATTTTGTTACGGCAAAAAAATATTATCAAACGAAGTGTTGGAAATTAAACCGTCAGAGTGTGTTACAAGAGCGGAAATAGCGGAAATACTTTATAATATGCTTTGTCTTGCTAAACTTATATAAGGGTAATTGAATGAAAAAATATAAAAATAAAATAATTTCACGTGCCATCATTTTCATCATATCTGTTGTTGCTTTTTTAAGTGGTTGCGGTGAGAACACTATATCTGAAAATGCAGTATCTTACAACGCACCTAAAGAAACTAAAGTGCAAATAAAAGAGGAAAAAACATCAGAAGTAAATTCTTCAGAAATAAATCAAGATGTAAAACCGACAGAAGTTAAAAAAGAAAGCACAGAAAAACATGAAAAAGCAACAGTTGATAATTCTGAAGCAACTACTGAATCAAATGGAGAATTTACTTGCATTTTATCTGTAAGATGTGATACAATTTTAAATAATATGTCGCGCTTTGATAGTGCTAAAGTGGATATTGTGCCAGGGGACGGTGTAATATTTGCACCAGAATCTGTTGTGTTTTATGAAGGCGAAAGTGTATTCAATGTGCTTGCTCGTGAAATGAAGCGTAACAAAATACATTTAGAGTTTGAAATGACACCACTTTACGAAACTGCGTATATAAAAGGGATTGCCAATATTTATGAATTTGATTGCGGAGAACTTTCGGGGTGGTTATACAAGGTAAACAACGAAAGTCCGGGTGTTGGATGCTCTCTTTATAAGTTGAAAGATGGCGATGTAGTTGAATGGATATACACTTGCGGTTAAAACTATGTAGTACTTAGGAGAAAAAGATGAGTGAATTTAAATCATATCATCCGATTGTAAACTTTACATATTTTGTGTTTGTAATCGGATTTTCTTGCTTTTTTATGAACCCAATATGTCTTTTTATTTCACTTGTAAGCGGATTTTTATATTCTGTGATGCTGAAGGGTGTAAAAGCAATAAGAAACAATTTAATATATATGATTCCTATGCTTGTTTTTATGGCTCTTATTAACCCTGCCTTTAATCATGAGGGAATTACTATTTTGGCATATCTGCCAAGCGGAAATCCTCTTACCCTTGAATCCATCATTTACGGACTTTGTACGGCAGTGATGATTGTGAGCGTTATCTGCCATTTTTCCTGCTACAATGAGATTATGACAAGCGACAAATTCATTTATCTTTTTGGCAGAATTATCCCGGGATTATCGCTTATAATTTCTATGACACTTCGTTTTGTACCCAAATTTGCAAGTCAGCTTAAAGTAGTGATAAATGCTCAAAAATGTATGGGGCGTGATATATCAAGTGGCAGTATTATAAAGCGCGCAAATATCGGACTTAATATTTTATCAATTATGGTAACCTGGTCATTGGAAAACGCAATAGACACCGCAGACAGTATGAAAGGGCGTGGATACGGGATGCCCGGCAGGACTGCATTTTCAATATTTAAATTTGATAAAAGAGATAGAAAAGCACTTGTTTGGATATTGTTTTTAGGGGGATATACTCTCATCGGAAACCTGATGGGTGAAATGACTTTTAACTTTTTTCCAAGAGTGAAAATGGCAGATGTTTCGCTATATGGAATAAGCGTATTTACAGCATATTTACTGCTTTGTATATGTCCTGTTATTATTGAACTTTGGGAGGTGAGGAAATGGAATGCTTTAAAATCGAAAATCTGAGTTTTACTTATCCTGATAGATGCGATAAAGCACTTGATGATGTAAATCTGACAATAAATCAAGGTGAATTTATTTTGATCTGCGGAAAATCCGGGTGCGGTAAAACCACTCTTTTGAGATTGTTAAAATCAACACTTGCACCGCACGGGGAGATAAACGGTAATATCATTTTTAACGAAAAATCTCTTGCAGAGTATGATGTTAAACAACAAGCATCGAATATTGGGTTTGTTATGCAAAACCCCGACAATCAGATTGTTACCGATAAGGTATGGCACGAACTTGCATTTGGCTTGGAAAGTCTTGGATACAAACAAACTGAAATCAGGACAAGAGTATCAGAAATGGCATCTTTTTTTGGTATACATAAATGGTTTTATAAGAATGTGTCTGAACTTTCGGGGGGACAAAAGCAACTTTTAAATCTTGCATCAGTTATGGTTATGCAGCCGTCTGTGTTAATTCTTGATGAACCCACAAGCCAACTTGATCCAATCGCTTCAGGGGAATTTTTAAATATTCTTGAAAAAATTAACCAAGAACTTGGTGTTACCATTATCCTCACAGAACATCGCTTAGAAGATGCATTTTCCATGGCAGACAGAGTTGTTGTTATGGACAATGGTAAAATTATTTCAAATGAAGTTCCAAATGAAATAGGCAAGATTTTAAAACAGCAAAATCACCATATGTGCAAAGCACTTCCAACACCTGTTAAAGTTTACAACAATGTTCAAAACAACTTGCCGTGTCCTTTGACGGTAAGAGACGGCAGACATTGGCTTGAAGAATATTCAAAAGAAAATGCATTAAATGGTGAAATTATTCCAAAAGACAAGGCGAGGAGTGAAACTTTAACAGTAATTAAAATAACTGATGCCTGGTTCAGATATGCAAAAGAATTACCTGACGTTGTAAAGGGGCTTAATTTAAGTGTAAATAAAGGTGAATTGTTTTGTTTAGTCGGTGGTAACGGAACAGGTAAGACAACTGCACTTTCACTTATATCAGGACTTAACACACCATACAGAGGAAATGTAAAAATTAAAGGGCAGAGCGTTTGTGAAATAAAAGATTTGTATAATGGTTTGCTGGGTGTTCTTCCACAAAATCCACAGAGCGTGTTTGTAAAGAAAACTGTGTATCTTGACTTGATGGAAATACTTTCTGATAAAAAAATCACAAAGGAAGAAAAAGAACAAAAGATAAGTAACGTATCATTGCTTTGCAGGATAGAAAATCTATTGCAAAGTCATCCTTATGATTTGTCAGGTGGTGAACAACAAAGAGCCGCACTTGCAAAGGTGCTTCTTATGGAACCTGAAATATTGCTTTTGGATGAACCCACAAAAGGAATGGACGCGCACTTCAAAGAAGAATTTGCAGATATTCTTTCAGATTTAAAAGCAAACAATGTTACCGTTCTAATGGTATCCCACGATATTGAATTTTGTGCCGAGTTTGCTGACAGATGTGCTCTTGTATTTGATGGGGAGGTTACTTCTGTTGACACACCAAGAGAGTTTTTTAAGGGCAAGAGTTTTTATACTACTACCGCAAATCGTATGGCAAGAACAAGGCTACCTGATGCAGTTTTAACAGAAGATATAATCCTTGCTTGTGGCGGTACAATTAATAAGAGCGACAAAAGTGAAAAATCAGTTTTTAAACCAACATTTAACGAAAAACCAAAATTACCCCAAAGCAAACCGACCAAACAAAAAAGGTCAAAAGCAACACTTATTGCAATTTTGTTATTGCTTTTGCTTGTTCCGGCAACAATTTACGCAGGAAGCAGACTTTTTAATAACAGAAACTATTATTTAACAAGTATCCTTGTGATTTTTGAAACCATAATTGCTTTTTGTGTTTCGTTTGAACTTAAGAAACCAAAAGCTCGGGAAATTGTAGTGATAAGTGTTTTGTGCGGAATTGCAGTAGCATCAAGAGCGGCGTTTTTTATGCTGCCTGAATTTAAACCCGTTACCGCACTTGTAATAATAGCAGGAGTGTGTTTCGGAGGAGAAACGGGATTCTTGGTGGGTGCAGTTACGGGATTTGTATCAAATTTCTTTTTTGGACAAGGCCCCTGGACGCCGTGGCAGATGTTTGCGTTAGGAATTATAGGCTTTTTGGCGGGAATACTTTTTAAAAAAGGATTTTTCAAAAAAACAAAAGTTACCCTTTGCATATTTGGATTTTTGGCAACACTTATTATCTATGGCGGAATTATGAATCCTGCATCTGTTATTATGTGGCAGGACAAAATTACACTTAAAATGATAATTGCCGCGTGTATTGCAGGAGTTGGTATGGATTTAATTCACGCGTTATCAACTGTATTTTTCTTATGGTTTATCTCAAAACCAATGATAGAAAAAATTGAAAGAATTAAAGTTAAATATGGTTTGAGCGAAAGATAATTGGAATAATATTAACTAACAAGGCACCCCAAACGGAGTGCCTTTGTTGTATCTGAAGATTTATAAAGTGAAAAAAATAATGAATATATGACAAAACACACAAAATTTAAAAAAATTATGGTGTACCCTTGACATTTTCCCCTGCCGCAGTAGATACTATTTTTACTCACTTTAAGGATAGAAATATAAAAGCAGATTATTATGATATTGTCGCAACAGGCGATTTAGGTAAACTTGGACATTCAATAGCAAAAGAACAGTTAAAAAGCAAAGGGCTTGATTTAGGAGACAGATATATAGATTGCGGTATGAAAATATTTGACCTTGATAATCAGGACGTTCACGCAGGTGGGTCGGGTTGTGGTTGCTGTGCATCTGTGTTTGCGGGATATTTATACAATCTCTTAAAAAATGGTGATGTAAGCAGAATTCTGATAGTGGCAACAGGGGCATTGATGAGCACAACAAGTTCATTTCAGGGAGAAAGTATTCCGGGAATTGCTCATGCTGTGGCAATAGAAAGGGTGTAAAAATTGGAATATATCAAAGCATTTTTTGTAGGCGGTATCATATGTTTAATCGGACAAATTTTAATAGATAAGACAAAACTTACACCTGCAAGAATTTTAGTAATATATGTTGTAGGTGGTGTGGTTTTAGGAATTCTTGGCATATATGAAAAACTTGTTGAATTTGCAGGTGCAGGAGCAACTGTTCCGCTTACGGGATTTGGATATTTATTGTCCAAAGGTGTTATTAAGGCCATAAATTCAGATGGTTTTTTAGGAATTTTCACAGGTGGGCTTACCGCATCTGCAGGAGGTATAACTGCTGCGATTTTGTTTGGCTATTTAGCATCGGTTTTATTTAAATCATCAGAAAAGTAAAAAAGACTCACATTTAGTGAGTCTTTTTCTGTAAATAGACGGAACTGCGACGATGGAAAATTTGCAAAAAATTCAAAACTGATATTGACTTAGAATGGTTAGTATGTTAAATTTAATTATATGGAATAATTGATTGATTTATCAACGGTTGCTATGTTAAAAGAACTGTTATATAAAAACATTTTATAAGGAGTATTTTAATGTATTTAATATCACCAAATCAGAAACAATACAAAGCAAATCTTCATTCCCACAGTGTTTTTTCAGATGGCAAAAAGACACCTGAAGAACTTAAGGAAATGTATAAAAATAATGGATACTCTATCCTTGCGATAACTGATCATGAAACACCAAAAAATCATCAGTATTTGAATGATGATGACTTTCTTGCAGTTACAGGGTATGAAGTATACATAAGAAATAACAATAATGCTTCTTTTAATGTTTATGGTAAAGAAATTCACTTAAATCTTTTTGCGAAAAATCCTGATAATGAAACTTATATTTGTTTTAATCCAAAGTATTGTAAATATATGTCGCAGGATCAAATAGAAAAACTTGTAAAAAAGGGTTCTGAAAAGCCAAGAGAATATAGCGTAGAATATATTAATGAGTTTATAAAGACTGCAAAAGAAAACGGATATATTGTAGCATATAACCATCCCTGGTGGTCGATGGAAGACGAGCAGGATATTTTGGCATATGATGGCTTTTTCAGTATGGAAATGTGCAATTACGGGGCTTATCTTTTGAGCAGACTCGAATATAACGCTGCTCTTTATGATAAAATGCTCAAAAAAGGAAAGCGTATTTTCTGCCATAGTACAGACGATAATCACAACACCTATCCCGACGATTCACCAATGTGTGATTCATTTGGCGGATTTACAATGATTATGCCTGAAGATTTTACGTATGAATCGGTAATTAAAGCCATGGAAAACGGGCAGATGTACTCATCAATGGGTCCTGTTTTTAAAGAAATTTCAGTCGATGGCGATAAAGTTCATATAGAATGTTCAGATGTTGATAGAATTATGATGTTTACAGGAAGCAAAGCACCAAAAAGTAAATTTGCAAATCATGGTGAAACAATAACATCGGCAAATTTTGAAATTGATCCGAACTTTCAGTATGTAAGAATATCAGCCGTGGACAGTTGCGGCCGTTTTGCTGATACAAGAGGATATTTTAAAGATGAATTATGTTAAAAATGAAATGGAGGAATATATATGGCTTGGTATGATGAGGCAATATTTTATCACATATATCCTTTAGGTATGACAGGTGCACCTAAACAAAATACTTATGGCGAACCTGAACACAGATTGAATAATTTAGTACCATTTATTTCGAAAATTAAAGAATGGGGTTTTACTGCACTTTACATCGGGCCTCTTTTTGAATCAGTAGGACATGGCTACGAAACAACAGATTACAAAAAACTCGATTCAAGACTTGGTACTAATGAGGATTTAAAAAACTTTGTAGCAGAATGTCACAAGCAAGGAATACGAGTTGTGTTAGACGGTGTATTTAATCACACAGGGCGTGATTTTTTTGCCTTTAAAGACATACAACAAAATAAAGAAGCATCAAAATACAAAGACTGGTATTGCAATGTAAATTTCGGTGGAAACAACGAGTATAATGACGGATTTTCTTATGATAACTGGGGCGGATATAATCTGCTCATAAAACTTAATCAGCATAATAATGAAGTCAGAGAGTATATCGGAGATGTTATCAGATTCTGGGTAAAAGAATTTGACATAGACGGAATTAGACTTGATGCTGCAGATGTTCTTGATTTTGAATATATGAAGATGATGCGTCAGGTAACTAACGAAGTAAAACCTGATTTTTGGCTTATGGGCGAGGTTATCCACGGTGATTACAGCCGTTGGGTAAACGGAGATACGTTGCATTCTGTTACCAACTATCATTTGCACAAAGCATTGTATTCAGGGCATAACGATCATAACTATTTTGAAATCGCCCATACCGTGAAACGATTGTATGAAATGGGAAGAAATAACCCTGACGGGCTTAAACTATACAATTTTGTTGACAATCACGATGTGGAACGCATTTATACTAAACTAACTGATAAAAAACATTTTACCCCTGTTCATATCCTGCTTTATACTTTGCCTGGTGTGCCATCTGTTTATTATGGCTCAGAATTTGGCATAGAGGGGCAAAAACAACGAGGTTCAGATGATTCTTTAAGACCTGAAATTCCCTATGAACAATATGTTGAATTAATTAAAAACAATTGTTTTACTGATCTTATTTCAAGATTGGGAAAAATCAGAACCGAAACAAAAGTATTATCTTATGGTGATTACAAAGAATTACTTTTGACAAATTGCCAGTACGCATTTTCAAGAAGTTATAATGGACAGTCTGTAATAGTTGCTGTAAACAACAGCGATAATGATTTTACGATGAATATTCCCGTTCAGAATGATGGCGAATACAATGGTGCAATTTTGGGTGAAAAAGTAACTGCAAAAAACGGAAATATTTCTGTCATTATTAAGGCAAATTCAGGTGAAATTTGGTTGCCTGCAGGTGCAGAAAATGAAATTTATGAGCCAATTGAAATTAAAGTTGAAACAACAATTAAGGCTGAACCAAAGACAGATAAACCTGAAGAAAATTCAGTAAAAGAGGAAAAAAACACAGGACGTAAAAGCGGTGTTTTAATGCACATATCCTCATTATATGGCGACTATTCAATTGGTGGTTTTGGCGATGAGGCAAAGCATTTTGTTGATTTTCTTTCTGACTGTGGTTTTTCCTATTGGCAGGTTTTACCTTTCTGTATGACAGATGAATGTAATTCACCATATAAATCTTTTTCAACATTTGCGGGAAATCCATATTTTGTTAATTTGAATAAACTTTATGAAAAGGGTTTGATAAACAAAACAGAACTTGAAGAAAACCGTCAGCAGACTCCATATGTCTGCGAGTTTGAAAAACTTCGTGAAAACAGAATAAATCTTCTTGTGAAAGCATCGTCAAGAGTGAAAAATAAAGAAGAAATAGAAAGTTATATTGCTAAAAATCATTACCTTGCAAAATTCTGCGAATTTATGGCACTTAAAAGCGCCAACAATGATTTGTCGTGGCTTGAGTGGAAAATTGATAAAGTTGACGAAACACTTTTATTTGCGTGGAAATTTATACAGTTTGAGTTTTTTAATCAATGGAAAGAAATAAAAGACTACGCAAACAGCAAAAATATAAAAATAATAGGCGATATTCCAATTTATGTATCCCATGACAGTAGCGATGTGTGGAGCAACAAAGAGCAGTACCATCTTGACAAAGACGGACGTCCCACATTGGTTGCAGGTGTTCCGCCGGATTATTTTTCTGAAGACGGCCAACTTTGGGGAAATCCTATCTACAACTGGGACGAGATGAAAAAAGATGGCTTTAAATGGTGGTGCGACCGAATATCTCATATGGCTGAAATGTTTGACGCTCTGCGTATTGACCATTTCAGAGGAATAGAATCATACTGGGCGGTACCTGCATCTGCTGAAACTGCAAAATCAGGTCAGTGGCAAAAAGGCCCGGGTATGGATTTGATAAATGCAATAAAAAAATCAGCGGGAGATACTTTAATTATTGCTGAAGATCTTGGCGATATCACACCTGAAGTTTATGAACTTGTAAGGGAAAGTGGTTTTCCTGGAATGCGTGTATTTCAGTTCGGATTTTTATCTGATGGTGACAGTATTCACAAGCCTCATAACTATCCCGAGAATTCTGTTGCATATACAGGCACTCACGATAACAACACGCTTTTAGGATATCTGTGGGAACTTGATGATAACGCACGAAAGAATATGCTTAAGTATTGCGGTCATACAGGTGATTGGGGAAGCGGTTGCGAAAGCATTATAAGAACAATGTTTGCAAGTCATGCAGGAGTTGTAATAATGCCCGTTCAGGACTTGCTTGGATATGGAGCAGATACCAGGATGAATACACCGGGTAGTGTGGGAACTAACTGGCAATATCGTATCACCCGTGATCAACTTGAAAGCATAGATAAAAACAAGTACAGAGAATTAAATAATATGTATTCAAGATAAAAGACTTTGACTGTCGAGGTGAAAAATGGTTATTTTGATAACGGGTGCGTCCCATACTGGCAAAACTGCACTTGCTCAAAAACTGCTTGAAAAATATAAATATCCTTATCTTTCAATTGACCATTTGAAAATGGGATTAATACGAAGCAACAACACAATTCTTACGCCCGAAAGCGATGATAAAAAACTTACAGAATATCTGTGGCCGATTGTGTGCGAAGTGATTAAGACAGCAGTTGAGAACAAACAAAATCTCATAGTTGAAGGATGCTATGTTTCTTTTGATTGGACAAAGGATTTTGAAGATGATTATCTTGATAATATAAAATATTATTGTATTGTTATGAGCGAAAAGTACATCAAAAATAATTTTGAAGATATAAAGCGTTATGCAAATGTTATTGAAAACAGGCTTGATGATTGCTGTACTCTGGAAAGTGTTTTAAAAGATAATGCAGAAATTTTAAAGTCTATAAAAAAACATAAAGTTAATTATGTTTTGATTGATGAAGATTATAATGCTACTATTGACAAGATATTAAAAGGAGAGCAAAATGAAAACAGGGAAGTATCGCCACTATAAAGGGAATGAGTATGAAGTGTTAGGAGTTGCGACCCACAGCGAAACTTTAGAAAAAATGGTAGTTTACCGTGCTTTGTACGGAGAAAATGAAATATGGGTAAGACCTCTTTATATGTGGGACGAAGAAGTTGAAGTTGATGGTAAAACTGTCAAAAGATTTGAATTTATAGAATAAATAAACATATACTATAAAAAAGGAGAGATAATTATGGCTATTATAAAGGTAACAACAGAAAATTTTGAAACAGAAATTTTAAATGCAAAAGGAAAAATTTTGGTTGATTTTTATGCAGATTGGTGCGGACCTTGTAAAATGCTTTCACCAATTCTTGAAAAAATTTCTTTGGAACATCCTGAATGCAAAATTTGCAAAATAAATGTTGACGAAAGCACAACTCTTGCACAAAAATACGGTGTTATGAGCATACCGACAGTTTTGGTGTTTGAAGATGGTGGTGTTAAAGAAACATCTGTAGGACTTGTTTCAAAATCCAAAATTGAAGAAATGCTTGGCCTTTGATAAAAATATACTAAAGAATAAGGAGAATAAATATGCCATATATTGCAATTAAAGCATATCCTAAAGATGATGAAATCAAGAAAAAAGTTGTTGATGAAATCAATCAGGTGTTTTTAAAATACTGGGGTTGCCCCAAAGAGGCAATTTCAATTTCAGTAGAGGAAGTTTTACCTGAAAACTGGCAGGAAGTTATTGATACTGAAATTCAGCCTAAAGAAGATAAAATGATGATTTTATCAGGAGATAAAAGGTTTTGATAAAGTATCTGGAGCAAAAAGATTTTAAGATAGAATATACTTTAGAGTACAAAAATATTAAAAATATAAATCTTCGCATTAAAAATGATGGTTTGATTTATGTTTCTGCACCAAGACATATTTCCGAAAATGTTGTTGAAAATTTTTTGATTTCAAAGTCTGAATTTATCTTAAAAGCAGTTGAAAAATATAAAGCAACAAATGCTAACCCTTTGATTAAGTATTATGATGAAAAAGAAATTAAAGATATTATTTTATCATTGTGCAAAGAAAATTATTTGTATTTCAAAGACAAAGGTGTAAAATTTCCAGAAATCAGATTTAAGAAAATGACTTCAAGGTGGGGAAGTTGTATTCCCTCAAAAGGTGTGCTTACATTTAATATAAATCTTATGTATGCACCACTTGAATGTATCGATTATGTTGTAAAACATGAATTTACACATTTTTTACAACCCAATCATCAAAAAGTGTTTTACGCAGAAATTTCAAAAATCTGCCCGAACTGGAAAGACTATAAAAATATACTAAAATCTATTAACTTAAAATAATGTTGAAATTATTTGTAAAACAAGGACTGATGAAATCAGTCCTTTATTATTTTTTCTCTTAATACAAGTTCCAAACTCTTTGGTAATACTCATTCAATACATGATGTAAATATTTTCTTGTAGGTTTTAAAGAATTTATATACTCACTATCTTGCTAATTTGTTATTTTTATGTTAGAATATTCGTTGAGGTGACTAATTATGTATATTTCTGAAGATATTAAATACATTGGTGTAAATGACCACGAAATTGATTTATTTGAGGGTCAGTATATTGTTCCTAACGGGATGGCATATAATTCATATGTCATTATTGATGAAAAAATCGCAGTTATGGATACAGTAGATGCAAGATTTAAAGATGAGTGGCTTAAAAATCTTGAAAATGAACTTGGAGGAAAAACTCCTGATTACTTAATCGTTCAACATATGGAACCCGATCATTCTGCCAATGTTTTAAATTTTGCAAACACCTATCCTGATGCAAAAATTGTTGCGTCATCAAAGGCATTTGCTATGATGAAAAACTTTTTTGGAAACGATTTTGCTGACAGACAGATTGTTGTAGGAGAGGGAGATTCTCTTAACCTTGGCAAACACAATCTTACTTTTGTTACTGCTCCAATGGTACACTGGCCGGAAGTTATCGTAACCTACGATAGTTATGATAAAGTGTTGTTTTCAGCAGATGGATTTGGTAAGTTCGGTGCATTAGATGTTGAAGAAGACTGGGCTTGCGAAGCAAGAAGATATTATATCGGCATCGTAGGTAAATATGGTGTTCAGGTGCAAAGTTTGTTGAAAAAAGCATCTGTTCTTAACATTCAGACAATTTGTCCCTTGCACGGACCTGTTTTAAAAGAAAATCTTGGATATTACTTGAATTTGTATGATATCTGGTCAGGTTACAAAACAGAAAGCGAAGGTATAGTTATAGCCTATACATCAGTTTATGGCAACACTAAAAAAGCAGTTTTAAAACTTGAAGAAATGTTAAAATCCAAAGGCATAAAAGTTGTAGTTAATGACCTTGCAAGATGCGATATGGCAGAAGCGGTTGAAGATGCTTTTAAGTACGGAAAAATCGTACTTGCTACCACAACATACAACAACGATATTTTCCCATTTATGAAGGAATTTATAAACCATTTAACAGAGCGTAATTTCCAGAATAAAACTGTTGCATTCATTGAAAACGGAAGTTGGGCTCCTGTAGCAGCCAAGACTATGAAAGAAATGCTTGAAAAGAGCAAAAATCTCACATATACAGAAAATAATGTTAAGATTATGTCAGCGTTAAATGCAGAAAGTGAAACTATGCTTGAAAATTTGGCAAATGAACTTGCATAAAACGAGTAATTAAAGCAAAAAAATGAAAAATCCCACAGAAGTGGGATTTTTTGAAATGGAGTATTAAGTATGGAAATGGTGTTAATTACCGCTCTCGGCGTTGGTGGAGCGACAGTTATTGGTGCAATAATCGGGTTCTTTTTTAAAAAGATTTCCCACAGTTTTTCAGATATAATTCTGTCCTTTGCGGCAGGTGTAATGCTTGCGGCGGCTGTGTTGGGACTTATATTGCCATCAGTTGAATATGGTGGTAAGTTTGGGCTTATCTATGCGGTTACGGGTATTTTCATTGGGGCTATTTGTTTAAATCTTATTGACAAACTTGTTCCGCATCTTCATAAATTCGTTGGGGCTGATGAAGAAGGACATAATAATGCCAAATTAAGTAAAGTGCTGCTTTTTGTAACAGCCATAGCAATCCATAATTTGCCGGAAGGTATTGCTGCAGGTGTAGGCTTTGGATCAGGCGATATTTCAAGAGCATTGGTTATTGCGGGCGGTATTGCACTTCAGAATATCCCGGAAGGTATGGTTATAATCGGACCAATGCTTGCGGCAGGAGTTAGCGCCAAAAAGACTTTTATTTGTGCATTTTTAACAGGTGTTGTTGAAGTTGTAGGTACATTGATTGGATATTTTGCAGTGAGTATTTCTAATCTTATCCTTCCATTTGCTTTAGCATTTGCGGGAGGAACAATGCTATACGTTATAAGTGATGAAATGATTCCTGAAACCCATGCTCATGGAGCACAAAGAGGAGCAACTTACGCACTTTTAGCAGGCTTTTGCCTGATGCTTATTACAGATGTTTTACTTGGTTAAAATAAAAATAAGACCTCGTGTATAGAGGTCTTATTTTTTTATTAAGTATGTTGTTCTGTGTCTGCATTTTGTAAGGGGACTACACTTTTTTTATATCCTATTGGCGAAAAGCCTGTAGATTTTTTAAATGCTCGTGAAAAATTATGAATACTTGAATAGTTTAATTTAAATGTTATCTGACTAACTGACAGATTGTCTTCACGGAGGAGTTTTTTTGCTTCTTCAATTTTAAGTTCTGAAAAATATTCCATAGGGCTTTTTCCTGTGAAATCCTTAAATAACACACTGAGTCTGGATTTCCTTAAATAGAACTTCTGACATAACTTTTCCAAGTTTACACTACTGTAAATATTTTCATTCATATATGATACTATTTGTTCTACTGTATCACTTTTTGCAGATAGTCTTTTTTTTATGCTGTGTGATGCTGCATGCGCATTGCCTCGTATAAGTTTAATTAAAAACTCCACAAAATGGAATTTCATTAACTGACAGGAACCGAATTTCTCATTAGAAAAGTCCAAAGGACCTTTGAAATTGTAATCATTGGGGATTTTACCCATAGCATTTTGCGCTTCTTCAATAAACAAAGATAGCAACATCTTTGAAGTTTTATCAAGTGTAAAAGTTTTGTTTTTGAAAAAATCCATACACTCATTGTCGCAGGTAAATGATACAACAAGCATATTGTTTGCAACCTCACGATTTGAGGTGTGAGAGTGCTTTTCATTAGGACTGTGAAATATTGCCTGACCTTCTTCCAGAACAAAAGTTTTGTTCTCAGTGTTGGCAATAACTCTGCCTTTATCTATATACACCATTTCCCAAAAACTATGGCTTTCAAGTTCGTGATGATGGTATTTTCCAAATTCAAAATAGTAGATATTATGAAATCCTTTTATATAGATATCGGTTTTAATTTTTGTTAAAGGAAACATCTGTTCACCTCTGTGGAATAAATGATAAATTTTGCGAAAAAAATGATAAAGACTTTTTTTAAAAGATATTTTATAATATAATTGATAAATTGTCAATTGCTTTTTTAAAAAATAGTCTTATTAAAACCAAGTAACAAAAGTGGCAATTGAAATTAAATCTATTTGTAATAAACTTTATATAAGAAAGGATGAAAAAATATGAAAATTTTAATGATTGGTGCTCATCAGGATGATAATGAGTTCGGAAGAGGCGGACTTGCAAGTCTTTATGTTAAAGCAGGTCATGATGTTAAATTTTTAAGTATGTGTAACGGTAGCGGAGGTCATCATATTTTAACTCCAGAAGAAACAGTTGCTACACGTGCAAAAGAATCTGCAAAAGTTGCAGAACTTCTCGGTATTACATATGATGTTTGGGATGTTGAAGATTGTAATATTGTTGCTGATCTTGCTACAAGAAAGCGTTTGATCAGATATATCCGTGAATATAATCCTGATATTATCATTTCACACAGACCAAACGACTACCACGCAGACCACAGAGCAGTAGGTCAGCTTGTTCAGGATGCATCTTATCTTTTGACAGTGCCTCACGAATGTCCGGAAGCTCCTGCAATGCGCTTTATGCCTGTAATTCTTTACAGTGAAGACAGATTTAAATGGCCTCCGTTCCAGGCTGATATTGTTATTGATGTTGACAGCGAAATTGATGTTAAAATCAAAATTGCAGACATTAATGTTTGTCAGGTTTATGAATGGTTGCCATACACTTACGGAATTGAGAACGAAGTTCCTACAGATCCGGAAGAACGTATTGTTTGGCTCAGAGACAGAGGAAGAAATATCAATAATGATACAACAGACGAAGAAATCAATGCTTTGAAAGGTCAGCAGGGTTATGCAGTACGCTATGCAAGAACTGCTGCACGTTTCAGAAAAGAACTTATTGAAAAATATGGTCAGGAAAGAGGTTCAAGAATTCGTTTTGCTGAAGCATATGAAATCTGTGAATATGGTAAACAGCTCACTCCTGAGACAATGAAGGAATATTTCCCATTCTGATGAGGTGTAATATGACTAAGCAAGAAATTTTAAAGCGAGTTGGCTCTGTTGAACAAATCGGCGGTATCAGAGATTTTGTTTTTAACGACGGAAAAGCCAAAGGTGTTCGTGCAATAGAAGTAAACACGGGTAATCTTTGCATTACAATACTGCCCGACAGATGTTTGGATATTGCAAACGCAACTTATAAAGGAACTCCTGTTGCCTGGATTTCCAAAACTGGCATTACCGACTCAAGATACTATGAAAAAGACGGCAGAAGTTCCCTGAGAGGTTTTGCAGGAGGTCTTGTATTTACCTGCGGTCTCAAAAATATCGGCGGACCTGTGGGCGAATTAGGTTTGCATGACAGAGTGGCTTTTATCCCTGCTGAAAAAATAGGTGTTTTTGCAGATTGGGTAGGCGACGATTATGTTATGGAAATTTCAGGTCAGATCAGACAAAGCAGTGTTTTCGGTGAAAATATTGTTATAAAAAGAACAATCAAAACAAAACTTTTTGCTGAAAGTTTTGAACTTGAAGATGTTATTATTAATGAGAATTTTGAAGATGAAAATATTGCATTGGCATATCATTGTAATTTTGGCTATCCTTTGGTAACTGAAGGGGCTAAAATAGTTAATGTTTCTGAAGATATTGCGGATATTACAGCACCTATACATGGAAAAAAGGAAGAATGTATCGGTATTCCAACTTCGGGTGAGTATGCAACCTATGGCATCAAAAATGACAAAATCGGGGCGTATATTACTTATAAAACAGAGACCTGTCCTGAATTTTTAATATGGAAAATGCTTGGTGAAAGTGAGTATGTTGTTGGTTTAGAGCCAAGAACAACAAACTTCGGTGGCCAAAATATCATTAAAAATAATGCTTTTGTTTCTTTGAAACCTTTTGAAGAATATAAAACATATTTAAAGTTTGAATTTAAAGGGGAGAAATAATATGGATTTTTTAAGTACTGTTAAAGGCAGCCTTTTAGAAGGATTTTATCCTGAAGGTTGGGATATGGAAAAAATTGATAAATGTTGCGATATGGGTGTGGAAAGAGAAGATTTCTGGCACAAAGATTTTAATCCTATTGAGTGTGAATCTTTAGCAGAATTTGATACTCTTATGGGACACGAAATCGCCTTGCAGATAAAAAAAGCAAAAGATGAAGGAATTAAACTTGCTATGATTTTACCCGTTGGTCCTATGGGTATGTATAAGTGGGCAGTGTATTTCCTTAAGGAATGGAATATAAAATGCGATCATGTGTATACATTCAATATGGATGAATGGTCAGATGCAGAAGGTAACACACTTTCAAGCGATAACCCTGCTTCATTTGAGTATAGTATGAAACAGGCGTTTTTTGATAAACTTGGCGAAAATACTATTCCGCCATCACAGAGAAATTTTGCAACAAAAGAAAACCTTCCTACATATCCTGAAAAAATTGCAAAATTAAAAGAAGAAGGAGCAAAACTTGTTCTTGTATTCGGTATCGGCAGAATGTGTCATATTGCATTCTGGGAACCGCAGTTTGGTGCGGAATTTGCAACAGTTGAGGAATGGAAAAAACAGTGTTACAGAATTGGCGCAAAACTTCATCCTTTGACAATTGAACAAAATGCAATCACAAGTTTTAAGAGCAGAACAACTTTAGTTCCTTGCAGAGCAAATACTATCGGACCTGGTCTTTTCTTGCAGGCTGATTATATTATCGGTGGTGCAGATGGTGCTTTAGGCCGCGGTATGCAGTGGCAGGGTATGAGTTTCTTAACAACCCTTCATTATGGCCCTGATAAGCATATCACTTCAACATTTATCCCGACTATGCCGGGAAGATTGTTCTACTTAAAAGAACTTGCAGGTCCGTTGGAGGCTGAATGTAACTAATGATCGAATTAAAAAAATGGCAACAACCCTGGAGAGGGAAAATGGAGCCTTTTAAAGTATTTGGAAATTTGTATTTTGTTGGCACGCATCCTGCATCTTCTCATTTGATTGATACAGGTGATGGTCTTATATTGATAGACACAGGATATCAGCACGGGTTGTATTTGCTGATTGACAGTATCTACAAACTGGGATTTTCTCCCTATGATGTAAAATACATTCTTCTTACTCACGGACATATTGACCATTTTGGCTCTTCATATGCATTTAAAGAACTTACAGGATGTAAGATCGCCTTAGGTGAGGCAGATAAAACATACGCAACAGGTGAGGAGGACCTTTCATGGTCAAAAGAACTCGATGTTTACATGGAAACATTTGAACCTGATATTTTGCTTAATGATGGCGATGAAATTAAACTTGGTAATACTGTAGTTAAAGCCGTTGCTACCCCTGGACACACTCCTGGTGCTATGTCATATTTCTTCGATGTAACCGATGGCAATGAGACATTTCGCGCTGGTATGCCGGGCGGATTGGGCACAAACTCTGTTAACAAAGCGTTTCTTGAAAGTTACGGATTACCATTGTCGCTTCAACAGGATTATCTTAATTCTATGGATAGACTTAAAGATGAAAAAGTTGGTATATTTATTGGCAATCATGTGTGGAACAATAATACACAGGCAAAGTATGAAAAACTTATAAACGGCGATAAGTATGCATTTGTTGCACCTGATGACTGGAAAGAATGTATGTTGAAATGCAAAAAAAATCTGGAAGAAATAATTAAAAACGAACAATAAGAAAAAAGCAAGTTGAATTTTCAACTTGCTTTTTTGTGTTAATTATCTAAAATGCAACAGAGTTCACCTTTAGGACAGCCACAGTCTATTGCTGCTTCACCAATTTCGGTTTTTGCACCGAACATTACGGGAATTTCAACTTTAATTTTCTGGCTTATAATAAACTTGCAAACACCGTCAGGTTTACCTTTGCATATTTCTGCACCCGGGATAATTTCGGCATTTCCCACACATTCGGTTTTTACTTTACCAACATGCGCAAATGCTTTAATGCACACAGGAACTCCTACTTCAACTTCCTGCACACCCATGGTCGGGCATAATTCTTTTACAATATGCTGTTCATATTCTTTATTCATTATCAACCCTCCTTTGTCGGATATGAATATCCAATACTATAATATGTTTAATGGAGAATTTTGGTGAGAAATATATTTTGACATTTTGTTGTATAACTGATATAATTATTATAATGATGTTTAAGGAGAAATAAAATGTTGGAATCTATAAAAAATCAGGCAAAATCTGCGGTTGAAGAACTTTTTGAAATATCTGATGCAAAAAAAGGGCAGGTTTTAATTGTAGGATGTTCTTCAAGTGAAATCATAGGAAGTAAAATCGGTTCTGATTCTAATCCTGAGGTTGCAGAACAGGTATTTGGTGCATTGTACGACTCATCTTGCGAAAAAGGTGTAGAAATTGCTGCACAGTGTTGTGAGCATTTAAATCGTGCTATTATTGTTGAAAATGAAACAGCCCAAAGACTGGGACTTGAAATTGTAAATGTTGTTCCTCAGCCTAAAGCAGGTGGCTCTTTTGCTACGGCAGCGTATAACAAATTTAAAAATCCTGTTGCAGTTGAATATATTAAGGCTGATATGGGATTGGATATTGGTCTTACAATGATTGGTATGCACTTAAAACATGTTGCAGTACCTGTAAGGCTTTCTGTTAAAAAAATTGGTGAAGCAGTTTTGACAGCAGCCCGTACAAGACCTAAATACATTGGAGGGCCAAGAGCGTATTATAAAGGAAATGAGAGATAATATGGATAATAAAGAAAGATTTTTAGAGATTTATAACAGTAAGATTAAAAGAGAAGGTGCCGATAAACTTTTAGACTATCTTCTTTCTCCATCGAGTGATTTCTTCACTGCACCTGCAAGTGCGAGATTTCATGGTGCTTACAAGGGTGGCTTGTTAGAACATAGCCTTAATGTATATGACTGCCTTTGTGATTATTTAGAACGACAACGTGTGAAAACTGATTATGGAATGAATTATTCAGAAGAAAGTATAGCGATCGTTTCTCTTTTACACGATTTGTGTAAAGTAGATTGCTATAAAGAAGGCGCAAGAAATGTAAAAGGACCTGATGGTGTATGGAAAAGTGTACCTACATACGAATTTTCTGACAATCTTCCATACGGTCATGGCGAAAAATCTGTTTATATTATTACAGGGTTTATGAAACTTACCCGTGAAGAGGCATTTGCTATCAGATATCATATGGGCTTTTCATCTGCAACAGATGACGCAAGAAATGTGGGAAGTGCTTTTGAAATGTTTCCTTTGGCTTTTGCTTTGTCAACCGCAGATATGGAGGCAACATATTTTATTGAAGGTAAGAAATAACGAAATTCAGGCAATTAATCTGTTTGACATTTGTTATTAAAGATGTTATAATTTATATATGCATGTAAAAATAACGGGGGTGCTTTTTTGAAACAAGGAAAATACCATTTGATTTTTCCATTAATCGATTTATTTATCATTATTGCATCTATTGTTGTGGCTACCGTTTTATTGGAAGGAAAACTTTTAGTTTCATCTGAGGTTCTTTACAGACTTGAACTGAGTGCAGTTATATGCGTATGTTTGCACTTGGGTATTTTTACTATTTTTGATGCTTATAAGAAGTTTTGGGCAAATGCCAATGTGATTGATTATGCAGTTACCTTATGTTGTTCTATCGTTACAGTTCTTGGTATGCTTGCTTTATCAATCATTTTTAAAGGCAGGCTTATGTTTATCAGACAGATAATTACGTTTGCTTTTTGCTACATATCTTTGGTTGTATTTTCCAGAGTAAGTGTTAAAATCTTAATGTTTTATGCAAGAAAGTATGTTATAGATAAAAGTGAGGATACTAAAAATATTCTTATTGTCGGAGCAGGGCAGGCAGGCGGACTTATTATCAGTGATATAATAAATAATACTACTTTTAAATACAGAATTGTAGGTATTATTGACGATAACAGCGAAAAAATCGGACAGTCTGTTTTTGGATATACTATTCTTGGCGGTCGTAAAGATATTTATAAAATCTGTGATAAAGAACATGTAGACGAAATTGTTATTGCTATTCCGTCACTCGAAAGAGAAAATTTGGCAGAGTTAATTGAGATTTGCAACAAAACTGCTTGTAATGTTAAATTTTTGCCAAATATTGAGCAACTTGTTGACGCTAATGATATTTCCTACAATAAAACTAAAAAGATTGAGATTGAAGACCTTCTTGCAAGAGATCCGATTGTTTTAAATGATCGTGAAATCGCTTTTGATATTGAAGGACAAACCATTTTAGTTACTGGTGGCGGTGGCTCAATCGGCAGTGAATTGTGCAGACAAATAGCAAAGTATAATCCCAAAAGAATTGTAGTTCTTGATATTTATGAGAATAATGCTTATGATCTTCAAAACGAACTTGCAGAATCATATTCGTGGTTGAACGTATCTGTGATTATTGCTTCAATTCGTGATAAAGAACGCATTGAGGAAGTTATTTCAGAATATAAGCCTAAAATTATTTTCCATGCAGCGGCTCATAAACATGTTCCTTTAATGGAATATAACCCGTGTGAAGCGATAAAAAACAATATTTTTGGTACATATAATGTTGCAACTGCAGCCAATAAGTACGGTGTTGAAAAATTTGTTATGATTTCAACAGATAAGGCAGTAAACCCTACTAATGTTATGGGTGCAACAAAACGCTTCTGTGAGATGATTATACAATCTCTGCAGGCAGTAAGCAAAACAGAGTATGTTGCGGTGCGTTTTGGTAATGTGCTTGGTTCAAATGGCTCGGTAGTTCCTCTTTTTAAGCGACAGATTGAAAAAGGCGGTCCTGTTACTGTTACTCACAAAGATATAACAAGATATTTTATGACCATACCCGAAGCGGCACAGTTGGTTCTTCAGGCATCATATTATGCCAATGGTGGCGAGATATTTGTTCTGGATATGGGCAAGCCGGTAAAAATTTATGATTTGGCATATAATATGATAAAACTTTCAGGAAATAAACCGGGAACTGATATAAAAATTGAAGTAACAGGTTTAAGACCTGGTGAAAAACTGTATGAAGAATTACTTATAAAAAATACAGAAACTTCTAAAAGAACAGCCAACTCAAGAATTTTTGTTGAAGAATCTACATTCAATAATTTAGATGCTATTAAAGAGTCGTTTGCACTTTTTGAGAAAGCAATAAAAGATAATGACTATGAAGAAATCAGACAGGTGCTTATGAAGTATGTTGATACATATCACCCGGTTAATGCTATTTATAATAATGAGATCAAAGGTGCCTGAATATAAGGAGTGAATATATTGAAAGCGATTGTTTTGGCAGCAGGATATGCTACAAGATTATATCCTCTTACTTTGAATAAACCTAAAGCCCTTCTTACAATCGGGAAAGAAACAATTCTTGATTTTGTGGTAAATGAAATTATTACTATTCCCGCAATTGACGAAATTTATATTGTAACAAACGATAAGTTTTATGACCAGTTTTGTCAGTGGAACAAAATGGCAGAAAAAACTGTCAAAATTACAGTGCTTAATGATAACACTACCGATGATGCTACAAAATTGGGTGCTATCGGTGATATTCAGTTTGTTATTGATAAAATGAATGTTTCAGATGATATACTGGTTATGGCAAGTGATAATATTTTCACTTTCAGACTTATGGATTTTTATAAATCTTTTGAAAGTAAAGGCAATGATATGATACTTGTCAGTGAAATTGAAAATCACGAAGATTTGAAACGTATGGCAAATGTTGTTTTGGATTCTGAAGGTAAAGTTTTGGATATGGTTGAAAAACCTGCTGAACCGATTTCAAATATTGCTGCATTTGCGTCATATCTTTATACTAAAGAAACTGTCCCAATGATAAAAGAATATTTGCAGCAAGGCAACAATCCTGATGCACCGGGTTTTTTCCCGTCATGGCTTTATAAGCAGAAGGATTTGTACGCATATAAGTTTGAGGGGGAATGTTATGATATAGGCACTCCGCAAGCCTATGAAGAGGTTGGCAAGATATTTAAACACAAGGAGTAGTTCTATGAAAAAAAGTGTAAAGATAGGGTTAGGGATAACTATTGTTATTGTTGCAATTATACTTTCACTGATAATATGGCAATGGGAAAATATTAGTGCCATTTATATGGGTGTTGTAAGCAGCGAAGAAAAGATAGAGGAAGAAATACAAAAAAACAAAGACAAATTAGCAAAGCAATTGGAAGAAGATGGATTAATCAATCCTAAAGCAGCCGCCGGTTTATCTAAGGAAGACGAAGAAAAAATTGCCAAAGGTGAATTGACTGTTGATGAAGCAGTGGAAAAACTTTTTGAACCTAAAGAAGAAATTTATGAAGATGCAAATGCTGAAGAAGAAATTCAGAAAAATCCACAAACTGATGTAAGTGGTGATACACCTCCGCAAGAAGAAAAAGTACCTGAGGAGAAGCCACCTAGTGTTCAGCAGGATGATTCTAAAATTAAAGAAAAACAACTTATAGAAACTGCTGTTAAAAAAATGTATTCTTTAAAAGCGATTTTTACTCAACAGCTTTCAGCGATAGAAACTGAAGCAATTAAGGTTTATTCTGAAGGGAAAATGACGAAAGAAGATAAATTGAAAATTGCCGATATTTATATTCCAAAAATTGTGGATGCAGAAAAAAGATGTAATGCAGAAGTAGATGCAGTTTTGAGTGAATTAGAAAAAGGATTGAAAGAAGTAAATGGCAATTTATCTGTAGTCGGACTTATCCGCGAACAATATAATAACGAAAAACAACTTCAAAAGTCTAAATATGTTAGTAAATATTTATAAATGAGGGGAACATATGAAAAAAACTGATGTAAAGAAAAGATTAAATTTAAGGGCAATAATCAATAAGAAAATAAAGCAGCCTGATGAACGCGAGAATGCAGTAATTGACAAGAATACTGATTTTAGTATAAAAGAAGCATATAAGACATTAAGAACTAATATTATGTTTTCTTTAG
Organism: Clostridia bacterium; assembly: GCA_045660065.1. GTDB lineage: Bacteria > Bacillota > Clostridia > RGIG6154 > RGIG6154 > RGIG2094. The sequence continues at coordinate 52,054 of JAZRDC010000100.1, forward strand.
CAAACGATGGAAAAAATAAAATTATTGTTGTAACAAGTGCTGTGCCGGGTGAGGGTAAGTCTACAACAATTTTGAATTTGGCCATTACATTTTCGCAAATCGGCTCGAAAGTCCTTGTTATTGACGGTGACTTAAGAAAGCCTAAAATCCATAAATATTTAGGAATTTCAAACAATAAAGGTCTTTCAGGTATTTTGGGCGGATTTGCAAAAGTAGAAGAAACCATTGTTAAGACCAAATATGGCTTTGATTGTATTACTGCAGGTAGTGTTCCGCCAAATCCATCTGAACTTATTGGTTCTGCGATGCTTGTTGATATTTTAAAAGAACTTAATGAAAAATATGACTATGTATTTATTGATTCGCCACCGGTAACTGTTGTTTCAGATACTCTTACAGTTGCTGCAATGAGTGATGGTGTGCTTTTGGTTGCAAGATCTAATTACACTCCAAAATCATTGTTAAAACAGTCAATTAACAACATTAAAATTACTAAAGCCAAAGTTATTGGTGTAGTAGTAAATGCAGTTGACACAAAAAAGCGTGCTTATGGCACTTATAAAGGCAAGTATTATTCAAGAGGCAGATATGGTAATTATAGTAAATATGGATACCATTATTACTATGCTACTCAGGATAGAAAAACAAAGGAATAATTTATGATAGATACTCATTCACATTTTCTTCCCGGGATTGATGATGGAGCAGACTCGGTGGAATCTGCTTTAAAAATACTTGAAGATTTGAAAAATCAAGGGGTTGATACGGTAGTTTCAACCTCTCATTATTATGAGTGGCAGGAAGACATAAGCAGTTTTTTATCAAGAAGAGAACAAGCGTATAATATCTTAATAGAAAATATGCAGAAACTTGGAGGGGAGTATCCAAATATAGTTCTAGGTGCAGAAGTTGCATTAACTCCGGAGATCCCCAAAAGTGAGGATTTGAAAAAATTATGTATTGGCGATACAAATAATATTTTAATTGAATTGCCATATAGCGGGTATCATGAATGGATTCCGTATGCGATTTTTGAGATTTCATCAAGACACGGCCTTGTACCTGTTCTTGCACATTTTGAAAGGTTTTGCACAAGTAAAAATAAACTTCAACAGTATAAAGAGTTGCTTGCATTAGATGTTAAACTGCAGATTAATACTGAATCTTTTTTATACAGAAAACCATTTAAGGTTATAAAACATCTCGCTAAAGAGGGAGCCATTGATGTAATTGGTTCTGATACTCATAATATGACATCACGAAAAAGCACCTTTGCTGACGGCATTAAGCGTATCGACAAAAAGTTTGGCAAAGATTTTTTAGTTAAACTTGATAATAATGCAAAAAAATTAATAGGATTAAGTTAAAAAGACTTGTTTTTTTTATAAAATTATAGTATAATATACAAGTTGAAACGGAGAGGTGGCCGAGTTGGTCGAAGGCGCAGCATTGGAAATGCTGTAAACAGTAATCCTGTTTCGTGGGTTCGAATCCCATCCTCTCCTCCATAAAAATAAGCCCACTTTGGTGGGCTATTTTTTATGGAATAAAAGGGATTCGAACCCTGAGAGGGCATTTTGCGTTAAGAAAAAGTTGCCGGTGGCAAGTTTTATAGCAAAATGGTGCGAAAACGGGTACTGAAAGGTAACACCTTTCGGTCGTTGAGCAGAAATAATGCAAAGCATTATTATCCCATCCTCTCCTCCATAGAAACCGAATGATTTGATGCCAATGTAGATTATTCGGATTTTTATATAGTTTAAAAATAATTTATTTTAGCTATTGAAATATGTTCTGAAAAGTGATACAATATATTTAAACTTAATAAACGGGAGCTTGTATACAGGCTGAGAGGAAGGTGCGACCTTCGACCGAGAACCTGATTTGGATAATGCCAACGTAGGGATGCCTGATAAAAGTGTCAGGAGGAACAAAGAAGTTTTAGGAAGTTACCAAATCGGTAACTTCCTTTTAATTTTTGGCAAGGTTTATTATTAAGTTAATAAACAGCCGGTAATTACGGCAGAAAGAGGTAAAAATGTTAGGAAATTGTCTTGAAAATGTAAGGAGAAAAACACCACTTGTGCATAATATTACAAATTATGTAACGGTTAATGATGTAGCAAACGCTTTGCTGGCCTGCGGTGGCAGCCCGATTATGTCAGATGAGCCTGATGATGTGGCAGATATTACTGCTATTTGTGGAGGTCTTAATATTAATATTGGGACTTTAAATCAAAAGAGTATCGAAGGGATGTTTATCGCAGGTGCAAAAGCTAAGGAGTTGAAGCATATAGTTTTACTTGATCCTGTGGGGGCAGGAGCAAGTAAACTGCGTACTGAAACGGCAATAAAACTTATGGATAATATTGAATTTGATGTTATTCGTGGAAATGTTTCAGAAATTAAAACTTTAGCACTTGGCTTCGGAACAACTAAAGGAGTAGATGCCGATGTTGCTGACACAGTAACAGAAGAAAATCTTGAGGAGATGATTGCCTTTGCTAAGAATTTTTCAAAAAAAACAAATGCCGTTATTGCGATTACAGGAGCTATCGACCTTGTAGCAGATAGTGAAAAATGTTATATAATTCGTAATGGCAGACCGGAAATGAGCAAAATTACAGGTACAGGCTGTCAACTATCCGGTATTGCGGTGGCTTTCGCTGTAGCAAATCCTGATGATAAAACAATAGCCGTTGCAGCAGCGGTTTGCACTATGGGACTTGCAGGTGAAATAGGTTATTCAAATCTAAAGCCAGGCGAAGGGAATTCTACATTGCGAAATCGCATTATAGATGCTATTTGTAATATGGATTCAGAAACTTTGAATAAAGGAGCAAAATATGAAGTGCGATAAAAAGGATTTGCTTTTATATGCTGTTACTGACCGTACTTGGCTTGGAAATATGACTCTTTACGAACAAGTGAAGGAAACTCTCAAAGGGGGAGCAACTTTTATTCAACTTCGTGAAAAGGAGTTGGATGAGGAAAACTTTTTCAAAGAAGCCTTGGAAATAAAGCAACTCTGTAAAGAGTATAATGTTCCTTTTGTAGTTAATGATAATGTCGATATTGCAGTAAAGGTGAAGGCAGATGGAATACATATAGGTCAAAAAGATATGGAAGCAGGGTATGTACGGTCTGTTATTGGGGAAGACAGAATTCTTGGTGTGTCTGCACAAACAGTAGAACAAGCTATTCTTGCAGAAAAGATGGGCGCTGATTATTTGGGTGTCGGTGCTGTGTTCAGTACAGGTTCAAAAGCAGATGCAGACGATGTAAGTTTTGATACACTTAAAGCAATATGCGATGCTGTAACTATTCCCGTTGTTGCTATCGGCGGAATTGGAGTAAATAATATTTTAGAACTGACCGGAAGCAGGATATGTGGTGTTGCAGTTATCAGTGCAATTTTTTCTGCAGAAGATATCAAATCTGCAACAAGAAAATTAAAAGAATTAGCAAAAAAGGTGGTGCCTGAACGATGAAAGGCGCAATATTTGACTTGGACGGAACTTTGATAGATTCAATGTTTATATGGGATACAATTGGTGAAGATTATCTGCGTTTGCTTGGTATCGAACCAAAAGAAAACCTTGCAGAAGTGTTTAAGACATTTACCCTTGAACAAGCAGCGGAATATTACCAAAATCATTATGGTGTAATGATGCCTGTGATTGAAATTGTTGAAGACATTAACAATATGGTAACAGAAATATATAAAACAAAAGTAACCTTAAAATCAGGGGTCAGAGGTTATTTGGAGAGATTACAGAGGCAAGGCGTTAAAATGTGCATTGCAACTGTAACAGACAGACATATTGCAGAAGAAGTTCTGAAGCGTTTGGGGATTTTTAAATTTTTCTCAGAAATATTTACTTGTGCTGAAGTGGGGTGTAGTAAACAAACACCCGAAATATACAGACAGGCTTTGAAACATCTTGGAACTGACAAAAATGAAACCGTAGTTTTTGAAGATGCTTTTCATGCATTAAAAGTCGCTCAAAATGATGGATTTAAAACAGTGGCTGTTTATGACTCACACGAGTCAAGGCAAGAAGAAATAAAAGAAATTGCAGATTATTACATTACTGATTTTGATAACTTCTGTATAAAATCACAGATGAAAACCACTCTAACGATTGCAGGCAGTGATTCAAGCGGTGGAGCTGGTATTCAGGCAGATATTAAAACAATAACAATGAATGGTGTTTATGCAATGAGTGCAATAACCGCCCTTACTGCCCAGAACACGACAGGAGTAAGATCAATTTCAGATGTAACCCCGGATTTCTTAAAAGAACAAATAGATGCTGTATTTGAAGATATATTCCCTGACAGTATAAAAATCGGAATGGTATTATCAAGTGAACTTATAAATGTAATTGCAGACAGATTAAAGTTTTACAATGCAAAAAATATTGTTGTAGATCCTGTGATGGTAGCGACAAGCGGAGCAGCTCTCATAAAAACAGAAGCAATAAAAACGTTGACAGAAAAATTACTACCAATTACAACTTTAATAACTCCCAACATTCCAGAAGCAGAAGTTTTGTCTGAAATGAAAATTGAATGCATGGAAGATATGATAAAATCAGCAATGTTTATATTTAAAAAATATAATTGCAGTGTCCTGATAAAAGGGGGGCATTGTATTAATGAAGCAAATGATTTATTATGTGAAAATGGCAGATGTATATGGTTTGAGAGAAAACGAATTAATAATCCGAACACGCACGGAACAGGTTGTACATTATCAAGTGCTATCGCATCAAATCTTGCTAAAGGATATACACTTGAAACATCTATACAAAGAGCAAAGGATTATATTTCCGGTGCACTATCTGCAATGCTTGACTTGGGGAAAGGTTCTGGTCCTCTAAATCATTCTTTTGCTATAACTGGTAATATCTGAACTAATAATTTATATTTTTGACTCTATAAAAAAAGCATCGGAATTACTCCGATGCTTTTTGATTATTAGTATCTTTGTGCATATCTCTGAACTGTTGGGCGGTATAGCCTGTAATATCTTTAAAGGTTTTGTAAAAATGATTAAGGCTGTTAAATCCACACATTTTGCATATTTCGTTTATTTTATAACGGCTGCTGATTAACAAAACCTTCGCACGTTGTATTCTTACATCAATAAGATAATCAATAAAATTTATATTGTTATCTTTCTTAAATCGTTTGCTGAAATATGATGGGCTTAGTGATACATGATTTGCAACCTCAACTAAAGAAATATCCTCAGCGTAATGTTGCTGAACATATTCTTTTGCACTTATTAAGGCATCATAATTTCTTGCAAACATTCCTGCAAAATGCTCGGTTGCTTTTGTTATCATTTTTTTCGAATAGTTAACATATGTATTTCTGTCAACAAGAGAATTCATATATCTGGTGTTGATGTCTAGTTCCCCAAGATTTTGTTCTTCGATATTACTTTTAAGTGCTGTATAGATTGATTTTGAAAGTTTTTTAACAGAATCTATATCCTGATTTTCTATTAAAGTATTGTAATATGAAATAGATTCGTATTTATCACCAAGTTTGATTTGTGAAACAAGAGAGTCGAGTTTGCTTTTTTCAACATTTTTAGTTATTCTGACTTTGTTGATAAGAGCAATGTTGTGCTTGATTGCAACAATGTTTGTGTTGATGTTAAGGTGCATAATAACTTTACAAGTATCTGTCAGTGTTGCTAAAAGTACAGTAAGCATTCTTTTGAAATCGGGAAGTGGACAGTCTTTGGTTCCGAATATTACAAAAAGCATTGAGTCAAAGAAATTAAACCCGGGAACTACCGTTATAGGAGCGCCATGAGGGAATTGTTTCAGTATTGCCTCAAAAAGAGCATTTTTACCATATTTCCAGGTGTTGGTAAGATACTGGGTGATGTTAGTAACAGAAACTTTTACTACAGCCGCAGGGGTTGCGTGCACATCAATATTTATATTGTTTAGTTGAAATAGTGATTGCAAATTTATAGGTTCATTTACTGAATTCAGCAGATAGTCTGTTATAATCTGTGAAAAAGTTTCAGTTTCAATAAGTCCATCTTTTCCAAGATTTTTATGTATTGTATTTAAACGTGCTAAAATGCGATAACAGGTGTTTCGCAAACTGTTAAAAGTGATAGGTTTAAGAAGGTAGTCGCAAACACCTTCAAGAATGCCTTGCTGCGCATATTCAAATGAAGGGAATTTTGACATAAAAGCAACAATGGTATTTTTGCAGTTTTTGTTAACGTATTTTGTTAAGTCAATACCACTGAATTCAGAAATATTTACTTCTGTCAAAACTGCATCCACATCATTGGTTTTTAAAAATTCGGCTGCATCAATAGCATTGTCAAAAGTACCAACAGGTTCAATTCCCATTTCTTTCCAGTCAAAAATATTGCATATTGTATCAATGACACTTGTGTCAGGATCTACAAAAATTATTTTATACATAAACGCCTCTAAAATTAAATTATAGTCAAAGTATTCTACCATAAATACCACAAAAAAGCAATACATATACAGCAAAAAAGTGGTGTAAAAAATCCCGAATTAAATTCGGGATTAGTTTAGTCAGTAAAGCATTGAGTCCAGTAATGAGAATACCCTTTTTCTGAGTTGTAATAACCAATGCCTATTTTTTTAAAGTTTGGGTTTAAAATGTTTTCTCTGTGTCCTTTTGAACCCATCCATGATTTGACAACTTCATCAGGTGATGATTGTCCGGCAGCGATGTTTTCAGCGGCATATCTGTAGGAGATGCCGTGCTTTTTTAATCTGTCAAAAGGGGATAGACCATCAGGATTTGTATGACTGAAAAAATTTCTGTTGTGCATATCCTGGCTATGCATTCTTGCAACATAATTCAAATTGTCGTTAATTGATAGCGTTGCAAGTCCATTTTTGCTTCTTTCAATATTAATTAACTCCAATACTTTAAGTTCAAATTCATTACTTGAATTGGTAGGTTTATCAGAATTTTCGGGGTTTTGGGTATCATTATATTCAGGGAGAGTACCGGGCGGAGTGGAAATGTTAATATTTTCGTCGTTTTCATTCCAGTTTACATTAAATCCTAATAATTCGAGAATTATACGCAACGGTATATAGGTCTTTCCACCGATTAATTTGCAGTCGCTATCTGATTTGTAAACCTTACCATCTTTTAAGATTATATTACTGCCGATTTCAAAACTGATTGTTGAACCACCAAAGATGGCAGTTGCAGATTTTGTTTCATTTTCCCAGGAAACAGTTGCACCTATATTTTCAAAGAGATCACGCATGGGAACGTAAGTTCTTCCATCAGATATAAAAGCAGAACTTTCAAGTGTGGAACGATTACCGTCAATGGTTATTCCAACATCATTTGCTTTAACTGATAATCCTGAAGTGATTAAGACAATCAGCACCAAAAATTGTAATAAATATTTTTTCATATTCTTCACCTCCATATATATGCTAACATATGAAATAAGATGAAGTCAATGTAAATATTACCCTTAAAGCCACTCTGTAGTATTGTCGTCAAGGAAATAGATGCAGGCTTTGATTTTAGCATCTTTGTATATTGTGCGTAAAGCAAGACAATAAAATTCAAGTTGTTTTTTGTAATTTGCAATTTTTGAGGACTTGTTTTGTTGAGTAATTCTGTCAGATTTAAAGTCGATAATTGTGTATACGTCACCATCTTTAAAGTAACAGTCAATTACACCTTGAAGTTGAACTTTAAGGCTGTCTTTAGTTGGAATATCAAACTTTTCAGATATGTGTATGTTAAAGGGCACTTCACGTTTAACAAAATCAGAATTTTGAAGTTTTTGCCCAAGTTCACTGCTAAAGAATGCAAACATTTTCTCAAATGGGATAAGTTTTGCCTGATCTTCAGTTATAACATTATTTAATACAAGATTTTCTGTAAATTGCCTGATATCTTCAGCAGAAGATATGTTTTTTAAATCTATTAATTCAAAAACCTTGTGAATTATACTTCCTCGCTGTGCAGAAGTGGTGATATCGGGATTGTCAATATCAGACAGGGTTATTAATTTTTCAAAATAGTCTTTGTAATCAGATTCAGTTTCAATATATCTTTTTAATTCTGATACTGAGTATTTTGAAAAAACACCTTGCCCGAAGTCGGGAACACTATATTCAAGTTTTTCTCGGATTTCATCAGCAATATCTACGCTTAAAATATCTGCGGTGTGATTGTTGTTTTCAGTAACAGAAAAATCAATATGGTCCATAAAGTTCAGAGCGATGCCGGATAATTCTGTGATAGTGTTAGATGCATAACCGAATTTGTCAAGAACTTTTTCAGAGCATTTGTGTCTTAACACAGAAAGCATAATCCACATCAGATAACTTTTGGCAGACTTGGTGATATGTGCAGGGTACTTGTATGTCTGCTCATACATAGCGTTTGATAGTTTTTCCAAAAAGTTGGCGTGATTTTCAACTGAACCAATTAAAATCAACTTCTCTTTGGCACGGGTTAAAGCAACATATAACACACGCAATTCTTCGGACATATATTCATCTGAAATAACAGAAGATATTGCAGACCTTAGCGGTGATTTGATTTTAGAGTGCTTTTCGCTGTTTATATAATCAAACGCAATGCCTAAATTTTTATGAAAAAGTAGTCTTGATGAAAGGTCTATATTTCTTAATGCACGGCCCAACATCGGAATAATAACCACAGGATATTCCAAACCTTTACTTTTGTGCATGGTAGTAATGGTAACAACATCACTTGTATCAGGCAGAATTTTGGGACTGAGCATTCCTTGTGAATGAGATGAAAAACTGTCAATATACAATAAAAAACCAAATAAATTACCTGCTGAAGATTTAACATAATTGTTTGCAAGGCGCAAAAAATATCTTAAATTCTGAACTCTTTGTGTTCCACCGGGCATAGTTGCAGAAAATTCCAACAACATGTTTTTCTGTATTATGAGATTGCAAAGTTCATAAACCGAGAGGGTAGAGGCCTGTTTTTTATAAAATTCAAGATCTTTCAGGAAAATGGTTATTTTTTCATTTTCAAAATTTTTCAGTTTTTCATAAAAGGCAACGTCTTTACCGCCACTTAAGTTAATTTCCATCAACAAATCATCGCTGAATTTGTAAAAAAGACTTCTTAGAATAGAAATTAATGCAATATCATTGTATGGATTGTCAATTATTTTTAAAAGAGAAATTACTGTCTGAACTTCTATTGACGAAAGAAGCAGTTCCTTTCCACCGTCATTGTAGACAGGAATTCCGCATTTTGTGAGGAAAGTTGCCATTTCATCTGAAACATTTTTTGAATTTCTCAGCAGAATTACTATATCTTTATATGATATATTTCGCATTGAGTTAGTTTTTCTGTCAAAAACTTGATATCCTGAACTTATCAGATTGTTGATTTTTCTGGCAATAACAGCACTTTCTTGTTCAATTCCCGAAAAGTCTGTATATTCGTTTTTTTCTATTACTTCAATTTCGACTGCATCGTCGTTTTCTGGGTAGTTTGCTCCGTAATGTAAAGATTCATTTTCACCATAGTCAATTTCGCCCATATTTTTGCTCATTAACTGTTCAAAAACAAGGTTTGAAAAGTCAAGAATATTTTTTCTGCTTCGGAAATTGCTTGAAAGGAAAATTCTTTTCCCGGTGTTGTTATCGTCATCTGAATAACTTTCAGTTTTATTTAAAAACAATTCAGGTGCGGTGTTTCTGAAGCGGTAAATACTTTGTTTCATATCACCAACCATAAATATGTTGGATTTTCCACCTGAAACTGCGTTTAAAATTGCTTCCTGCACATCATTAGTATCCTGATATTCATCAACAATTATTTCATCAAAATCTTCAGAAATCTGTTTTGCACATTCACTTGGATTACCTTCTTCATCAGTCAGAATGTTGATGGCAATATGTTCTAAATCATTAAAATCGAGTAAGTTCAGTGTGCGTTTTTTTAAAGTGTAGATTTCATCAAGTTTTTTTACAAGATTCACCAGTTCTTTAATGTGAGGATATTGCAACGCAGAAAATTCTTTGATATGTTCAACAGAATATGCAAGATATTGTTCTTTGATATTGGCGATGATATTTTTTATAACATCTTTTTTTCTTCTGAAATCAATTATTAAAGCAGAGTTTTTAATTTTGTCATCACTAATAGAAGGAAAATTCTTGATTTTCAATTCATTGAAAGCATCATATGCAGAACCATAGTCAGTTAGTTTGTTTAAGCAGTCTTTGATGCTTATAAGATCTGCGCTGACAGACGGTAAAATATATTTATTTGCAATTTCAATTTCATCGGGCGCCTGAAGATTGCTTATGTCATCGGCAAATTTACCTAAAACTTCTAAAGCGTAAGTTGAATTTTCACGGGCTTTGCATGAGAAAAGTTCAAGCCAGGAAAAATCTTCAGGGGATTTATACATTTCCACCACATTATCAAGCCATTTGTTTGGATAAGGGACGGAGCGGGAAAAATTATACAGATTTAAAACCATATCAGGTAACGCTGAATCATTTTTATAACTCGTATAACTTCCTGCAAAATCTAAAAATGCTTCTGTTCCTTCTTCATATTCATTTTCAATTAATTGCTCGACTGCCTGTGAAAGCAAAAGATTGCTTCTGTCAGGCTCTGCCAGAGAATAGTCAGGTGAAAGTTCTGCTTTTTCAAAATTTTCTTTTATAATTTTAGAGCAGAATGAATGCAGGGTGGAAATATTAGCCCCCGGGAGTAATAAAAGTTGTCTGTGATACAAGTTTTTTTCTTCCTGACTTATGTCAGAACGGATTTTATCTTCAAGAGCATTTGCAATATTTTCACGCATCTGTGCCGCGGCAGCCTGAGTGAATGTAACAACCAACAGACGGTCTATATCTGTCTTGTCGAGCATTCTTATTATTCTTTCAACTAAAACAGCAGTTTTACCTGAACCTGCGGCGGCTGAAACGATAACGGAACTTTGGTGATATTCAATTGCTTTTTTTTGACTATCGGTCCATTTTACATCACTCATCTGTTTCACCTCCGTTATTATATAGTTCATTGAAAATTTCATCTTTGGTTATTTTTTTAACATATCTGCAGGAATTATGTTTTGGGTCAAAACCGCAACAAGACGCATAGTCGCAGTATTCACATGAGGAAATGCTCATGTCGGTTAATGGTGAAATTTCAAAATTTCCGCTTAAAATATGATCAGAAAATTCACCACATCTTTCAAGAACTTTGTTTGTAATATATTCATATTCAGCAGAATTTAAAAATCTTTGTGTTGAGTAGCCCGATTTTGTAGCCCTTGCCGAAATTACATCTGAATATCCGTCAAATTCTTTGTGATTTTTCAGAATAGTTTCTTCGCTATCTTCACCAACCATATATCCCGAAAGCCTGAATTCTTTCATTATTTTGTCTTCTGCTTCACTTGGGGTAATTGTTCCTGAATATTCAATTATCGGGTTAGTTATTGCCAGATAGAACATTCCACCCGGTTTACCGAGTCTGTTCTTTAAAGCAGCGCTATATACAAACAACTGAAGCGAGAATCCTTGATAAACTTTAGACAAGTCAATGTCGTGAGGACTTGATTTATAGTCAACAATTCTGAAATAACCATCGCCCGTGTCAACACGGTCAATCTTACCGAACAGAGTCATTTTGTTACCTTTCGGTGTATCGCAGGTAAGCGGTGGAACTAAATCACTTTTGGACAAGTCAAGTTCAGCGGTGTAAGGTGTAAAAACACCTGAATTGATGTGGTGAACAACCGCCCACATAGCATCGCATGCTGCTTTTTTTAATTTTTCAACAGCAAATTCATATCTTTTGCTTAAAATGGGCAGTTTTGTTAAAACCTCATTTAAAGCACCTTCAGATAGTTCTCGTGTTTTATTATAACAATCTTCTTTACTTATTGAATTCCAGTCTATTTTATTTTCGGTAATATAAGCAGAATAATCCTCAAGTATTTTGTGAATAAATGTTCCGGCATCAGGTGAATCAAAACTGTAAACTTTTTTAGGAAATATTCCCAAACCGTATTTCATAAAATAGGCAAACGGACATTTGGAAAAACTTTCAAGACGGGATACAGTTGTATTGATTTTATCTCCCCAGATTTTGGAGATGAGTTCTTGTGAAAGTTTAGCGGACAAATCATAAGTTTTTCCCGAAAGTACATAATTCAACTTGTCTTTATATTTTTCATTCTGCCCATACCAGGAAATAACCTGTGCGTAGCCCTCAGCAGTAGGGTTTTGAACAGCGTGTATGAGTGTTGCGTCGGGGACAGAAATAAGGTCAGTTAAAGGACAGGAAATTGAACTGATTTCTGTCAGATTTGGAAACATATATTTAATATTGTTTAAAATACTTGATGGACGCAAAACAGCCCCGTCAACCGAAGAAAGGGCATAGGAGAGAATAAGTTTATCCGAAGGGGCAGTCAGCGTTCTATACATAACATATGGAAGTTCGAATGCTTTTTTCTTATTATCCTGCGCAAGTTGTATTCCGTTTTTTTCAAGATTACGTCGTTCTGTATCAGAAATAATCCCTGTACCTGAAATAGTAGGTGGGATAAGGCCATCATTTACGCCTAATACATATAAAACTTTAATGTTTTTAAGTCTTGTTCTTGTAATATCACCGCAAATTATATTATTTACAGATGGTGGAATAATTCCGACTTCGCAACTTGAAAGTCCTGATTTTAAATAATCACGGAATCGTTCAATTCCAAAACTTAAGCCTTTCATACAAATTGACATTTCATTCAGGCATGCAACAAGAATGTTGAAGATTTGTCTGTATTCAACTGCGATTGCGCCATCACCTGAATTTATCAGATTTTCAGTTTCTTTTTCAATTTTTTCAGGGATTTTCAAAGCCTCAAGAAGTTTTTTTGATGCTATGACATAATCTTCACATTTTGATTTTCCTTTTGTTGCTTCTCTGAAAGGCATAACAATATCTAAAAAATCTTTTCTTGTTTGATTTATTTTAACTAAGTTATCATTTCCATGATTGAAAGTCCATTCATCAAACCACTTTTTGCCTTTAATTCCTGATGCTAAAACATAGTTTTCAAGTAAACAAATATCCTCAAATTCTATGTTTGTATATCCTGTTTTCAAAAAGGTAAATACACTTTCATAAGAAAAGTTATCAACGAATATATTACAAAGTGAAAGTATAAATGTGCATAGAGGGTGGGCCACAACAGAGTGCTTTTTATCAATAAAATATGATATCTGATGTCTTGAAAAAGAATCTGTTATCAAAGGTGCATAATTTTCTGCATCGCCATAAATTACGGCAATATCCGAGAATTTGTATCCTTTCTTAATTTTTTCGATGATATCCCTTGCGCACATATCGACTTCTGCATACTGGTTATCCGAAACGAAAGCAGTAATATCATTTGTAGGATTTTGATATTTGTTTTTGGAGTAACTTCCGTAGTTTAGTTCCAAAAACTTTAATTCATCGTTTTGGTGTTTGAAATTGCCATTTAAATGTATGTCTTTTTCAGGGGTGATAAATTCGCAAATTTTATTTTTGGTTTCATATACAGGGTAAAAAATGTGGCTGTTCCCTGACTTATCTGCGGTAAGTGTTATAAAAATATTTTTTGCATATCTGCAAAGTGCAGAAATAACGCCAAGTTCATTAGGCGTAAATCCCTCAAAGCCGTCTATAAAGTAAACAGTTTCAGATACAACAGGACAATCAGGTATAATGCTTTCCAAAAGTTTAAGATTATCATCGCAGTCTACACCCATATCTGAAAGGGTGTTTTCGTAGTTGTTATAAATTAAAATAAGGTCTTGCATTTTAAGTTTTGTAAGACCATCGGGGAGTTTTTCAATTTCGTTTTTTAACTGCTCTGATGAATAACCATATCTTTTAAATTCGGTAAGTGTTGCCAATAAACCACCTGAAATATCTGAATTTTCGGCAGCAGAAGAATAAACTTTGAAATCTTTACGGTTTGAATACACAACTTTTGATAAAAGTATAGATTTGCCTACATTGCTTATTTGCTGTCGGCTCTTGTGAATATATTTGTTGTAAAGATAATGAAACAGACGATTAAGACTAAAAACATTTTTAGTATCGTCAAGATAAGATAAATATTCAATAGCTTCGTGTTCGGCAGAAAGTGATAATTGCTCCGGAACAATTAAAACGGTCTTAATACCATTTTGAGATAATTCTTTCATTTGTTCAAGACAATAACCGGTTTTACCACTGCCGCATCTTCCTGTTATAAATTGTAATGGCATATATAACCTCCGAAAGTTTTTACATACAAAGTATACCATAAAATTATAAAATACTCAAATATTTTTAAAAAAATTCGCTTTACCACTTTACAACGCTAAAGTTTTGTGTTATACTATCAACATAACTTACATAAAAAGGAGATTTTATTTATGAAAACAATGAAAAAACTTTTAGTTTTAGCCCTTGCTGCTATTATGGTTATGTCTTTTGCGGCTTGCGGTGAAAAAGCAGATGACAAATTGGTTATCGGTTACACAATTTATGAACCAATGAACTACATGGAAGATGGCAAACTCACAGGTTTTGACACAGAATTTGCAGAAGCAGTTTGTGAAAAATTAGGTGTAACACCTGAATTTGTTGAAATCAACTGGGATACAAAATTTGTTACTTTAGATGCTAACCAGATTGACTGTATCTGGAATGGTATGACAATTTCAGACGAAGTTAAAGCAAACTGTGATGTTTCAAAAGCATATGTTAAAAATGCACAGGTTGTAGTTATGGCTGAAGACAAAATCGAAGATTACAAAGATGTTGAAAGCCTCAAAGGTCTTAAATTTGCTGCAGAAGCAGGTTCAGCAGGTGAAGCCGCAATCAAAGAAAATGGGTTAGATGCTGCTTATTCACCTGTTGCTGCACAGACAGATGCACTTTTAGCTGTAATCGGCGGTCAGGCAGATGCTTGTGTTATCGATATTACAATGGCTAAATCAATGACTGCAGACGGAACAAGTTACGATAGCCTCGGATACTCATTAGAACTTACATCTGAAGAATATGGTATTGGTTTCAGAAAAGATTCAGACCTTACTGCAAAAGTTGATGCTATTATTGATGAACTTAAAGCTGACGGTACTTTAGATGCTCTTGCTGAAAAGTATGAACTTAACCTCGCTTTATAATTTTAAAGTCAAATAATAAAATATCACTAAAAAGGCAGAATTCGTTCTGCCTTTTTAAACAGTTTAAAGGAAAAGATTATGTCAATGTTTATTACAGTAACTTTAAGCCTTTTGGAAGGTTTGGTTACAACTTTTAAAATATTTTCACTAACACTTTTAATGGCATTGCCCTTAGGACTTGTTATCTCATTTGGTTCTATGAGTAAAATTGCTATTATAAAGTGGCCGATTAAAACACTTATCTGGGTGATCAGAGGTACACCTTTGATGCTCCAACTTATTGTTTTTGGTTTTGGACCTGGATTGCTTGGAATTAATGGTATGAATACCTTTGTTGCAGTAATGATAGCCTTTGTACTTAACTATGCCTGCTATTTTTCTGAAATTTTCAGAGGTGGTATAGAAGGAATTCCTAAAGGTCAGTATGAGGCAGGAGCAGTTTTGGGTATGACCAAATCACAGGTGTTTTTCAAGGTTATTTTAATGCAGGTTATTAAAAGAATTATCCCGCCTATGAGCAATGAATTTCTTACATTGGTAAAAGATACTTCTCTTGCCAATACAATAATGATTTATGAAATTACCTGGAATGCAAAAAGGTTTATGAACAGTGCTCATATCTTATGGCCGCTTTTCTATTCAGGTGTATTTTATCTTGCTTTTTGCGGAATTCTTACCCTTATATTCGGGTACATTGAGAAAAAACTGGATTATTACAAAGGGTAAGGTGAAAATATGTCAATTTTAAAAATAGAAAATTTAAAAAAGAGTTTTGGTAAAACTGAGGTTTTAAAAGATGTAAGTTTTGAAATGAACGAAGGGGAAGTAGTTTCAATTATTGGTTCTTCAGGTAGTGGCAAAACTACTTTTCTAAGATGTATAAACTTTCTTGAAAAAGCCGATAGTGGTAAAATTATCTTAGATGACGAAACTATTTTTGACGGTTCATGGCAGAAAAATTTGTCAGCATCTGAAATCAGAGAAAAACAGTTGAATTTTGGATTTGTTTTTCAACAGTTTAATCTGTTTCCGCAATATAGTGTTCTTGAAAATGTAACACTTGCACCGAAACTTCTGGCAAAAGAAAGAGAAGATTTTAAGCAAAACAAAGTAAAAATCTATAAAGAAATAGAAGAAAATGCTTTAGATTTGTTAAAACAATCAGGACTTATTGATAAAATAGATAATTATCCTTGCCAGTTGTCAGGCGGTCAGCAGCAGCGTGTTGCAATTGCAAGAGCATTAGCATTAAATCCTAAAATTATGTTGTTTGATGAACCAACATCTGCGTTAGACCCAGAACTTACAAATGAAGTATTAAGAATAATCAAATCTCTTGCAGATAAAGATATGACAATGATTATTGTAACTCACGAAATGTCTTTTGCAAAGCAGGTATCTGACAGAGTTATCTTTATGGACAACGGCGTTATAGCAGAGCAGGGAGCCCCTGAAGAATTGTTCTCAAATCCAAAAACCGAAAGACTTAAGCATTTTTTAAGTAATGCTGTTACAATATAAAATAACCCACCTGAAAATTTTTCAGGTGGGAGTTTTTTTATTCTTTTCCTGTCCAGCAGTATGTGCAAAGTTTGCATGGATCAATCCCGATTGCTTCAATAAGTCCGTCTAAAGATTGGAAATCAATTGAGGCGAAATTCAGATTCTTAGCAATAACTTTTCTTAGTTTTTGTCCTCTTTCTGTTGAAGCATCACTATATTCTTCAAGATGTTTTAAGCCTTCTTCACCTTCAAGTTCCATGATTGTTCTTCTTGTGATAAGTTCCATTTCGCTGCTTGAACTTGAGAAGTTAAGATACTTGCAACTGTGCATAATTGGCGGACAAGCAGAACGCATATGAACTTCTTTTGCGCCATTGCTGTAAAGAAAATCAACAGTTTCTTTCAACTGTGTTCCTCGAACAATAGAATCATCAACAAACAACAATCGTTTATCTTTGATAAGTTCGTGCACAGGTATTTGTTTCATTTTAGCAACTTTATTTCTTTCCGATTGCTTTGTAGGGGTGAAACTTCTCGACCAGGTAGGGGTGTATTTAATGAATGGGCGAGTAAACGGAACACCACTTTTATTTGCGTATCCTATTGCGTGAGGTGTGCCTGAATCGGGAACACCGCTTACGGAATCAATGTTATCTGCATTTTTTGAAATGGCATCATTTTTGGCTAAAATTTCACCGTTTTTATTGCGCATTACTTCAACATTAACACCTTCATAGGTAGAAGTAGGGAACCCATAATATGACCATAAAAATGAACAAATTCTCATTTCTTTTCCGGGCTTAGATAACTGAGTATAACCATCAGCAGTAATTTCAACAATTTCACCGGGACCCAATTCTTTTTCAATTTCATATCCAAGTTTTGGAAGTGCATATGATTCAAATGTAACTGCATATCCATCGTCGCTCTTACCGATTAAAACAGGAAGTCTGCCAAATTTATCTCTCGCAGTAATAATTTTACCGTCATCAGTTAAAATAAGTATAGAAGCAGTTCCATCAATTTGGTCCTGAGCAAATTTTATTCCTTCAACATAACTGTCTTTCTGGTTGATAAGTGAAGCCACTAACTCACAGGAATTAATCTTTCCACCTGTCATAGCCTGAAAATGGCCGTAACCGCCATTTAAATGGTTGTCTATAAGTTGTTGAGCATTGTTAATCACGCCAATTAAACAAATAGCATAAGTGCCAAAACTTGATCTGATAAGAAGTGGTTGAGGATCAAAATCACTGATACAACCTATTGCACCTGTACCGTGCATTTCATCAAAAACTTTTTCAAATTTTGTTCTGAAAGGAGAATTCTGAATGTTGTGGATTTCGCGTTGTAAACCCAATTCCTTATCAAATGCAGCCATCCCACCTCTGCGTGTGCCAAGATGTGAGTGATAGTCAGTACCAAAAAATACTTCTGCTACAATATCTGAATTTCCAACTGCTCCAAAAAATCCACCCATATTTCTGCCTCCATAAATTTAAAGATTGTAGTTGTAAAAACACCTTATAATTATACTTCAAAATGCCCGTTTTGTCAATAAATCAGAAACTCTTTTTGTAAAGATTTATTGATTTTTTAAATTATTATGTTATAATTATAGTACATATTATTTATAATAAATTAAAAGTTATGATTGGAACGATATATGAAAAAAGGTCTTATAATGGAAGGCGGCGCTATGCGCGGTTTGTTTACTGCGGGAGTTGCCGATGTATTAATGGAAAATGGAATAGATTTTGATGGTGCCGTGGGTGTTTCAGCAGGTGCTGCATTTGGTTGTAATATAAAATCGAAACAAATCGGCAGGGCATTGAGATACAATGTCAGTTATTGCAACGATAAAAGATATTGCAGTATTCATTCTTTGCTCACAACAGGTGATTTATTTGGGGCAGAATTTTGTTATCACACACTTCCTGATAAATTAGATGTGTTTGATAAAGAAACATTTTATAACAATCCGATGGAATTTTATGTTGTTTGCACAAATGTTTTAACAGGAAAGCCATTTTATAAAAAAATCGAAAAACAGGATGCGGATAATTTTGGCGAATGGGTGAGAGCATCTGCGTCTTTGCCCTTGATTTCAAGAATAGTTGAAATTGACGGATATAAATTTTTAGATGGCGGTATCGCAGATTCAATACCGATAAAATTTATGGAAAATATTGGGTATAACAAAAATGTAGTTATTTTAACTCGTCCAAAAGATTATGTAAAAAATCCAAGCAAATCTGTTAAAATTATGAAATTTCTTTTAAAAAAATATCCAAATCTTGTAAAAACTATTGAAAACAGAGTAGATATGTACAACAAAACTGTGGAATACATTTGTGATAAAGAGGAAAAAGGCGAGTTGTTTGTTATCCGACCAACTGAAATGCTCCCAATTGAGCGTATGGAAACCAACCCTGAAAAACTTAAACTGGTTTATGAGATAGGAAGAAATAATATAACACAAAGACTTTCGGAATTAAAAGCATATTTAAATTAAAAAACGCCCTCAGGGCGTTTTTATTATAATGTTTTTAAAAATGCGGACAAACCTCTTAGAATATCAGAATAAGTTTCTTCAAAATTTCCTGTGTACCATGGGTCCTTTACATCACCGCCACCGCTAAAATCTAACAGTTTGTATACTTTTTCCTGACTGTCCGAACCAATTATTCTTAAAATGTTGGAAATGTTATAGTTGTCCATTCCGATTATATAATCAAAGTTGTCATAATCTGCTTTGGTAAGTTGTACGGCTCTGTGATCATCAAATTTGATTTTATATTTGTGCAAAATTTCTTTTGTGCCATAGTGTATGGGGTTGCCGATTTCTTCACGGCTGGTTGCTGATGAACAAATATAAAAATCCTTGTCAATGCCCTTCTTTTTTACCATATCTTTGAATACAAATTCTGCCATAGTGCTTCTGCAAATGTTTCCATGGCATACAAACATTACTTTTGTCATTTTAATCACCGACAAATATTATATCATTTTTTAAATATAAAATCAATTGAAAATTCTTTTGCTTTGTGTTATACTTATTTGAAAAGGAGGCGTTGATATGAACATTCTTGTAGTTTTTACAGGTGGTACAATAGGAAGTGCTGTAGAAAATGGTTGGATTTCAACTGATGATTGCACCAGATATAAACTTATCGGGCTTTATAAAAATAAAACTGATGCTGAGCAAGTAAATTTTGACACAACAACTCCTTATTATATCTTAAGTGAGAATTTATCTGCTGTTGAACTTACAAAACTTTGTGAGTGTATAAGAGAGAATTTAACTAAAAATTATGATGGTATTATTGTTACTCACGGAACAGATACACTTCAGTACACTGCTGCTGCGCTTTCTTATGTTTTCAGTGATATTAAAATTCCCATTGTGCTTGTTTCATCTGCGTATCCGCTTGACGATGTAAGAGCCAATGGGGTTGATAATTTCAGTGCTGCTGTCAGTTTCATAAAAGAACAAGCAGGAACAGGTGTTTTTGTAAGTTATAAAAACAACTTTGAAAACAAGGTAAATATTCATGTTGGTACAAGACTTGTGTCCCATATGGAAGCATCAGCTGATGTGTTTAGTATTGATAATAATCCATATGCTTTCTGTGATAATGGTCAGATTACCTTGAACGAAAGATTTATTTCAGGGAAAAATTCTCAAATACCAACTCAATTTAAATTTTGTGAATATCCAAAAGTACTTGTTGTTGATTGCCATCCGGGAGATGAGTTTAATTATTGTCCTAAAGATTACAATGCAATAATTTTGATGCCTTTTCATTCTGCTACTCTTAATACTGATAATGTTAAATTTAAAGAATTTATGAACAGGGCAGTAGCGAGTGAAATACCTGTATTTATGGTGAATGCATCTACCGGTGTTCAATATGAAAGTGCGAAATTATATGAAGAATTGAAAATTACAGTTTTGCCAACGTGCACAAAACCCGCCATTTATATGAAATGCTGGATTGCTGTGAGTCTTGGTGACGACGTTGAAAAATTTGTAAAGAATCCTGTTGCACAGGAGTTTATTGTAAAAGGAGATATAAAATGAAAATAGTTTTACAAAGAGTTTTGGAAGCAGAAGTTATTGCAGATGGTATAAAAACCGGAGAAATAGGCAAGGGATATCTTTTGCTTTTAGGGGTTTCAAATGAGGACACAAAAGAAATTGCAGATAAAATGATAGAAAAAGTTGCAAAACTCAGAATTTTTGAAGATGAAAACGGAAAGACAAATTTAAGTATTGACCAGGTTTCAGGGCAGGTAATGGTAGTTTCTCAGTTTACATTATATGCAGATTGCAAAAAAGGAAACAGACCGAGTTTTACCAACGCCGGATCACCTGATATGGCAAATGAACTTTACGAATATATCAAAGGCAGATGCATAGAATTGTTTGGAGGGGTTCAATGTGGGGTGTTTGGTGCGGATATGAAAGTATCTTTGGTAAACGACGGACCATTTACTTTAGTATTGGACAGTAAAGAAATATTATAAAGGACTAAAAGTATGAAAATAATTGTTATATATAAATCAAAATATGGCTCTACAAAAACTTATGCGAATTGGATTGCAGAAGAACTTTCTTGCAAGTGCATTGATGCAAAAAATATTAAAATTGACGATTTGGCTGAATACGATACAATTATTTATGGTGGCGGACTTTATGCCGAAGTCATTGCAGGAGTAACGCTTTTAACCAAAAATATTGACAAACTAAAAGGGAAGAAGTTAATTGTTTATTCCACAGGTATAACTCCATTGGATTGCAGAGATTATTATGATAAAATGGTTATTGAAAAGAATTTTAAAGGTGATTTGGCAGACAAATTCAAAGTATATAATTTTTTAGGGAAAATGGTTGTGTCTGAACTGTCATTAGTACATAGAACTGCTTTAAAAACCTTAAAGAAAATTATGTCAGATAAACAAAATCCAACAGAAATGGAAAAACTCCTAATTGAATTATGCGATGCAGACGGTGATTTTACAGATAAAAATTCAATTAAAGATTTAGTTGCGTTTGCAAGAGAAATTTAAAATTTATATTAAAAGCCACCCATTTGGGTGGCTTTTGTAATTTAATATTATTTTGTTCCGAAAATTCTGTCGCCTGCGTCACCAAGACCTGGAACGATGTAACATCTTTCATTTAAGCACTCGTCTACATTTGCACAATAAATTTCAATATCAGGATGTGCTTCCTGAAGTGCTTTAATGCCTTCCGGAGCAGCGATGAGGCACAAGAACTTGATTTGCTTACCGCCATAAGATTTAATCTGAGCGATAGCGTCAATTGCAGAACCACCGGTAGCGAGCATTGGGTCAACAACTACAATGAGTCTTTTATCAATGTCAGGTGGCAACTTGCAGTAGTATTCGTGTGGCTGCATTGTTTCTTCATCACGGTACATACCAATATGACCGACTTTAGCAGAAGGTACGAGATTGAGCATACCGTTAACCATACCAAGACCTGCACGCAATATGGGCACAATTGCAATATCTTTACCCATAATCATTTTCTGTTTTGTTTTTTTGATTGGTGTTTCTATTTCCACTTCTTCCAACGGAAGATCTCTTAAAGCCTCAAAACACATAAGCATAGTGATTTCTTCAACCAACTCACGGAATTCTTTGTTGGTAGTTGTTTTCTGTCTTAAGATTGTAGTTTTGTGCTGAATAAGAGGGTGGTCGAATTTTACAACATTACCCATATTTAAAATCTCCTATTCTTCGCTTTTAGCTTTTGAAACTAAAACATTTGTTAAAATGCCAAGAATTAAAGCACAAGCGATTGATGTAATTGTAATCTGTCCAAATGTGAGTGTAAGTCCGCCGATGCCTGTAATAAGGATAACTGCAACTACAAAAAGGTTTTTGTTATCACCGAGATTAACCTTTTGAATCATTTTAAGACCTGAAACTGCGATAAAACCGTAAAGTGAAATACAAACACCGCCCATTACACAGTTTGGAATTGTTGCAAGGAATGTTACAAATGGAGCAACGAATGATGCAACAATAGCCAAAATTGCAGTTGTGAGAATAGTAACAACTGATGCATTACCTGTGATAGCAACGCAACCTACTGATTCGCCATAAGTTGTGTTAGGGCAACCGCCGAAGAAAGCACCTGCGATTGAACCAACACCATCACCTAAAAGTGTTCTGTGAAGACCAGGTTCTTTTAAAAGATCAGCATCAATGATTGAACTTAAGTTCTTGTGGTCTGCGATGTGCTCAGCAAATACAACAAATGCAACAGGGATATATGCAACGGCAACTGTTGCAATGTAAGAAGCGTCAATTTCTTTAACACCTTTTAATGCCTGAACAAATGAAAAATCAGGATACCACTGCATATTAGCAAATGCTGAGAAATCAATAACCATTAAAGCAGGATTCTGAGTTAAAGTTCCGATTAAAGTGAAAATGGCCGCCAAAGCGTAACCTGCTACAATACCTATAATAAATGGTATAAGTTTAGTCATTTTTTTACCGTATACTGAGCAAATAATAACAACAGCCAATGTAACAAGACCGCAAATAATGCAAACATAAGGTGATGCTGTAGCAACTTTTGCTGCCTGAAGGTCGTTAATTGCAGCACCTGCAAGTGAAAGACCGATTAATGCAACAGTAGGTCCGATAACAACAGGTGGCATAAGTTTATTGATCCAGTTAACCCCTGCAATTTTGATAATAATCGCAAGAATAATATAAACAAGACCTGCAAAAATTGCACCTAAAATAAGACCAGCATAGCCTGCTGCAGTTGAAACACTACCTGCAAATGCGGCAAACATTGAGCCAATGAATGCAAATGATGAGCCAAGAAAAACAGGGCTTTTGAATTTTGTAAATAAAAGATACACAATTGTACCTACACCAGCACCAAAAAGTGCTGCTGAATGGCTCATTCCGTTGCCAATAATTGCAGGAACTGCAATAGTTGCAGCAAGGATTGCCAAAAGTTGTTGTAGTGCGAACACTAACATTTTGCCGAACGACGGCTTGTCGTTTACTCCGTAAACTAACTTCATTTTTATAACCTCCAAAACTTTTTTTATGACGAATTATGTAAAAATCCATCATATTAAATATACATCAAATATATATGTGTTGTCAATAGAGATTTATATAAAATTTGTCTAAAAATCTTGTATAATGTGTATAGTGAATTTTCTGATAACTATATTTTGTGCGATTTCATCTCGGGGTTAATCCTCAAAATCACGGCATTTGGTTACAAAACTCTTGTCAAATAATAATTTATATGGTATACTGAAGATGCTACACAAATGCATAAAACCAAAAGTCCACAGGGAAAATAACCTTTGTAAAAAGGTGTTTTCTCTCTTTCTCGTACCTGTGGATAGGTTGAGCATTGTGTAGCAACAGTTGAGGGACTGCACTTTTTTGGTGTGTTCCAAGATTGGAGCACACTTTTTTATTATAAAAAATTACGCATAAAATGAACTTATACCTAAAAATTTCGTCTTAAATATTAGGAGGAGTACTATGAGAAAAACTGTTATCAGAGTTTTGATACTGATAGCCTATTGCATACCATTTGTCTTTTTAGCCATGAATGAAGATTCATTATATGGCTCTCTTTGGTTTTATTTAATAGGTATAATAGGATTTGGTGTGCTTGGGTTTGTTTGCACTAAAATTAAAGATTTATGGGTAGTAATATTCGGTAATATACTGAGCTTTATATCATCGTGTTTGTTCGCAT
>JAZRDC010000101.1:0-12606 GCA_045660065.1 Clostridia bacterium
ACATTATCAATGGCAGTTTGCGAAAACTCCTTATGCTTCATTTTAGTGCGTATTTCTTTTTCGGTATACATTTTTCTTGACACTAAATCAATTGCATAATTTTTGCACTTATCAATATCAATTACGCTTTCAATTTCTGCCATTTTTTCTTCTGTGATTTCATCACCTTTTGACAATCTTAAAGTATACAGGTCAAAATCACTTATCCCGAAAGCAAATTCACCATCAATAAAAACAGAAAATCTGGAATCTGAATTAACCTGGGGTAGGATATCAGTGATAATATTATTCATCATCGCTTACTTTAGCAGATGCTTTAACATCTTTGCCATTCATAAGTGCTTCTCTTACTCTTGATTCGATTTCAGCGTAAATATCAGGATTGTCAAGCAAGAACTGTTTTGCAGCATCTCTGCCCTGTCCCATTCTTGTTTCACCATATGAGAACCAGGCACCTGCTTTTGTTACGATATCCATATCTACTGCAAAGTCCAAAACTCCGCCTTCTTTTGAAATACCTTCGCCGAACACCAAATCAAACATTGCTTCTTTAAATGGAGGTGCAACTTTGTTTTTAACAATTTTAACTTTTGTTCTGTTACCAATTACTTCAGAACCTGATTTTAAAGCCTCACCTTTTCTTACTTCCATACGAACAGAAGAATAGAATTTAAGGGCACGGCCACCTGTTGTAACTTCAGGGTTACCATAGTTAACACCAACTTTTTCACGAAGCTGATTGATGAAAATTGCAACCGTATTTGATTTATTGATAATACCTGCAAGTTTTCTTAAAGCCTGCGACATAAGTCTTGCATGAAGACCAACGTGTGAGTCGCCCATAACACCTTCGATTTCTGATTTTGGAACTAAAGCTGCAACAGAGTCAATAACGATAACATCGATTGCACCACTTCTAACCAATGCTTCTGTGATTTCTAAAGCATCTTCACCAGTATCGGGCTGTGAAACCAAAAGGTTATCAATATCAACGCCCAATGTTTTTGCATACTGTGGGTCTAAAGCGTGTTCTGCGTCAATAAAAGCAACTTCACCGCCGTTTTTCTGTGCAGAAGCGATAATGCTTAATGATACTGTTGTTTTACCTGAAGATTCAGGTCCGTAAATTTCAATAATTCTTCCTCTTGGAAGACCGCCTATACCGAGTGCCGCATCAATGCTCAAAATACCTGTTGAAATAGCATCAACATTAAA
The DNA here is from genome assembly GCA_045660065.1 of Clostridia bacterium. GTDB lineage: Bacteria > Bacillota > Clostridia > RGIG6154 > RGIG6154 > RGIG2094. Next base: position 1,216 of record JAZRDC010000101.1, read on the forward strand.
ATGTGTATTTTCGCCAAGTTTCATAACAGCGCCTTTACCATACTGCTTTTCAATATTTTTAAGCGCCATTTCCAATGCTTTTTGTTTTTCAGTTGACATATTTGCCCACCCCTTATATATTTTAATGATTTCAAATTAACAATATTTATCCATATTACTAACCTTATTTTATATCATACCACAATTTCATCTTTTTTTCAACAAAAAGCTGTAATTTTTATGTATAAAAAAGACACATTTCTGTTTTATAGAAATGTGTCTTTAAATTATTCTTCAACTATTTTATTTTCAGCATCAGTTCTTAAGTTTTTACATTCAAAGTTTTTAACATTTGTTGCTTTGATTGCAGGAATGTTTTCATGAGCAGGATTGCCCCAAACGCCGTCTAAATATACATTTTCAGAGTTTTCAGCCTGAACAACATTACTGTATGCATCTGAGTCATATAAAAATCTTACTCTTGTATCTTTAACAGTAACATTTTTTGCACAATCAACGTAAATTCCAGGAATATCGTGATTATACACATCTTTTGGTGATGGTCTGAAATCAAATCTTCCCGGTTCCTGACTGCCGATTTTCTTTAAATTGATTTTGCAGTTTCTGATTTCAACATCAGAGATTTCGCCATAATCTGAACCTGAAATAAATACGCAGGATTCTGAGTCAATATTAAGGTCGTTTAATGTAATATCGCGGATTTTACCTGTGTTTAAATTCTTGCCGTCTCTTGATGTGTTAGTGATGAAAATTGCTTCACCTTTACCCCACCAATATGGATATCCTGCACCGATGTGTTTGTTATCGTTACAAGCGTTATATGCTCTGCAAGTTGCTCTTACATTTGAAACGTGAATGTTTTCAATAACTCCGCCGTCTCTTGCCCAGATTGCAACTGCTCTGCCACATTCTTCCATAACACAGCCACTCATTTCGATATTTCTGATGTCTGCCCATGTTTCTGTGCCAATTTTAAGACCTGCACTTTTGGTTTTGAATACGCAGTTTGTTACTACGATATTTTCACTGCTTCCATATTTTTCAGCCATTGGTTTTGTTGTTTTTACAACAATCGGGTCATCGCCTGCTGTAATAATACAATCAGAAATAACCACATTTTTACAGCAATCAGGATCAATACCATCGTTTTCGTTAGAGCGTGTATCATTTAAAATTTTAATTCCTGAAACAGTTACATTGTTACATCCTGCAAAGTGAAGTGTCCAGAACACACTGTTCTGAATTGTAATATCTCTTATTACAAGATTTTTAATATTTTCAAACATAGATGTTCTCGGTCTGAAAACCCCATAAGGATAATCAAGTGGCGCTTCGTGAAGAGGGTCTTGTCCGTCATCATAAAAAATCATCTGGCTTCTTCCGTCAATCACGCCAAAACCTGTAATAGAAATATTTTCTGCATCTTTTGCTTCTAAAAGCGCAGCGTGGCCTTCTGAATAGCAATCGCCGTCAAAAGAACTGATAATTTTACAGCCCATTTCCAAATGAAACTCAACATTACTTTTCAAAGTAATTGTTGAACAAAGGTATGTACCTGCAGAAAGAATTACCTTTCCGCCGCCATTGTTTGTGCATTCGTCAATGGCTTTTTGTATAGCAGGTGCGGCATCTGTAATGCCATCTGCCACTGCACCGTAATTTTTAACCAAGTATTCCATAAATTTCTCCCCTTTTATAAATTATGCAGCAAAACATAAAAATTTTGCTGCATACATTTTATATGCTTGTGAACAATTGTTCAAATTCTTCACCGTCAATTTTTTCTTTTTCAATCAAAGCCTCTGCAACAATGTGAAGTTTATCAAGATTTTCTTTTAAAAGTCTTGTGCATTCATTGTATCCGCCGTCAATGATTTTTCTGATTTCATTATCAATTCTTGCGGCAATTTCTTCTGAATAAACCTTTGTATGTCCCATATCTCTGCCGATGAAAACTTCTTCTTGTTCAGAATCATAGAAAACAGTGCCAAGAGCATCGCTCATACCATACTTTGTAACCATGGATCTTGCAATTGATGTGGCTCTTTGGATATCATTTGAAGCACCTGTACTGATATCATCAAGCACAAGTTGTTCAGCAACTCTACCCGCAAGAAGAACAACAATGTTGTTTTCCATTTCTTTTTTTGAATTATACATTTTGTCTTCTGTAGGAAGATGCATTGTATATCCGCCTGCTCTGCCTCTTGGAATAATAGAAACCTGATGCACAGGGTCCTGATCAGGCATAAGTCTTGTAACAATTGCATGACCTGCTTCGTGATATGCAGTAAGTTTTTTCTCTTTGTCGCTGATTTTTCTTGATTTCTTTTCCTGACCTACAACAACTTTTATCATAGCCTCGTTAAGGTCTGACATAGAAATTGCTTTTCTTTCATTCTTAACTGCCAAAAGTGCGGCTTCGTTCATAAGATTTTCAAGTTCTGCACCTGTAAATCCTGCAGTTGTTTTTGCAACAACTTCTAAACTTACATCTTCAGCCAAAGGTTTATTTTTAGCGTGAACTTTTAAGATTTCTTCTCTTCCCTTAACATCAGGATAACCTACAACAACCTGACGGTCAAATCTGCCCGGTCTTAAAAGTGCAGGGTCTAAAATATCAGGTCTGTTTGTAGCAGCAAGGATTATAATTCCTTCATACACACCAAAACCGTCCATTTCAACTAAAAGTTGGTTAAGAGTTTGTTCTCTTTCATCGTGTCCACCGCCAAGACCTGCACCTCTTCGTCTGCCAACTGCGTCAATTTCGTCAATAAACACAATACAAGGTGAGTTCTTTTTAGCCTGTTCAAACAAATCTCTTACACGAGATGCACCAACACCTACAAACATTTCAACAAAATCTGAACCGCTTATAGAGAAAAATGGCACTCCCGCTTCACCTGCAACTGCTTTTGCAAGAAGAGTTTTACCTGTACCCGGAGGGCCTACCAAAAGCACACCTTTTGGTATTCTTGCGCCCATTTCTTTAAACTTTGTAGGGTCTTTTAAGAAAGCAACAACTTCCTGAAGTTCTTCTTTTTCTTCATCTTCGCCTGCAACATCATCAAACCCGACTTTTGGGCCGTTTTCGTTTGCAACTTTTGCACGCACCTTTCCAAAGGACATAGCGCCTCTTCCTCCGCCGCCTTTGTCGTTCATTAAAAACATCCATGCAAGTATGAACAAAACAAGTATAACTATTCCCGGAAGCATTGACATCCACCATGGGCTTTCTGCAACCATTGGTGTTTCATAATCCAAAGTTCCTGCATCTACCTGCTTTTTAATGGACTCCCCTACATCTTTATAAAGAATGTCCATTGAAGGGATAGTTGTTTCAAATTTTACATTGTCAATTTTTGTAGCAACTGCAACATTTCCTGTTATTTCAAGTTCCTTTAAGTTACCTGCCTGAATTTCTTTAACAAGATCAGAATAAATTTTAACTTCTGTTGCAGGTTCTGAATAAAAGTATGACACAAGCAACAAAATCACTGCAAAAAGTGCAACATAAAATGCCATACTTTTTAATTTTTTATTCAAAATATATATCCTCCTGTATTTTAATCTTTCCCATAATACCATAAAACCAACGCGTTTTCAAGGAAAACAAGTCAATTTTCATAAATATTTCATTTATTTTCGTAAACTTCTCTTTTTAATATTCCCACATAAGGAAGATTTCTGTATTTTTCAGCATAGTCAAGTCCGTAGCCGATAACAAATTCGTCAGGAATTGAAAATCCTTTATATGCAACTTCAACTTCTGCAACTCTTCTGTCAGGTTTATCTAAAAGTGTCGCAATTCTTACGCTTTTCGGATTTCTTGTACCAAGTAGTTTAACCAGATGCGATAAAGTGTTTCCGCTATCTAAAATATCTTCGATAATAAGTACGTTTTTACCCTCAATTGGTTCATTTAAATCTTTTACAATTTTAACAACCCCGCTTGATTTTGAATCACTACCGTAACTTGAAAGGCACATAAAATCTATTTCAACAGGGATTTTGATTTCTCTTAAAAGGTCCGCTGCAAAAATAACACTACCTTTTAAAATTGTGATTATAAGCAGTTTTTCACCCTTATAATCTTCAGTAATCTGCGCACCAATCTGTTTTACTTTTTCTTTTATCACTTCTTCAGAAAGAAGAACTCTTTCCACATCATTGGTCATTTACTTTCTCTCCTTTTATCATAAGTACTTCATTACTGTTTTCCGAAATTTTGAACAAATCTGCTCGTTTTATCCCGTAAAGCCACACAATTTCATCAGTTTCTATAACAGGAATTGTGTTTCTTTCCCTTACAGGAACTTTATTTTTTATTAAAACATCTTTTACCTTAACGGGATTTTTATGTCCGAAAGGAATAATTCTGTCTCCGTCTTTTCGGGAGCGTATTTTTATTTCAGAGTCTTTTAATTTAATATCAAAAAACTCTGCATTTTTATATTTTTTCACTTCATTTTTTAGAATTATTTTTGAAGTAAATTTTATACCTGCTTCTTTAACAAAAACTTCACCACAAACTGGCAAAGTATAACAGTAATTTTGAACATCTGTTTTCTTTTCAAAAATAATTTTACCATATTCAGCACGGCAAACCACGCCGAAACAAAGATGAATTATCTCACCATTTACTTTATTATAATTTTCTATAATATATTCAATATGCTTTTTTTCAAAATCTTTGCCTATTTTTGACGCATACGCATATGCTTTGCTTAAAACTCTTGCTTTAACAGAATTGTCAAGTTTTTCAAACTCACTGACTTTAATATATGCACTTTCACCGTCAAAATAAACATACTTTTCTGCCAAAGTATCAAAGTGTAAATCGTCGGCAGTTAAAATGTCTGTGGTTTTTGAAATATTTAAAAGTGCTGACGAGTTAATTTCAACAAGTTTATTTATAACATTATTTCTGATTTTGTTTCTTGTATAGTCATCTGAAAAATTGGTTTTATCTGTAACAAAATCCTGATTTTTGTTTTTTACAAATTTTTCAATTTCATCTCTGGAAACATCTGTTAAAGGTCTTATTATATTACCTCTTGTTTTGGGAATACCGCACAACCCTTTAAGTCCGCTTCCCCTTAAAAGATTAAGAAGCACAGTTTCTGCATTATCATTAAGATTGTGCGCAACTGCAATTTTTGTAAAGCCTTTATCAAAGCAAAGTCTGTTAAAAAAATCATACCTTGCGTTTCTTCCTGCAACTTCTTCGCTTACCCCCGATTTTTTTGCAATCTCAGGAATATCCACCTTTTCGCTGTAAAAATCTACACCTATCTTTTTTGAAAATGCACGGCAGAATTCTTCATCAGAGTCAGCCTCGCTTCTGATAGAGTGATTTAAGTGTGCGGTTGCAAAATCTATGTTCAGTTCTTTTAAAACAAGGCAAAGGCACACCGAATCACATCCGCCTGACAAAGCAACCAACACTTTGTCATATTCGGAAATCATATTATTATCCGACATTGTCTTTTTAACCTTATTTAACATACTTTTCCCCTATTCTCTTGTGTTATCCACACTTAAGAAAGTTGTAATATTCGGACGCCACATAAGTTTAACTCTGCCGGTAGAACCGCTTCTGTGCTTGGCAATAATAAGTTCTGCCATTGTGTTCGGTCCTTCTTCTTCCTCCTCGGATTCAGGCTTATGTAAAAACATAACAACGTCGGCATCCTGTTCGATAGCACCCGATTCACGAAGGTCTGAAAGCACAGGTGTTTTATCTGTACTTGTTTCAATAGAACGGGAAAGCTGACTTAGTGTCAAAACAGGAACTTCTAATTCTTTTGCAAGAATTTTAAGTGCTCTTGACATTTCAGAAACTTCCTGCTGTCTGCTTTCTGTTCTGCCTTTACCCTGCATAAGTTGCAGGTAGTCCACTATAACAAGACCAAGACCGTGCTCTAATTTTAATCTTCTGCATTTTGAACGGATTTCAGTTACGCTTATCATTGAAGTATCGTCTATATAAAGCGGTGCTTCTGACATTGGAACTGCCGCCTGCATTAATCTTTCCCAGTCGTTTGAATCAAGTCTTCCTGTTTTTAATTTTTCACTGTCTACCATAGCCTGAGAAGAAATAATTCTGTTTGTAAGTTCTTCTTCTGACATTTCAAGACTGAATACCGCTACAGGAACTTTATTTCTGATAGAAACGTGTTTTGCAATATTAAGGGCAAAACTTGTTTTACCAATACCAGGACGAGCCGCAAGAATGTTAAGGGTACCTTTCTGGAAACCTGAAAGTATGAAATCAAGATGAGAAAAACCTGTTTCTAAACCTGTTATTCTTGAGTTCATTCCCTGAAGTTCTTCTAAATGTGCAAAGTTTCTTTGAACAACATCACCCATTTTACTGAATGATTTTGATGTTTTCCCCTGAAGCACATCGAAAATAAGTTTTTCTGCAGTTTCAGCAATAGCCGCAGGTGCTTCTGATGCTTCATAACTAAGTCTTGAAATCTGACCTGATGCGTCAATAAGATTTCTTAAAAGTGCTTTTTCTTTTATTATATCAACATAGTATTTGATATTCGCTGTTGTCTGCACACTTATTGCAAGATTTGCGATAAACTCACCTGAGCCTATTGATTCTAACATCTGTTTTTGTGATAACACATCACAAACAGTTACTACATCAATAGGCTTGTTTTGTTCAAAAAGTGTAACCATTGCTGAAAATACTTCTTTGTTTTCTGCTCTGTAAAAATCATTTGCAGATAAATTTTCAAGAGCAACTGCTACGCTTTCTTCATCATTTAACATTGCACCAAGTACAGACTGTTCCGCTTCCAAACTATACGGCGGAACCTTTGCACCCAAATACTCTTCCATAATTTACTCCTTTATGCTTCGGTTACAGTAACCTTAAGTTTTCCTACAACATCCGGATAAAGTTTAACAGATATTTCAAATGTACCTGTCTGCTTGATATCTTCCATTTCAAAACGACGCTTGTCAATTTTGATATGGTGCTGACTAAGCAAACTTTCAGCGATATCTTTGTTTGTAACTGATCCGAAAAGTTTACCGTTTGCACCTGCTTTTGCAGAAAGTTTTACAGAAATTCCTGCAAGTTTTGTCTGCATTTCTTTTGCTTCATTAAGTTCAGTCTGCTTTTTATATGCAAATGCTTCATCTTTACCTTTCATATCATTGATTGCTGCATTTGTTGCTTCTACAGCAAGATTTTTCGGAAGTAAAAAGTTTCTTGCATAACCGTCGCTTACATTTATGGTCTGTCCTTTTTTTCCCTGACCTTTTACATCCTGCATTAAAATAACCTTCACAATTATTTCTCCTTTCTATTTCTGCTGATCAGCAATATATTCTTCTATTACGCCCATCAGCTTAACTTTCGCTTCATTAAAACTACATGGCTCAAGTTGAGCACCTGCCATTGTAAGGTGTCCCCCTCCGCCGATTTTTTCTAAAATAAGTTGAACATTGATTTCTCCCGTAGACCTTCCGCTTACGATAGTTTCTTCAGGAAGTTCCATAATAACGAAAGAAGCATCAATTCCGCTTATTGATAAAAGTTTATCTGCTGCCTGAGGTACAATTGTTCTGTAATCAACATTATCTGTCTTTTTACACTCAGCAATTGCAATGTTTCCTCTTACCACTTCAGCGCCTGAAACAACTTTTGAAATTTCAACAAAGTTTTCAAAATCATTTCTGAAGAATTTTCTGATTGTTTCAATATCTACGCCACATCTTTTAAGATAAGCCGCCGCTTCAAAAGTTCTGACACCTGTTTTCATAGCAAAATCTTTAGTGTCTAACATAATACCTGCAAAAAGTGCCTCTGCCTCCTGAGATGACAATTTAAAACTACCCCCTGCATATTGAAGAATTTCAGTAACAAGTTCACAGGTAGATGATGCGTATGGCTCGTGATACACTAAATTAACATTTGATAAAAACTCTGCACCGCGTCTGTGGTGGTCAATCAGCACAATCTCGTTTTCACCTTCCAAAAGTTCAGGGTAATCTGTATAAACAGGTCTGTGAGTATCTACTACCACAATCAAGGTCTCAGGTGTTACAAGTTCTTTGATTTCTGCTCTACTTACAATAACATCTTCGTATTCCTGAGATTTTTTTATTCTGTCAAGCATCAGATTAATAGATGGTGAAGAATAATCATAGATAATATTCGCTTTCACCCCAAGACTTCTTGCAAATGCACAAACACCAATTCCTGCACCGATTGAGTCCATATCAGGGAACTGATGTCCCATAACAACGATATTTTTTGCCTCCGAAAAAAGTTCCCTTAAGGCAAGAGCAGTAACTCTTGCTTTAACCTTAGTAGTCTTTTCGTGCTCACGGGTTTTGCCGCCGTAATATGAAAGATTATCGCTGTCTTTAATAATAACCTGGTCCCCGCCTCTGCCCAATGAAAGGGTAAGGGCTGAATTTGCATAATCATCTGCAGTTGTAAGAGATGAAAAGTCCACACCGATGCCGACACTTAATGTAGGTGCAAATTTGTTTCCACATTTGATTTCCTTTACCTGATCGATAACTTCAAACTTTTTCTCTTTCATCTGGCTTAAAAATTCATTTCTGAAAACAATTAAGTACTTATCTCTTTCATACTTTTTGACCATTGCACCAAATTCGCCGAACCAACCATATACTAATTTGTCAAGTTCTGCCATAAGCAAACTTCTGTATGTGTCAGGTGTGTTCATAAGAACATCTTCATAGTTATCAACGCAGGCAACTGCCACAACTGCGTGTTCATTGTTATATTTTTCAAAAAGTTCACTTTTCTCTGTTGTATCAAACATATAAAGAACAACAAAAGAACTTTCTGTATCTTTCTTTTCTGCTCTTATACCGTTGCCTGTTACAAAGTATGTTTTATCGCCGATCTTAGCATCAAATCCGAAGGTTTCGCTTTCAAAACACCTGGTTATATCTTTTTTGTCAAACATTTCGTCAATGTGCATATCAAAAAGTTCTTTATCGTCGAATGCTTTGTCAAACTTTTCGTTATACCACAAAACCCTGCCGTCTTTTTTTACAACTGCCACAGGCATGGGAGCATAAATCATACTCTCTCTTGTTGCAGTATCGGCATGGAAAGTGATGTTGTTGATATAATTCTTAAAATGACCGTGATTTTGCTTTACTATCATAATGCAAAGCACAGTTAAAATAATTGCGCAAAGCAACTGAGTTATACCCCACGGCACATTAAAAAGCAGAGTAATAACTGCCAGTATATACATAACTGTCAGGCACAACAACAAACTTATAAAATTGTCTGAACTTCTGTTTTTCAAGCTGACTCACCTCAACTTTATTTATCCTTTAGTAACTACTCCGATATTTCTGAAATTTCTTCTTGCGTCAATAAGTGCCGCAACGGACAAAATTACTGATAATATCGGAAACAGAGATAAAATCCCCACAACTAATAAAATCAAAAATCTGAAAAATATTTTAACATGTTGCTTTTCTCTTAAGTACCAGTCCAAAAGAGACATTCCGCAAAGCACAAGCACTATATTTAATATTGCATAAATATTGGTAAATACCACAGCAATTATGCTGTCTCCCGCAAACATTGAAATAAGTGCTGAGAGGAAAAACACAAACACAGTTACTCCATCTGCTTTGAACTCTGAAAATCTTAAGTCTATTGCCAGTCCTTTTAAACTTCTGTTTACAATAACTTTGGTTAAAAATGTTAAAATAATTGTTTTTACAAGCCCGATTATAATGATAACTGACGGCAAAATCATTCTTACAGCAGTTTCATACATATTGAAAAACTGCTCTGCATTTTGTATTTTAAGTGCGTCTGCATTCTGACCGATTGTTTCGATAACAACAGGTTTTAACACCTGGAACATTTCGTCAATAAATACAAACGGAGGTCTGCCGTAAAACACATTACTGATTGCAACAGAGCCATAGTCTGCCATAATTACAAAAATCAAAGAAACAATAAGTGCATATGCTCCTCCCTTTCTTCTCAGGAGTGAGTAGCAAAGCCAGAATCCTGCTCCGATATAACTCATAGCATATACTAAAGAAAAAACAATTTCTTTGTTAACCAGATATGTTACAACCACTGCAACTATATTGTAAATTCCAAGGGAAATCTTTGAATTTCTGAAAATTGAAAATACACCTGTAAGTACCAGCAAAAGCGCACATAAAAATGAAAAAGACGGAACTAACGGTGTCAAAAATGCAAATATACTATATAAAATCAAGCACACAACAGGTGCAAAAATTATAACTTTTTTCATATATATTCCTCACATAACTGCAAATACCCACAAATTTTGAGCGTATATAACAGTATATCACAAACCTTTTAAAAATACAAGATTAACTTAAATAGCGTAAAAACCTTTGTATGCTTTATAAGTCATATATACGTCAAATTTTGAAACTACTTCATATGGCGCGTGCATTGAAAGAACAGGAACTCCGCAATCTATAACAGAAATTCCCAGCACTGCTAAAAACTGTGCCACAGTTCCACCGCCACCGCAGTCAACCTTACCGAGTTCTGCAATCTGCCATACGCAGCCATTATCTTTAAACATTTTTGTAATTTCTGCTACAAACTCAGCACTTGCTTCACTTGTGCCTGATTTTCCTCTTGCACCTGAATATTTCATCAAAGATACACCGCCATTTAAATAAGCAGAGTTGTTTTTTTCAAAAACTTCAGGGAAGTTTGAGTCATATGCCGCAGTTACATCAGATGACAAACATTTGCTGTTTTCCAATGCATCACGAAGCATAATATCGTTATAATTTTCCATTGATTTTGCACACATTCTTGCAATCATATTCTGCAAAAATGTTGACTGCATACCCGTCATATCTCCACTGCCTGTTTCTTCTTTGTCAACAAGGTGGCAAATTGCAGTTTTTTCAGGAGTTTTTGCTTCCATAAGTGCTTCGAATGCAGTATATGCGCAAACTCTGTCATCGTGTCCGTATGCGGCAATAAGGCTTCTGTCAAAGCCAACATCACGAGCTTTGTGTGCAGGTACGATTTCGATATCGGCACTAACAAAATCCTGCTCTTTGATGCCATACATATCATTTATAATTTTCATAACTCCAAGCTTTGTTTTGCTTGAAACTTTTTCATCACCATAAGGAATTGTGCCCAAAATAACATTGAGCTTTTCTGCTTCAACAAATTTTGATGCAGTTTTTTCCATCTGTGCCTGACCTAAATGAGGCAAAATATCTGAAATATAGAAAACAGGATCAGTTTCCTTTTCACCGATTACGATATTTACTTTTTCACCATTTTCTTTTACAACAGTTCCGTGGATTGCAAGAGGAATTGTAAGCCACTGATACTTTTTAACTCCACCGTAGTAA
>JAZRDC010000102.1:0-1952 GCA_045660065.1 Clostridia bacterium
AAATCCTGAAAAAACAGGATTTTTCTTTTTATTAAAAGCCATTTTTGTTACGAAAAAACTTCGCCTCTTCGTCAAAACACGCTTTAGTATGCTCGCAATGTGAGATTCCCATTGCTCACTTTTGTCGCGGTTTTTCCTATCAAAATTGAAAAGTACTTTTCAATTTTGTAAAGGAGGAGTCGTGCGTAAAATGAGTTTCTGCGACTAGCGGAAGCGAAGTAAAAGCACGAACTTCGACGTGCTTCGGGTACCCAAACACCAAAGGAAGCCTTTGGCGTTTGCTCAGTTTTTCCGTTCTGAACATTTTTTCCTATCCCTTTAAATATGGTTTTAATTTAACTTCCCAACCCACATTTTTCAAAAATAAAATGCACAAAAAATCAAATTTGTCAATTAAAAAACGGAGAAAAACGGAGATTTTTTGAGAAAATCAAAGTTTTGTATGTTATTCAAAAAAACTTTTAAAAAAGTTATTGACAAAACATTTTTCTTGTATTAAAATGGCATAGTATTTTATGAACGAGGAGGTTTTTTCTATGCGTACATTTATGGCAAATGCAGAAAATATCGAGAGAAAATGGTATATCATAGATGCTGAAGGTAAACCATTAGGTCGTGTTGCAGCTCAGGCAGCAGCAATCCTTCGTGGTAAACACCTTCCTACTTTCACACCTCATGCAGACTGCGGTGATCATGTAATCATCATCAACTGCGAAAAAGCTGTTATGACAGGTAAGAAAGCAGAAGCTAAAACATACTACCACCACACAGGCTGGATTGGCGGCATCAAGGAAATCAAGTACAACAAAATGCTTGAAAAATTCCCAACAAGAGCTATGGAATATGCAGTTAAAGGTATGATTCCAAGAACAACTCTCGGCGCAAAAGCATTAAAGAGATTAAGAGTTTATGCTGGCGCAGAACATGAAAATCAGGCTCAGAAACCAGAGCTTTGGACAAAAGAAATCAGATAAGGAGGTAACGGATAATGGCAAAAGCAGCATTAACCGGAACAGGTAGAAGAAAAAAATCAGTTGCCAGAGTTAGACTGTTACCTGGCAAAGGAAATATCGTAATCAACGGTAAATCAATCGATGAATATTTCGGTCTTGACACTCTTAAAATGATCGTTCGTCAGCCATTGGTTGTAACTGACACAGAAGGCAAGTTCGACGTTTTCGTTAACGTACAGGGCGGTGGCTCCACAGGTCAGGCTGGTGCAATCAGACACGGTCTTTCAAGAGCACTCTTAGATGCAGACGAATCTTTCAGAGCACTTCTTAAAAAAGAAGGTTTCTTAACAAGAGACCCAAGAATGAAGGAAAGAAAGAAATACGGTCTCAAAGCCGCTCGTCGTGCACCACAGTTCTCAAAGAGATAATCATCTTTCGAACATTCAAAAACCACAACTTCGGTTGTGGTTTTTTTGTTTTTAATTATGACAGGCACCTGTGTCTATGCCATATTTTTCAAATATAGTTACAATTTCTTCTACTATATCAGTATCGTCATAGGTTTCGTTTTTTAGCACACAAACTATTTGCTCTATAATTTTTACAGCCGTACTGTCTGCGATTTTATCGGCATCAATTTCAAAATTATGGATATTTTGATTTATAAAATCGGTAATATATTCTTTTAAAAGTTCAACTTTAACATTCATTTTATTATCTCCTTTTACTATATCATTTATAGTGTTTAATAGATATTACCTAATAATATTAATATTGTATCATATAATATTTCTTTTGTAAATGGGTTATAATTACAAAAGAGGTGGGAATAAAAATGCTCGAAAGTCAGTATAAAATGAATGTAATAAAAATCGGACTTAAAATTGCATACTATAGAAAGTTAAGAGGTATGACACAAGAAGAACTTGCAGAAGCATGCGACCTTTCAGCAGGATATGTTGCCCAACTTGAAGGTCCTAACAGTTTTTTCTGCCCATC
>JAZRDC010000103.1:0-33913 GCA_045660065.1 Clostridia bacterium
AAAAATTTCTATACATTATTTATTTTATAACTTTTATACCCCAATGTCAATTAATTATGTAAAAAGATATGCTAATTTTTTCAAATTCCGCGTTTTTATAATTTTTTGTTGAAAAAAGGCGGATGATTGTGTATAATTATAGTAAATAAATAAACGGAGAAAAAAGAATGAAAAAATCAATTTTTACCTTTATAATGGCAATGATTTTGTGCCTTACCATTTCACAACCTGCCTTTGTAGTACAGGCGGAAACTAATCCTGTATTTATGGAACTTGCCTCTGCTACACCGCCAAACACTCAAAATGCCGATGCGGCCATGCTTGTTGATATGAACTCGGGCAGACTTTTATATGGCAAAAATATTGATAAAAAGGTGTTCCCCGCAAGTACAACCAAAATAATGACAGGGATACTTGCAATCGAAATGGGAAATTTCGAGGAAATTGTAACTGCAAGTTACGAAGCCATTGCACCTATCACAATGGACGATTCCCAAATCGGAATCCGCATTGGTGAAAAGTTAAGTATGGAACAGTTGGTAAATGCCTTGCTTATACCTTCTGCAAATGATGCCGCAAATGTTATAGCGGTGCATCTTGCAGGTTCTATGGATGGTTTTGTTGAACTTATGAACAAAAAAGCCGCCGAACTTGGTATGACCAACACCCACTTTGTAAACACCTGCGGTATGCACGATGACAATCACTACACCACCGTCCGAGACCTTTCTGTACTTGCTCAGTATGCAATGAAAAACGAAACATTCCGCAACATTGTAAAAACTTCTGTATATAAGATACCGCCTACAAACAAGTATGAAGAACAGCGTATTCTTACAAGCACAAACCTGTTTTTAAGTTCTGCATTTCATAAAAATCCATACTGCGTGGGAATTAAAACAGGCCGCACATCAAAAGCAGGGTACTGCCTTGTATCTTCTGCACAAAAGGACGGTATGTATCTTCTTTCGGTAGTTATGGGCTGTGATAATGCTGACACAGAGGCAAACGCATATTCTTATACAAATTCAAAATCCCTTTTCGATTTTGCTTATAAAAACTATGTAAATAAAGTGGTAGCGGCACCTGATGATGTTGTTCACACCGCAAAGGTTTATGAAGCAAAGAAAAAAACTCCTGTAAACCTTACTGTTGATAACACCATTAATGCCCTTGTTCCAACGGATAATAACAATCCGGCAGAAATTGAAACAAGTTTAAATCTGCCTGAAAAAATTCCCGCACCAATAACTGCAGGAAGTGTACTTGGAACTGTTACATATTCATATAACGGCTCTGTCCTGGGCACGGCAAATCTTGTTGCAATAAATGATGTGGAAAGAAACGAATTTATTCACATAATCCACATAATCGGAAGATTTATCATAAACCCCTGGTTCTTTATTCCTGCTATAATCTTATTGATAATACTTCACTTGAACAGAAAAGCAAGAATAAAGAAAAAGCAGCGCAAAGAGCGCCGCAAACAATATATGGAAGAATAAAAATAAAAAGCCAAGAAAAATTCTTGGCTTTTTGTTTTTGAATTTTATTCCGAAACTATTAAAGTCCTTTTTCTTCTGCCCATTCGTTGAATACTGATACGTTTTCAGCAAGCTGGTCATGGTCTCTCTGGAAGATACCCATTGTAGCAAAGTCGTTTGGCTTAAGTGATGTGAAGATTGTATCGTAAGCATCTTTAATAAGCACTCTTCTATCTGCTTCTTCTTTTTCTGCAAGCATCTGACCGCCTGCAAAGATTTTGAATGCGATAATAGGCTTATCAATTTTCTTTAATGTGTCAAGCATAACCGCTCTGTCACCAGGGATAATAGCTTTGATATCTGACTTACTCTTTCCTGTGATAAATCCGCTGTCCTGACCTTCACGATTTCTTCTTAAATTATACATACAAGCCATATAGAAGTCCGCACCCCAGCCTTCTTTTTCGCAAAGCTCAATAAGTTCAGGTCTGTGTGTACCAAAGCCTGTTTTAATGCCTGATGATTTAAGGCAGTTAAGCATACCGATGATTTCGTGGTTTTTGTCTGTTTCAAATCTAACGTCTGTGTATGTACCTGAGAGGTAGATACCGATAGGGTCAACACTCATCATCTGTCTGATTGACATTTTAGCAAGGTCATAGTTTAACATAAATGGTGCAAATGTCTGGAAAATGAAGTTCATTTTACCACCATTGCTTCTATAATGTTCTAAAATTCTGATGATGTATGGATCAGCCAATGGGAGCATTGTGTTAATTCCCAATTCTTCCATTTCGTGCATTGCTTCTAAAATTTTATCCTCTGTGTGATAATTTTTCATATCTTTGCCAGGGATAATATGTGTAATGTAAGAATGACCATTAAACGGGTTATCACCGCAGATAAGTTTTGATACTTGTGTACCGAAAAAATCTACATATTTCATAATATTAACTCTCCTTTATAATTTTTTTATTTCGCCCATTCATTAAAGAGTTCAACATTTTCTCTAAGTTGATCTTCGTCTCTCTGGAACACGCCCATAGCAGCGAAATCATTTTCTTTAAGTTGTGGGAAAATTTCTTCATAAACGCCCTTAATTGCATCTTTCTTTTCCTGACCTTTAAGGTGGCAAAGCATCTGACCGCCTGCAAAAATCTTAAATGCAATAACAGGTTTTTCAACTGCCTGAAGAGTTTCAAGCATAATCGGTCTGTCGCAACCGTAGAAAGTAAGTGTGTCTTTTGTTTTACCTGTTAAGAATCCGCTTGGTTCGCCTTCTCTGCCACGTCTGCCATTGTGCATACAAGCTAAATAGAAGTCAACTTCCCAGCCTTCTTTTTCAGATTTTTTAATAACGTCCGGTCTGTGTGTACCAAGACCTACAGGAATACCAGGCATCCATTCTCTGAACTGTGCAATCTGCGCCAATGTTTTTGCATCGTCGCCTGATTCGTGGTTAAAATCAGTTGTAGTTCCCTGATGATAAATACCGATAGTATTGTTAAGAGAAAGCATTGCTCTCGCACTAACTGCCTGATTCATAGGCATATATGGCTGGAAAATATACTGCATTTTACCGCCTGAACGTTCAAATTCTTTTAAAACTCTGATAATATAAGGGTCTGCCAATGGAAGCATTGTGTTAATTCCGAGATCCTGAATTTCAAACAAAGTTTTTAAAATGTTTTCAGTTGTGTAAAACTCAACCATTTCAGAGCCGGGGGTAATATGTGTGATGTAAGAATGTCCGTTAAATGGGTTATCCCCTACTATAAGTTTAGAAACCTTATTTCCAAAAAAATCTACATATTTCATAAAAACAACTCCTTCCACTTCAGTGGTATACTTTTATTATAATTAACATTATAAAAATATCAAGCAAAATTGTCATAAAAACTGGAAATTTTTAATCTTTTTTCACTTTTTTTAAATATTCTGAAGGGGTTACACCCATTTCTCTCTTATATGCGTAGTTAAATGTGCGCAGCGATGAAAATCCGCTTTCAAATGCAGCATTTGAAATTGTAGAGCCGCTCTCTAACAATTTATTGCTGTGATTTATACGAAGTGAATTTACATATGAGTTAACGCTCTCTTCCGCATATTTTGAAAATATATCAGATACAGTACCACGGCTTATGCAAAGTGCATCCGCAATTGAAGATACATTAATATTTTCAGCAAAATGTCTGTTGATATATTCCGCAATTCTGTAAAACTCCTGACGCTGTCTTTTGTTAAGGGTTGAACTGTCTTGTGCGGGGAAATGCTTCATAAGTAAAAAGTAAAGTGCGGCACAAAGACTCCTGAAATACGGATTATCCTCACTTTTAACGCTGATCTCTTGTTCTTCAAGTAATTTAAACAAAACCCCAAGATTTTCATTAAGATCAGGAACTGCATCCATTTCCTTTGCAGAAATATGCATTTTAAGAGGAGTTACCGTAATTCCCGAAGAAAGCAAAATGCTTATAGGGAACTGGCATACTGTGATGTAACTTTCAGTATTCGGAATAAATCTGTGCACAGAATGTTCGCCGAACACAACAATATCTCCGGCTGAAGCGTTTATATATTCACCGTCTGAGAAAAAAGTGAAATCGCCCTGTCCGATGAAACAAATTTCTACTTTTTCATGCCAGTGAAAAAAAACTATTCGAACTGTTTTTTGTGTAAATTCTGCTTTTACAAGAAAGATCCGATTTGCGTTTTTCTCTAATTATTTCCACAATAATCCTACCTTTTTTGATTCACATAAAAACTATATCCCTATTCAACTATATTATATATCATTTATAGTACTTTTTCAAGCAAAATTGTATTCAAATATAGCAAAATTTCAAAAAAGACGACCCTCTTAAAGAAGGTCGTCCTTGCAGTCTGCCAATTATTGAATTACGAGTATAAATCTTGTTGTATTGTTTCTGATGTATGTATATACTCTTGAAGCGCCTGTTGCTGAACTTACATAACCTGCGATTGAATCAATTGTACCAACTGTCAATCTGTTAGGTGATGTTTCAGATACTGTTGTGTCAAGAACAAAAATCTTTGTGCTTGTAGCAAGCGGAACTGTGTATGTAGGTGTGCTTACTAATGTAGCATCTGCTGCAACATCATAAGGTGTGATTGTAACACGTTCTTCGTCGCGGGCATAAACTGTACCAAAAATAGTTTTGTAACTGTTTGTTGAATCAGATTGTGTATAATATCTTGTTGCTGCCCCTTCAACAGGAAGGTTATCAAAATCAAATGCAGGTGCTACCGCTTTGATATAACCCTTTGCGTCAAATTCAAGTTTCAATACATCGCCTTTGTTGTAACCTGCAAGAATACTTGAATCTGTTGTGTAATATGTTTTGTCAGCGCCGTCAACCTTACAAGCAAGTGTTGTAAGTGTTTCGCCGTCTTTGATTGTATCTTTTACAGAATCAATAAGTGCGAAAGTAACCAATGTATCACTGAGAGTGATAGTTGAAGGTGAACCGTAAACAATTACAATTGCAGGAACATTTGTTTCTGAACAGTCATATGCTTCAAAAGCATAATTTGAGCCATTTTTGAGTTTTGAATATGTGCCTGCTGAATATTCATCAGTGTCATATCTGTCATCAGGGATGAAGATAACCTTTGTTGATGTTGAAAGTGTTACATCTGTACCAAGCTGTCTGTTTGTAGATGTATATTTTACATTCTGCTGATAAGGTCTTGAAAGTACCAATGTTTTATCAGAGTCGCCTGATGGCTGCATTGTGTAAATGTTATCAACCTGACCGCTTGAGTTTGTTGTATATTTGATAAGCTGTGCTCTTGTTGCATTTGCTGCAGAAGCATCAAGATTTGTTGCAGCGTTTGCAGTATCTAACACGTCAGGAACCTGATCGTAAGTATATGATGTTCCGTTGATTTTAACTCTTGTTGCACCTTTTAACACGATTGTGTTGTTGTCAGGTGTGTAAATCTTAAACTGTGCATATTCATTTTTTGCAAGACCGTCTGCATCAACTAAGTAACCATATTTTGTAGTTGCCGCAATTGATGTAACTGATGCTGCAAGGATTTTGTTGTTTGAATCCAGGTATGCAGTAACTTTATCACCGATAGCCATAGCCTCTGATGGTTTTGCTGTAAGGTATCTTGCATATGCGTTTGAATATTCATATACCTGACCTGCAATAATAACTTCGCCGTAGCCAGGGTTCATTGATGTAACATTACCTGATATTGTGTTTGTTACGATTTCAATGTTGAATGCCTGTCTTCCAACAGGTGAAAGACTTGCAGATACTAAAAGTACATCGCCTTTTCTGATCTGAGAAAAGTCAACTTCTGTGTTTGCTTTTGTGATTTTAACATCAATCTGACCTGTTGCCACATTAAGATTAAGTGACTGAGCCTGATTGTATTCGTTGTAAACAATTTTCTTTGCTGTATCAACTGATGAAACAACATAAACTTCTGTTGAATCGATAATCAAAACATCATAATATCCGTTTCCGTTGTTATCGATAAGTTTGATTGAACCTGCGTCAGGTTTGAGTGCACTTGTGATATTTGCAACATATTTACCATTGTAAATAGCACTTACTTTATCTGTGCCCGGTTCAAATTCATATGTTTCAAAAGTGCTTGTTTCGTCAACATCAGGATAATACTCAAGTTTTGTAGCATAGAGATCTTTAATCTGATCTGAAGAAACTGTTACTTCTGAGTTTTTGTTTGTAAGTCTTGCAGAAACAAGAACTTTGTCTCCGCCGTCGTTTTTGTAGTAGTAGTTAATCTGCTTACCGAAGTAATCTTTTGCAGATGTTTCACCTACTCTGAACTTGGTTGCATAATCAATCTGCACTTCGTCAGATGTAATACCTGAAGCGTTTGATTTCAAAGCCTTACCTTCAACACCTGTAACAATACCTGTGCCTTCTGTGTATCTTAACTTTTCAGTAAGAAGATTACGGCCTTCTTCAACTTCTGTTTCTGCCAAAGTAACTTCCAAAGAGTTAGCAACAAGCTGAGCGATAATTTCGCGTGTTGCAGGAAGTGCCTGAGGTGCTTCTGCATTGTTTAAAATACCAAAGCCTCTTGCAACTGCTATGTAACCGTTAGGCCATCCGCCCTGTTCGATAGCAGAAGCATCGTAACCCAAAGCACAAACAATCATTTTAACTGCCTGTTCAAAAGTTACATTTTCTTTTGGTCTGAATGTTCCATCGTCAAAACCTTTGATAATACCAAGGTCGTAAGCGATTTTTGTAGCCTTGATACTCCAGTCAGCCGCAGTTGATGGTGTAACATCAGGGAACGGATATTCTGTAACTGCAACATCAAGAGCGCCAAGACCCAATACACGAGTCATAATAACGCTGAATTCCTCACGGCTGATGTTTGCTTTTGGTCTGAATGTATCAGCGCCGGCATCACCTTTGATTATTCCAAAGTCTGCCAATGTGTAGATTGCATTTTTGTAGTTGCTGTTGTTTGGTACGTCACTGAAAGTTGTTGTAGCCGCGGTAACCGGCAAATAAACTGTGAGCATTGCAACAGCAAGAAGAACAGAAATAATTTTCTTCATTTAACTTCATCCTTTCTTTAAATGTGAATAATTTTGCAAGCTATCTACAGTTTACCAAAAAATCAACCTTATGTCAACAAAAATTAAAGGTTTTTTTGTTTAAAAAAGCCATTTTCAAGCGGTTTTTACTTATTTTGCACCAAAATTTTGCCCGAGCATCAAAAAAGTTGATTTTAACAGTCATTTGTGATATACTGAAGTATATATGTTTTCAAGGGAGTTTTTTTATGACATACAAAGAATATTTCAAAGAATTTTTCGGTAAAAAAATAAATGTAATCGGTGCAGGAGTAAGTAACACACCCCTTATAAAAATGCTTGTTACAAGCGGTGCTTTGGTTACTGTCTGCGACAAAAAAGAAAACTTGGGAGACCTTGGAAAAGAACTTGTAAACCTTGGTGTAAACTTAAATCTCGGACAAAGTTATCTTGATAATTTAGAGGGGGAAATAATTTTCAGAAGCCCCGGAATAAGGCCGGACATTCCCGAATTTTTAAAAGCAAAAGAAAAGGGCGCGTTAATCACATCTGAAATGGAAGTGTTTTTTGACCTTTGCCCAAGCAAAATAATTGCAGTAACGGGAAGCGACGGTAAAACCACCACAACAACTCTTATTTCAGAACTTTTAAAAGAAGCAGGATACAAAGTCCACATCGGCGGAAACATCGGAAAGCCGCTTCTTCCTGAAATTGAAGATATAAAAGAAACTGATATTGTGGTTTTAGAACTTTCAAGTTTCCAACTTTTCACTATCAATAAAAGCCCGAACATCGCAGTTATCACCAATTTAGAGCCTAATCATTTGAACTGGCATAAAGATTACAAAGAATATGTTGATGCAAAAAAGAATATTATGCTCTATCAGGGAGAAAATGATATCTTAGTAACAAATGCCGCCAATGCCGACTCGGTAGAAGTTGAAAAAGAAGCAAAAGGGAAATCAAGAACTTTTTCAAGAAAAGTTGACTGCCTTTGCTGTCTTAAAGGCGACAAAATTATCTATGACGGTGAAGAAATTCTTGATATTAACGACATTTTACTCCCCGGACTTCACAATGTTGAAAACTATATGACTGCAATTTGTGCAGTTTATGATTTTGTAAATAAAGACATAATAAAGAAAGTGGCTACCACATTTGAAGGTGTAAAACACAGAATTGAATTTGTAAGAGAAGTGGGCGGCGTGAAGTTTTATAACGACTCAATCGCATCAAGTCCATCACGCGCTATTGCAGGACTTAACTCTTTTGATAAAAAAATCATTATGATTGCAGGAGGCCTTGACAAAAAAGTACCTTATGATGTTTTAGGTCCTATCATATGCGAAAAAGTTAAAACCCTTGTACTGCTTGGTAACGGTGCGCCCGATGCGGCGGCTCCGCAGATAAAAAAAGCGGTTGAAAATGCCGAAAACTTTGAAAACTCTAAAATTGAAATTATAGAAACTTCTGCTCTTAAAGACGCAGTTTTAAAAGCAAAAGAAAGCGCTGTCTGGGGCGATATCGTAATGCTTTGCCCGGGTGCTACAAGTTTTGATATGTTTACAAACTTTGAAGAACGCGGAAATAAATTTAAGGATTTGGTGAATGAACTTTGAATTTTGAACTTGTAAAAAATTTATGCTTAAGTTTTGGTGCATCAGGCAGAGAAAATAATGTGCAAAACCTTATAAAAAGCAAAATGGAAGAATTTTGCGAAGAAATTGTTACTGATAAATTCGGCAATCTTTTTTGCAAAAGAACTGCAGACCCAAACTTAAAAAATGTTGTGCTTGATGCTCACGCAGACACAGTGGGACTTGTGGTAAAAGAAATCTTTGAAAATGGATTTTTGAAATTTTCTGCCCTTGGCGGAATAGATGCAAGAGTCTTGCCTGCATCAGAGGTAATTGTTCACGGCAAAAAAGACATCTTAGGCGTTATTGCCTCAAAACCTCCTCACCTTATGAGTGAAGAAGACAAGAAAAGCAATATGAAAATTGAAAATATGTTTATTGATACAGGTCTTGAAAATGCAGAGGATTTTGTTTCTGTTGGGGATATTGTTACCTACCGTCAGACTTTAAACAAAATGGGAAATAGCATTTCAGGAACTTATCTTGATGACAGAGCATGTTGCGGAGCCGTAATTGAAATTTTTGAAAATCTCAAAAACGAAAATTTGCCTTTTAATCTTATCGGCGCATTTTCTGTTCAGGAAGAATTGGGACTTGGCGGTGCAAAATATCAGAATTTAAACCCTGATGTGGTTATCGCTTTGGATGTAACCTTCGGCAAAACTCCCGACGAGTCAAGAGATCTTGTCTTTAAGTGCGGTGATGGCAGTGCCATCGGCTTTGGCCCTAGCCTTAATAAAAATCTTTATGAAATTATGAAAAATACTGCAGAAAAAAACAACATTCCATATCAGACGGAGATTTTAGAGGGCAGTTCGGGAACAAACGCATGGGCCTATCAGATAAATGAAAAACCTGCAGTTTGCGGTCTTTTATCTTTGCCCCTCAAATTTATGCATACACCTGTTGAAACTGCAAGCATAAAAGACTATGACAATCTTGTGGATTTAACAACTTTAGTTTTAAAAAGCACTACCAAAGACCAACTGGAAAACTTAACAAACGACCGTGTATTGAGGTGAAAAATGGAACTTTTGAAGATTTTATCAGAAACTAACGGGGTTTCGGGCGATGAAGGATATATCGCAGAAATAATTTCAGATATTGCAAAAAAATATTGTTCTGAGGTTTTTCTGGACAATATGGACAATCTGTACTGCCTCAAAAAAGGGACAAGTGAAAGCAAAAAAACTATTATGCTTTGTGCCCATACCGACGAGGTTGGAATTATCATTTCTTCAATAACTGATGAGGGATTTTTAAAATTCCGCACAGTAGGCGGGATTGATGAGAGTATACTTCTTGCCAAAAGAGTTCTTATCGGCAAAAACAAAGTCTTAGGAGTTACAGGAATAAAGCCGGTTCATCTTTGCTCGGAAGATGATATGAAGAAAAAACCATCTGCCGAAGAAATGTATATTGATATCGGCGTCGATACAAAAGAAGAAGCCTTAAAACTTGTATCTGTTGGCGACTATGGAACTTTCGACACAGATTTTGAACAATTGGGAGCATTGCTAAAAGGCAAAGCATTTGATGACAGACTCGGTTGCTATATAATGCTCAAGCTTATGGAAAAAGACTTTTATCACGACATCTGGTACTGCTTTAATGTGCAGGAAGAAATCGGACTTCGCGGTGCATCCGTTTCGTCAAGACGAATAAAGGCTGACTACGGAGTAGTTCTTGAATGCACAACCTGTCTTGATATGCCACAGGTAAAAGAAAGTGAGATATCAACCCGTGTGAGAAAGGGCCCTGCTCTTACAATAGTTGACGGGTACGGTTACACAGACAAGGATTTAAGAGAAATTTTAGCATCTTGCGGAAAGCATCAGTACAAAAATGTACCAAGAGGCGGAAACGATGCAGGTGCACTAAAACTCAACAACATTAAAGTTGCGGCAGTTTCAATCCCTGCAAGATATATTCACTCACCACTTTCGGTAGTATCGGGAGAAGATGTTAAAAACTGCATTTTAATGCTTGAAAACTTTCTTGACAAGGAGGATTTATAATGCTTGATATTTTATGTCAACTTCCCTGCCCCTGCGGTAGCGAAGATACAGTAAAAAAATATATTGGAACAAAAGTGAAAGGCGAAACTGATGCTTTAGGCAATCTTATTGTAAACAAAAGCGATGATATAATGTTTTTCTGCAATATAGACGAAGATGCCTTTACAGTAATGAGCATTGATGGCAATAAGGCGTATGTTTGCCACAAAGGAAATCAGTCAGTTCCATTGGGAAGTCTTATTTCTTTTGGCGGATACACCGGTGTTCTTCAGGCAGAAAACCCTGAAAAACCAACAGAAAACCTTTATGTTGAAATGTTAAAAGAAGGATTTGAAACAGTTGGCGCATCAGGTACAGTCTGCGCAGAATACACCACAGAAGATGAAATAATTTTCACCAAAGATGCGGCGGACAAAATCGCACTTTCAGCAATGCTCGAATGTGCAATAACTGAAGATAAAGGATGCTTTGTGTTTGGTGTTCAGAGCAAAATCGGCAACAAAGGTGCAGTAGCAGCATCAAGAGCATTAAAGCCCGATTTTGTTGTGGCTTTTGAAAAAACAACTGCCAAAACATTAACTTATAAAATGGCAACCAAAGGCTTTATTATAAGTGAACAGGCAAAAGAAAAAATTGAAAGTATCTGTCAAAACAACGGCATTGAAATAAAACCTGAAGCCGACACAAAGATTGAAAGCACAGCAAACGCATTTGAATGTCCAAATGTTGTTGTAGTTGGTATTCCTGTAAGATTTTCAAACCAAATCCGTCAGGCGGCAGATACAAAATATGTAGAAATTGTTAAAAATTTAATAAAAGCATTTTTAGAAGAAGGAAAATAAAATGAACATAATAGAAAAAGCAGAAAAAAGGGTAAAAAGTGCCTTTGAAGAAGTTGAAAGAATTGAATATGTAAACTCAAAAAAGGTTATTGATGCATTTAAGAATTACTCTGTAAATGAGGCGCATTTTGCATCAACAACAGGCTATGGATACGACGATCTTGGAAGAGATACTTTAGATAAAATTTTTGCAGAAGTTTTAGGTTCGGAAGACGCTTTGGTAAGACAAAACATTTCCTGCGGAACTCACGCACTTTCTCTTTGTCTTACATCTTTGGTTAAACCAAATGACCATATTTTGTGCGTAACAGGCAGAATGTATGAAACATTGGAAGAAACCGTTGGCGTAAGAGGAGATGCAGTAGGATCTTTAAAAGAAATCGGCGTAACTTACGAACAGATTGAACTTACAAAAGACGGCGGTTTTGATTTTGAAAAAATCGAAAAAGCATTGGAAAAGAAACCTGCAATTGTGTGGATGCAGCGCTCAAAGGGCTATGAATGGAGAAAATCACTTCTTATTTCCGAAATGGAAGAGGCAATTAAATTTATTAAAGACAGATGTGATGCAAAAATCGTTGTGGACAACTGCTACGGTGAATTTGTTGAAGAAAAAGAACCAACCGAAGTGGGCGCAGACCTTATGGCAGGCTCACTCATTAAAAATTTAGGGGGCGGAATTGCACCTTGTGGCGGTTATGTTGCAGGTACAAAAGAATGTGTAGAGCGTGTGGTAAATAAACTCTACTGCCCCGGGCTTGGCCGCGAATGTGGTGCATCACTCGGCATAAATAAGGAATTTTACAAAGGCTTGTTTATGGCTCCATCTGCCGTTGCAAATGCAGTAAAAACCGCAATTTTAACAAGTGCAATTTTTGAAGATTTAGGCTACGAAGTATGCCCTACACCTTTTGAAAAAAGAACTGATATTATTCAGGCAATTAAATTCAATGACGAAGAAAAAATGATAAAATACATTCAGGGCATACAAAAAGGTTCGCCTGTTGACTCAAATGTTGAACCACAGCCTTGGGAAATGCCGGGGTATGGCGACAAAGTTATTATGGCGGCAGGCGCTTTTGTGTCAGGTTCATCAATTGAACTTTCAGCAGATGCACCAATCAAAGAGCCATTTGTTGCATTCCAACAGGGCGGACTTACATATCAGTACGGAAAAGTCGGCGTAGAAGCAGGTGTAAAAAACGCCTTTGGTGAGGTAGAATAATGAAAAAAGTTAATTTGTATACAGACGGTGCCTGTTCAGGCAACCCGGGTCCGGGCGGATATGGCGCGATTTTAGAGTATGGCGGAAGAAAAAAAGAACTTTCAGGCGGATATCAGGAAACCACCAACAACCGCATGGAATTAATGGCGGTTATAAAAGGTCTTGATGCTTTAAAAGAGCCTTGTGAAGTTACTGTAATCAGCGACTCAAAGTATGTAACAGATGCTATAAACAAAGGCTGGGTGTATAGTTGGGAAAGTAACGGCTGGAGAAAAAGTGATAAAAAACCTGCCCAGAATGTTGATTTGTGGGAATGCCTTTTGGCTTTAATGGACGAGCATCAGGTAACATTTACCTGGGTTGAAGGGCACGCTGGCCACCCTGAAAATGAAAGATGCGACACACTCGCCGTTGCCGCAAGTAAAAGTGATAACTTGGAAATCGATGAAATATTATAAATTAAAAACCCCCGATAAAATCGGGGGTTTTCTTTTTAATAAAAGCCATTTTTGTGTTCTGGGCTTTTTTTACATCTCCTACTTAAACTGATTTGCTACATACTTTGCATAGTATTCTTCATAAGTTATGCCTTCGTTATGTACCACAGTTGCGGCATCGACGCCGATGTATCTGTAATGCCAAGGCTCGTATGAATAACCTGTAATCCATTCTTTGCCTTTTGGATATCTCATAATAAATCCATATTCGTGGGCGTGTTGCTGAAGCCACTTGAATTCTTTTGTGTATTCAAAAGAACCGCTTGTTGTGTTGATATCCACCGCCAACCCCGTCTGATGTTCGGAATGGCCCGGTCTTGCGGAATAGTTGTCCGCATTTACCTTTCCTGTTGATCTTACTTTATTATTGTAAAGCCCTGCCTGATAGTTTTCTGTTCTGTATGCCGAAATAACTCTTAATGAAAGTCCTTCATTTTTTGCGGCATCATACATCTGAACATATTTTTCATAGGCAACACCTGCAAGTAAATACTGTTTTCCGTCTGCAACCGTGTGCTTTCTTTCCATATTAACAAGGTTGTACTGCTCATACCCTGCAGGCAATTTGTTGTACTTATTAACCAATACATAAAGGTCATAAGGGTCTTCAATGGTTTTCATATTCTGATAAAAAGGATAATCAACACCGATATTTACTTTAAAAAATACTTCCTGCATATCAAGATTTGGATTTTTAATGTGATAATCTATGTATCTTAAAAAGTTTTCGGGATTAAAACTGTCGCTTTTGCAATGGTCGAGCACTTCTTTGATAATTTTATGATAATTATTGTTAAAAAGATACTTCTGAATGTTAATTCTTTCACCGTCGTAGAAAACACTGTCAGGATTTAGCGCGGCAGATAACATATCCACAGGCATATAAGTTCCGTCATTTTCTAAAAGGGTAGGATTGTCAAATACTTTTTGCTCACCGTTAACAATCATTGTATTTTGCCCGATGATGTGGTAGATCATATCTCCATCTCGGGACAACGCTAAAATCTGACGGTCGCTGCTTCTGTAAAACACATAGGCACCCATTTTTTCAAATACAGCCCTGAAAGGAACATAGTGCATATCATTTATAATTAAGGATGTGCAGCCTACAGACTCACCATTAAACTCAACAGAAAAGCCATTCGAAACCTCAGATTCCTGACCGCTTGTACCCATACATACCCATGATGTAACAAAAACAACAAACGCCAGAATAATCGCTAATCGTTTTTTCATAAAATCACTCCATACATTCCAAAAATTACATATATTATCCATATCACTATAATTATACACCGTACCCCAAGGTACGTTCAAGCCTTTTTTGAAAAATTTTGTCATTTTTTAAAGATAAAAAATCATTGACAAATATTAAATTTTGTGCTATCATAATTTTGTTGATATTCCTCAATAGCTCAGTCGGTAGAGCATGCGGCTGTTAACCGCAGGGTCGTTGGTTCGAGTCCAACTTGGGGAGCCAAAATAAAAGGGTACGCATAAGCGTACCTTTTTTGTTTTTCTTTTTATATTGAGTTCGAACCAACGAGCCTGTGCACTGCGAAGCATAACTAAAAACATTTAAATCATAAAAACTCAGGACATGTGCCTGAGTTTTTATACTTATAAATTTGATAATTTGTTGCTCGCAACAAATTATGCGCGAGCGGACAAATTTGCAAAGCCAATGTGAAATGACAATTTCACATTGAGGGAATGTTTAATCATTCCCTAATTAAACAATTCTTCTTGCGCCGACGTATCTTGCACCATAGTAACCGGTGAAAGCATTTTCAATGAGTACGCCTGTTGATGAATTACCTGCGTGAATCATTTTACCGTCGCCAATATATATTCCAACATGACCAATTCCTGAATATCCTCTTTGTGTGAACATAAGCAAGTCGCCCGGCTGTAAGTTATCTTTAGAAACTGCAACACCGTTTGAATACTGACCTGCAGCAGTTCTGTTAATATTGTAGCCATACTGCTTATACACATAAGATGTAAAACCTGAGCAATCGAATGCGTTAGGGCCTGATGCACCATATCTATACGGTTTTCCTAAATGCTGCTTTGCAGATTCAACAATCTGCTGACCTCTTGTAAGACTTGCTGATGCAACAACTTCGCCACTTTCCAAAGTAACATATTCGCTGCTTACATATCCGCTTGCATTGTTAAAACTGATTTTATACCAGCCATTTTCTTTTCCCAATACAGGGAACACCTGACCTTTGTATACAGCACCGATTACATCGTAATTTGTGCCTGCACCTGATCTTACATTAACTGCAGAACCTGTAATTGTTACTTTAATTTTTTCACTTGCAGAAACTGAAAAATAACCAAGGTTCATATAGCCGATAACACCGTCTGCTGTTTCGATTTTAGCCCAGCCATTTTCCTGTGAAATAACACTGTAAGCAGTGCCTTTAACACCTGTGCCTATAATCTGCGCGTTTGTACTCGCTTCACTTCTTATATTAACCACACCGCCTGTTACGGTGCCTTTTCCTATGTAGTCGTAAGCAAATGCACTTACTGAAGATAATATTGTTGTTGCCGCAACCACACCGGCTACTACTATCTTTTTAAGTGAAAATTTATAACTCATCTAAAAATCCTTTCATTTTGTTTACCTTACACGAAATATTATACTGCAAAGTTTTAAAAATGTCAAGGATTTTTAACAATTTTTGTAACAATTTTTTAACAATTTTAAAGAAAATGTTGATTTCAAGCCATTTTTGTCGATTGTGGTTTTGTTAAATTATTTCAAAGTTTAAGCAAAATTCCTACAATTGCGCCAATAATTATGTAAAAAATCGGGTTAATTTTTGTTTTTAAATTAAGAATTAACAAGCAAACAAAAATTATTAATTCTTTTAATAGGAAGAAATCCGCAATTCCTGAAAATGCTCCATTTACAACGCACATTTTAAAAAGGCTCATCCAAGCCGCAAGAATCATACCTGCAACCGCAGGGCGAATTCCGTAAAAAGCGTAGTTTACGAATTTGTTTTCTCTGAACTTTTCTAAAATTTTTGCCACAATCAGAATAATTATAATAGATGGAGTAATAAGCCCCAGAGTTGCAATTATCGCACCCCAAACACCTCCTGCGTTAAAACCTGCATATGTTGCCATATTAACGCCAATAGGTCCGGGAGTTGATTCTGCAACTGCAATCATATCTGTCAGTTGCTCGGGAGTAAACCAGGGATATTTATTTGCAATTTCAAACAAAAACGGAACTGTGGCAAGTCCGCCGCCAATTGCAAAAAGTCCTGTTTTGAAAAATTCTGCGAATAAGAGAAGAAGTGTCATACTCTTTTACCTCCCTCTTTTAATGATTTATACACAATTCCTGCCAAAATACTTGTAACTGTAATAATTGCCGCCGGAAAACCAAACATCATAATTAAAAATGTAGCAACTGCTATTATTAATGTAAAAACATCTACAATTCCTTTTTTTGCAACGCCAACCAAAGTTTTAACAATCATAGCCAAAACTGCAAGTCTTATACCTGAAAGTGCAGAACTTACAACAGGAATATCCTGAAAATTGGTAATAAGTGCCGCAATAATTGCGATTATTATAACAGATGGAGTTACAACACCCAAAGTTGCAAGTATGCCACCCCACACGCCTTTTCTTTTGTAGCCTACAAAGGTTGCAACATTTACTGCAATTACCCCTGGGGTAAGTTGACCTATTGCGTAATAGTCTAAAACCTCTTCCTCGGTTGCATAACCTCTGTTTTCAACAAGTTCTCTTTTAATCATTGGAAGCATTGCATAGCCGCCGCCAAATGTAAATGCTCCGATTTTTGCAAAAATCAGGAACAATTCAAAAATTTCTTTCATTTGTATAACTCCTAATCTATTTTGTATATGCGTTTTGCATTTTCCATTGTAATTTTTGCCATTTCTTCAAAAGTTACGCCCTTTATTTCTGCAAGTTTCTCCGCAGTAAACCTTATTTTTGTGGGATCGTTTCTTCTGCCCCTTTCAGGTTCAGGGCAAAGATATGGGCAATCTGTTTCTATAAGCAATCTGTCAAGAGGAACAACCTCTGCCGCCTGCTGAACTTTTGTAGCATTTTTAAATGTAACAGTTCCTGAAAATGAAATGTAATACCCCATTTTAACAAGTTCTTTTGCCATTTCGGCACTTCCTGAATAGCAGTGAATTATTGCATTTTTCGGTTTATGCTCTGCTAAAATATCCATCATATCCTTATGAGCATCACGATTATGGACTATTACAGGCAAATCAAGTTGGTTTGCAAGGGCAATATGTTTTATAAAAGCATTTTTCTGAACCTCTTTGTCTGCTTCTTCATAATGATAGTCAAGTCCGCTTTCTCCTATTGCCACAACTTTTTTGTTTTTCGCCATTTCTTTCAGTTTATTAATTAAAGCATCATCTGCCATTTCGGCATCATATGGATGCACTCCGACCGCTGCGTAAACAAAGTCATATTTATCTGCAAGGTTTACGGAATTTTCTGAACTTTCAATGTCTGCACCTATGTTTACAACATATGAAATGCCGCTTTTTTTCAAAGCGGCTATTATTTCATCACGGTCAGCGTCAAATTTATGGTCGTCTAAATGTGCGTGTGAATCAAAAAGCATTTTAATTTTTCCTTCCCGTTATTTCTTTTCTTTTTTTCTTTCTTCTTTCTTTTTTCAGAAGAGCGTTGTATTTAAGATATAAAAACGCTGCCACAATTCCAAGCAAAATGAAAAGCAAAAAGGCATTGAGTTTTGTAAAAAGCGTGTTTTTCAATATTGCTAAAATATTAAAATTCTCATTTTTTACTGCAACAAGATTTGTTTCGGCAACAAATTCGCCGTCATAAAAATATCTTATTGTGCCAAGTTTTTGCCCTTTTTTAACAGGTGCCCACTTGCCCTCCTGAGTTACTATTTCATTTGTAACCAAAGTTTTGTCATAATCAAGAGGCACTAAGGCGTTTACCGTTCTGTCGGTACAAAGTACCGCCGCACCGTTCCAACTTCCCTTTAATTTCACCTGAGTTACTATTTCATCTTCAGATGCGATTTTAACCATTTTAAATCTGTTAAAACCTTCTTCAAAAAGGTTTATAACATCTTTGTAGACGGTAAGACTGTTACTGTCTGGACTGTTTAAAACTATTGCCGCAAGATTTCTGTCATTTCTTTCTGCAACTGCTACAAAACTCGAACTGTCTTTCCCCACATTACTCATAAGGCCCTTTGCTGCAGAATAGGTGCAACTTGAGTAAGTGTATCTGCTTATAAGATGGTTTCTGCTTGAAAACATTCTTTCGCCCCCGCCTGAAACAGAGGGAAGATAGAATATATCAGTTGAAGTGATATCAATAATTTCTGGAATTTTATACACATATCTTGCAAGTAAAAACAAATCTCCCGCAGTTGTTTTGCTTACGCCTTCTGGGTCATAGCCTGAAGGTGATGAAAAGACTGTGTTTTCCATCCCAAGTTCTTTTGCCTTTTTATTCATTTCTTCGGTGAACTTTTCAACGCTTCCGCTATGGGCGATGGCAAGTTCATTTGCACTTGCATCGGAATACAAAAGCAACATATTCTGAAGATGTTGCAGAACCGTTAATCTGTAACCGTTTTTTACTGCTGCAATATTCCCGTAATTATTTTTAAACTGAAGTTCATTTTTAAATGTCAAAAGGTCTGTCAGAGCAAATTTTTCCACAGAAAGTACCGCCGTCATAATTTTTGAAAAATCACCCGGCATTACTTCTGTTAAACAATTTTCCTGAACCAAAATTGCTCCGTCATCTAAATTTGCAAGTAAATATGTTGGCGCAACAACTGTTTTTACAGGTCTTGCGTATACATTGCCTGCAAGTATAAAAAGTGCTAAAATTGTTAAAATCAACTTTTTAAACACTAAAACTCCTCCGATTAATATGCGTTTTTATTTTTGCCGAAAACTGTCATAAAAAGGATTTTTATATCAAACCATATGCTCCAGTTTTCTATATAGTAAATGTCTTTTTTTATTCTTTCTTCAATTGAGGTATCCCCTCTTAAGCCATTGACCTGTGCCCAACCTGTAAGTCCCGGGCGTACTCTGTGCTTAATCATATACTTAGGAATTTCCTCTTTGAACTGTTTTACATAACCAACCTGCTCAGGTCTTGGACCGATTAAACTCATTTCCCCTTTTAAAACATTAAAAAGTTGAGGAAGTTCGTCTAAATTGGTTTTTCTTAAAAACTCGCCCACTTTTGTTCGTCTGGGGTCGTTTTCAACAGTCCAGCCGTCTGTTTTTCCGCCTTGCTTCATTGTTCTGAATTTGTAGATGGTAAATTCCTCACCGCCAAATCCAACTCGCTTTTGTTTAAATAAAATCTCGCCCTCTGATGACATTTTTACTGCCACCGCGCATATTGCCATAACGGGCGAAAGCAATATAAGCATAACAAGTGATGCAAAAAAATCAAACAAATGCTTGATAAAAGCATAAAATATATTATCAAGTGGTATGTATCTTGTATTAATAAGCGGAATTCCGTCAATTTCATCAATCTGCGGTTTTGACGGCACATAATTAACATAACTTGGCACGATTGCTGATTTTACTCCGCATTTTTCACAAATCGCAAGGATTTTGCCAAGCACCTTATATTCTTCAACATCTATTGCGATAACCGCTTCGTCAATAATATTTTCTGACAAAATTTTCTCTAATTTTTCGCTGTCAGGCTCCTTTAAAACATCAAAGATTTTGTATCCCATTTCCTTGTGTTTTAATATGGCTTCCTGATATTTTTTCGCATAGTCAGTGTTGCCCACAACCACAACATAGCGTACATTAAAGCCTTTTTCTCTGAAAATTCTTAAAATCAATCTTAAAATTCCTCTGCCAAGTCCAACAAAGCAGGCAGATGCAACAGAAAAAAGTATAACAAAACTTCTGGCAAAATCGGCAAGTTTTAAAATAAATATTCCGCCGATAATTACTGCGCCCATAACAACTGCACTTTTAAAGCAGTTATATATTTCTTTTAAAACGCTTGTCCTTCTTGCGGAAGAATACATTTTTAAAACATACTGACAAATTACAAACGCAGGGA
The DNA here is from genome assembly GCA_045660065.1 of Clostridia bacterium. GTDB lineage: Bacteria > Bacillota > Clostridia > RGIG6154 > RGIG6154 > RGIG2094. The sequence continues at coordinate 20,368 of JAZRDC010000103.1, forward strand.
TTGCCACAAGTAAAAGTGCCATATATCTTTCTTTGGGAAGATGAGGAACAAAAGCAAACAGCCCCGCTTCAAATCTTAAAAAGAAAGAAAGTACAAAGGAAGAAAGCACTACCAACACATCAAGCAATACTTTAGCCGTATTTAAAATCAAAGCGTTTTGTCTGAGCATTTTCTTCCTCCTAAATTTTTTTAAGTATTTTTACTGCAATGTCCACCAAAAAGGTAAACACACCTTTTTTAAAGTGTTTTTTGTAATAAATTCCCATACTGTCGTAAAAAGCAATTTTTGCTTTTTTGCTTCTTTTGCCTACCGCACCTTTGATATGGGTAATGGCTTGGTCGCCAAGATACCATATTTCATATCCTGCCTTTTTGATGCGAAAACAAAGATCGATATCCTCGCCGTACATAAAAAAGTCTTCATCAAATGCACCTGTTTTTTCAAGCACGGCTTTGGGGCACATCATAAACGCACCCACAAGGCAATCCACAGGATAAACTCCCTGGTCATTTCCCACAATGTTATATCCGAGTTTTGGCAGAATTTTTGCTGCTTTGAATATTGTGCAAAATGAATTAAAAGGTGTGGGGAATTTTCTTTTACAGGCTTTGTCAAGACTGCCGTCAGGCAAAGCCACTCTGCAACCAACCGCACCCGTTTTTTTGTTTGCCTTTAAAAAATCAAGGCATCTTTTTAAGGTGTGTTCATGCACTACGGTATCAGGATTTAAAAACAATATGTTTTCACCTGTTGCCTGCTTAAGTCCTATATTATTAGCCTTTGAAAATCCTGCATTTTCTTCTAAAAGAATACCCTTGACAGACATTTTCGGTATTTCTTCCCGACTGCCGTCGCTTGACGCATTGTCAACTACAATTATCTCCCCTTCAGGGAAAGTTCTTTTAACCGAGTCTACGCATTTTTTCAAAAGTTTTATTGTGTTATAGTTTACGATAATTACTGATAAGTCCATTATTTCACATTATAGCTTACAATTTCAAAATACATAAGCATTTGTCTTAAATTTTTATCAAATTCTATTTTGCCTGTTCGTTTTTCATTGAGCTCTTTAACAAAGTCATTTATTGTTAAAATTTCATCTGAAATGTCTTTTGCAATTTTAGGACTTTCTCCTCTGTAATAGAAAGAAACAACTCTATAACCTGATGTAAAGTACGCCTCATAATTCTGAATGTTCATAGGCTGAAGCGTAACGATCTTTCTTGCGTAATCCATAGCCACCTGATATACACCAAGATTTGAGTAAAATGTAAGAGCATTCTGAGTTACATCCATACTGTTTGGTGCAAGTTTTTCTGCTTTTTCCATATCTGCAACCATCTGCTCACGGTCAGCCTTCTTTTTCTGACTCATAGACTGTGAAACAACTTTGTATGAAAGACTTTCTGCGTCAAAAGGCTTTAAAGATGAACTTGTTTCAAACTCCTCTGCCGCAAAATCATACTGACCATTGCCAAAGTATGCAAGACCTTTTTTGTATGCATCTGCCGCTGTGGCATTCATAACAAAAGGTATAACAAGCACCACGCATAATACTGAAAAAGCATACTTGTTAATAAGTTTTGTTTGGGTTTCATATGAAAATACAATGCCCAAAAGTGCAAGTAAAATTATTAAAATAGCAGTAATCGAAAGGTCAAAGTCAATAAAACTGTGAACAATCAAAACTGTTGCTCCCGCAACTGCAGCCGCCAAGATATTTCTGTCTGCCTGCTTTTTAGCAAAGAGCATTACGGCTTTAACATAGAAAATCACCAAAAATACAGCCCACGCCAAAAGTCCCAAAAGACCTGTTTCCACAAGCACCTGCATAACATAACTGTGCGCCTGAGTTGAACTGTAATAATATGACTGGCTCATTCCATACAAATCCTGCCAAGCGCCACCGCCTGAGCCAAAAAGAAAACTTCTTTTTGCAACATCCATAGCGTCTTTATAGAACACAAAACGTTCTTTTACAGTTTCTGCTCCGAAATTAATTCCCGAAAGTCTCTGTGCTAAAGCCTCAGGAAGAACACCTGCAAACACTTGTGGCATAAGAACCACCAAAACTGCAAGTAAAACTACCGCCGCAACAACACCAATTGCTGTAATATTGAAATATTTCATATTTTTGAGATATTTGAATATAACATTTGCAATTACATACAAAACTGCGTATATAACAAATCCTGCCAAAAGCCACAATACTGCCATAGCGGTATTTGTGCTTTCAACAAATGATGCAAATTTGCCTAAAACTGCAATTGTTGCCAAAACACCTGTTGCCGCAATTTCAAAGAATGAAAGTCTTGAGTCTTTATCTGCAAAAATCATATAAACTGCAAATGCAAAAGGAGCGGTAACCCACGCACCTCTTGAATATGACATAATCATACCGAATGCAATAAAATAACCCAAAATTCCGTTTGTATATTTTATTGCCTTTGATTTGCTTTTAGCAAGCATACAACATATAAAAAGGGCACAAACTGCAAGAGCACCGTAAGCGTTATGATACTGCAAAGTACCGTTGAGCCACTTTTCAATTTCAGATGCAGAATATGCCGCAGGATAATTTAAAACACCTGCCGCAGTAAAAAGTGCAATAACTGATGAAATTCCTGCTGCCAATACTACCGAGAATAATATGGCAGTTTTTCCGCCCTCATCTTTAGCAACAGTTTTTGCACCAAAGTAAATAATCAATACTGCAAGATACTTTATAAACTCATAAACTGCCAATCCCTTGTTTACGCCAAACAGACAGGTAAATCCGTAAAGCGCCGTAAAGACCACAATTGCAGTATCTGTTATATACGAGAATTCAATTCCCTTTTTCAAAAGCATTACAAGTGCCAAAACAATCAGGGCAACTGCCGCATAAACTGAAAAATCATATTCAAAGAACAAGCCTCTGAACATAACGGGTATGGCAATTAAAATTGCCATTACCCAATATAAACTTTTTTTCATTATTCCTTCCAAAACTTTAACCTCACTTATTTAAGCAAACCGCCTGTAATGTCCAAAACTGCTGTGCTTAATTTTTTCATTTGTACTTCTGCATCTTTTAAATCGCTGCCTTTAGCAAAGAAATAGAACTTGATTTTAGGTTCTGTACCTGACGGACGGATAATAAACTTTTTGTTGTCAGGAAGATAAAATGCCAGAACATCTGATTTAGGCAAATCAATTTTTTCTTCTTTTCCGCTTTCAAGGTCGTAAGATACGCTCTTGGAGTAATCACAGAATTTAATAACTTTTTCGCCATCAACTTCTTTGATAGGATTATTTTTAAGTGCCTCAACCATTGCCGCAATCTTTTTGGTACCTTCCATTCCCTCTAAGGTTACAGAATGCTGAAGTTCTTTATAATATCCGTGTTCTTCGTAAATTTCCATAAGGCCGTCATAAAGAGTCATACCACGGCTTTCATAATATGCAGCCATTTCCGCAATAAGCATAGATGCAACAACTGCATCTTTATCTCTTGCATATGTTCCTGAAAGATAGCCATAACTTTCTTCGTAGCCGAACACAAAGCGTTTTTCTTCGCCTTTTTCTTCCAATCCCTTAATAACTTCGCCGATAAATTTAAAGCCTGTTAAAACATTTGTAACATCAATTCCATACTTTTCGCAAATTCTGTCTGTAAGTTCTGTTGTAACAACAGTTTTAACAACAACTGCATCTTTTGGAAGAATACCTTTGGCATGTCTTTGTGATAAAACATAATTTACAAGCAAAATACCCATCTGATTTCCTGAAATCGGGATAAATTCGCCGTCAGGATTTTTCACCATAGCGCCAACTCTGTCGCTGTCAGGGTCTGTTCCGATGATAAGTGAACTTCCCACTTGGTTTGCAAGATCTACTGCGTAGCAAAAACCTTCAGGATTTTCAGGATTTGGTGAAACTACGGTAGAAAACGCAGGATCAGGCATTTCCTGCTCTTTAACAACAAACACATTTTTAACGCCGATCATAGCAAGAATTCTTCTTACAAGTTTGTTGCCCGCACCATGGAAAGGTGTGTAAACAATTTTCAAATCATCTGCAATTTTTTCCACTAAATCTTTGTTGATGCTCTGCGCAAACACATTTTCAAGATAAGCCTTGTCAACATCTTCGCCGATGATTGTAAGAAGGTCAGATGCGTCTGCTTCTTCATCACTTACTGATTTCACTCCGCAGAAAATGTCTGTTTTGTTGATATTTTCCAAAACCTTGTCCGCAAAATAAGGTGGCATCTGTGCGCCGTCTTCCCAGTACACCTTGTAGCCGTTATATTTTGCAGGGTTATGACTTGCAGTGATAATAATACCTGATATACAATTTAAGTGTCTTATTGTAAAAGAAAGTTCAGGTGTAGGACGAAGTTCATCAAACAAATAAACTTTAATTCCGTTTGCAACCAAAACCTTTGCGGCTTCATAGGCAAATCTGTCTGAATAAAGTCTTGAATCGAAAGCGATTGCAACACCTCTTTTTTTAGCCTCCTCACCTTCTGCGCAGATAAGTGTGGCAAGACCTTGTGTCGCACGTTTTACAACATATATGTTCATACGGTTTGTTCCTGCACCGATTACGCCACGAAGTCCTGCTGTGCCGAAACTCAAATCCTGATAAAATCTTTCGTTGATTTCATTTTCGTCATCTTTAATGGCAACAAGTTGTTCTTTAAGTTCATTGTCAAGGCCTTCAAAAGATAACCATTTTTCGTACATTTCTCTTGCATTTAACATAAAAAAATCCCCTCTTTCTGAAAAATTATATACTTATTATATATATAATATTCCAAAATGGCTCTAAAGTCAAGGAATTTGCCCAAATTTTAAGGTTTAAAACCCGGTAAAATATGTAATAATATCCATATCACACAAAAAAGGAGTTTTAAACTATGAAAAAGACATCAAGACGCAGAGTAATTATTCTTTCTGACCTTAATTCGGGATACTTTGAACAGGCAGTTTTTTATATAAAAGCAGGGTCGGACTGTGCTGAAGATATTTTAATGGTTGAAGCCAACAAAATAGTAAACGAATTCAGTAAAAAATATTCCAACATTCCTAAAAACACAAAAAAATTTACGGCACTGAAAAAATGTGCCGCAATTTTAGGTGTATTTACAGTTTGTGCAATTATCCTTTATATTTTTCAATGATTTTCAGGGCAATTTTAATGCCGTCTGCCGCAGAAGATGTAATTCCGCCTGCATATCCTGCACCCTCACCTGCAGGATAAAGACCTTTTATGTTGCTTTGTAAATCATCACCGCGAACTATTCTTACAGGTGATGAACTTCTTGTTTCGGGGGCAGTTAAAACTGCGTCATACAAATCAAAGCCCTTGATTTTCTGCGCCATAAAGGGAATTGCCGCCTTTAATCCCTCGCAAACAAAATCAGGTAAAACTTTGGTTAAATCTGCTTTTTTAACACCCGGGAAACAGGTCGGTTCTACCCTTCCAAAACTTTCAGATGTCTGATTTTTCAAAAAATCACCCAACAACTGACAAGGGGCATCATAATTTCCGCCGCCAACTTCAAAGGCTCTTTTTTCGATTTCCCGCTGAAACTCAATTCCCGACAACACGCCTTTTTTAAAATCATCAGGAGTTACGCTTACCAAAAGAGCGCTGTTGGCGTTTTTACCATCTCTTGCACGATAACTCATACCGTTGGTAACAACCTGATTTTTCTCGCTTGTTGCACCTACAACATACCCGCCGGGGCACATACAAAATGTATAAACCCCTCTGCCCGATGTAAGGTGATGGGACAACTTGTAGTCCGCCGCAGGAAGCAGTTTATGTTCAGTTCCGTACTGGGCATTATTTATAAGACTCTGGGGATGCTCAATTCTTAAGCCTACCGAAAATGGCTTTGGCTCCATAATCGCACCCTTTTTTTCCACAAGGGAAAAGGTATCTCTTGCGCTATGGCCAACCGCCAACACAAGACAATCTGTTTCAAAATCTTTGTGGGCGCAAACCTTATTGATTTTTCCGCCACTTGCATCAAAATCCTTAAGGCATGACCCAAAATGAAACTCACCGCCCAAAGATATTATTTCGCATCTTATGTTTTTTACAACATCTATCAGAACATCAGTTCCGATATGTGGCTTTGCGGTGTATGTGATTTCTTCTCCTGCGCCAAATCTTGCAAAAACCTCAAGAACCTCTTTGGCAATTGTGCCTGAAACTCCCGTATTTAACTTTCCGTCAGAAAAAGTTCCTGCACCGCCTTCACCAAACTGAATGTTTGAATTTTCGTCTAAAATGCGGTTGTTTTTAAAATTATCAACATCTCTTTCCCTTTGGGAAACATCATTGCCACGCTCTAAAAGAATTGGTCTTAAACCCGCCTTTGCAAGATAAAGTCCGCAGAAAAGTCCCGCAGGGCCTGTACCTGCAATTACAGGTCTTATTTTAGCATTTATTTCTTTTATTTCATCTAAAAGTATCTTTTTTTCAACATAGTCCTGTTTTTCCGCAAACGCTTCCACAGAATAAACATAAAGAATGTTTTTCTTGTTTCTGGCATCGATTGACTTTCTTTTTATGTTGTAGCGGTAAATATTTTTAAGTCCGCTTTTTTGTTTTATTTTCTTTTCCAACTGCTCATTTGTATGGGTAAAAGGCAGTCTTATATCATTTATTATCATTGTTTCTCCTTTAATGACATTGCCGCATTTTCCCCTGCCAAAAATCCGCTTGACCAGGCCCATTGCAAGTTAAACCCACCGCAATCGCCGTCAATATCTAAAATTTCTCCTGCCAGGTACAATCCTTTTGCTTTTTTGGATTCCATAGTATCGGGATTTACATCTCCCGTTTCAATTCCCCCTGCAGTTACCTGTGCATTTTTCCACGGGTTTGTGCCGATAATTTCAAATTCCCAGCCTTTGATTTTTCCCGCCAATGTCTTTATAGTTTTATCTGATATATTTTTTGACGGTACATTTAATTTTAATTCTTCATCGCTTTCTTTTAAAATCTGTCTTGCAATTTGTTTGTTCAGCATTCCGTTAAGGAAGTTTTCCGCAGCAACATCAGAAAGGTCTTTTCTTCTTTCAAACAATATATCTTCTATTTCAGAAAAATTGTATTCGGGAATTAAATCTATCTTAATTTTAATGTTTTTATTTCCTTTGTTTAGCATTTCACTTGCTTTTCTCGAAAGTTGGAATATAGGTGGTCCTGACAGACCGTAATCTGTGAACATAACCTCGCCATATTCTTTCTGAACTGATTTGTTATCGCCAAGTAAAGTTGCATGTCCCATAAGTTTTACGCCTTTTAATGCCCTTACTCTTTTTACATCGCATTTAAGTTGAACAAGAGCAGGAAAAAGAGGTGTTAATTTATGGCCGAAATGGCCAGCCAGTTTATATGCACTTCCGTCTGTTCCAAATTCAGGGGCGGCTTTTCCACCTGTGCATAAAATAACTTTTTTTGCCTTTACGGTTTCGCCCTTTGAAGATAAAATTTCAAAAACTCCCCCTATGGATTTAATTTTCACAACTTCAAAATCCGTTATCTCAGAAATTCCAAGCCTTTGCGCCTTTAACCTTAACATATCTACAACAGATGCTGCCTGCAGGCTCATAGGATACATTTTTCCATCTTCAAGTTCTGTGGGAAGTACACCGATTTTTTTAAAAAAGTCCATTGTTTTATCAAAATCATATTCCTCAAATGCCTTCTGGGCAAAAAGGGCATTTTGACCGTGATATCTGTCCATAAAAAGATTTCTGTTGGAAATATTGCATCTTCCGTTACCTGTGGCTAAAATTTTTCTTGCAACTCTTTGTCCTTTTTCCAAAATTGCAATTTTTAAGTTTTTGTCAATTTCCGCAGCACAAACAGATGCAGCAAATCCTGCCGCACCGCCGCCAATTATTGCAATATCAATCTTTTTTAACATATCCTGTGCCAAAAATATCACCTCAACATATATATTATATTTCTTTATTCCCCTTTTGTCAATTCACCTTTTCATTGACTTTTTAATTAAAATATTATAAAATTAAGGTAGAAAGAAGGGTAATTTATGACTGTATACGATTTTTATATACCAATTTACGAAAGTTTAGAAAATGTAACTCCCTTAAAAAAGGACTGCGGATTGCTTTGCGGTGCCGCCTGCTGTAAGGACGGAGAAGAAAAAACGGGTATGCTTTTGTTCCCCTTTGAAGAAAGACTTTTATCGGGTGCTGACTTTGCAACCATTGAAGAGTCCAACTGCGAATATGGTGAAACCGAAGTTGCAAAACTTTTTTTCTGCAACGGTACATGTGACCGCTCTTTGCGTCCCCTTGCCTGCAGAATTTTCCCACTTATGCCATATTTAAAAGACGGCAAGATGACTCTTGTTATGAACCCTATGGCAAAAGGAATTTGCCCCTTGGCAAGAAGTCTTGAAATTTCCGATCTGGAACCAAAATTCGTAAAAACCGTCAAAAAGGCTATGAACAGAATTATGAAACTCAAAGACGGTAAGGATTACATTTTAATGCTTACCGAAATTGCAGATGATTTTGAAAAAGTAAGAAACCAGTTCAAATAGATATTAAGAAAGGTGCATAAATAAATGAAAAAGTTGTTTTTTGTTTTATTTTTATGTATAAGTTTTGTTCTGCCCCTTTCAGCCTCGGCAGACAGCAATATATCAAGGCAGGAGTTTATCAGTATGATAAATTCTTCTCTTTCCATATCTTCTGATACTACTTCGCCTCTTATTGATGTTTCAAGAAACAACCCATATTATAATGACATAAAATCAGCCGTAGGCTACGGATATATCAAAGGCGACGAAAATGGAAAAATCAATCCAACAAGTTATCTTACCCGTGCAGAAGCCGCAGTTATGCTTGGCAGAATTATGGGCACAAAAGATGTGAAAAACACAGATTTTAAAGATGACCAATTAATTTATGACTGGGCAAAACCATCTGTTAAAAGTTTAACCGACCTTAAAATCATCACAGGACACGATGATTTTACATACCGTCCCGATGATTTTTTAACCGTAGAACAATGCAAAATTATTGTTGCAAGAATTAAAAATAATCTTTACGGCGGCGGAACGGGAAGCAAAGACGCCCCTTATAAGATTAACTCTTTTTTCCATTTGAGAAATATTTCTTTAAACCCTGGAAAACACTTTGTTCTTACAAATGATATAAATCTTTTAAACTCAGACTTTATCTATTATCCTGCAAAAAACTTCAGCGGAAGTCTTGATGGAAAGGGCTTTAAACTCATCGGTCTTAAGTCAGCATCTTCTCATAAAGGGATTTTTGAAACTGTTACAGAAAAAGGCAAAATATTAAATCTTAAACTTTCAACACCAACGGAATTTCTTTCTTTTGCAACAGAAAATAAAGGAACAATTGAAAATTGTGCCAACATATCTGGTTCTCGCAAAAACACCTTTACTTTAAACACTGTTTATTCGGGCAACATCACAAACATTAACACAGGCACAATCAAAAACTGCTATAACACATCAAATATTACATATTCAAACGGTGTTGCAGCAGGTATCTGCGGTGTAAATTCAGGCAGTATTGTAAATTGCTTCAACACGGGAAATTCTGAAGAAAACAAAGCATCAGGAATTTGCGCACTTAATTATTCTTTAGTGGAAAACTGTTTCAGCACAGGTTACCTTTCAGGAGACGACAGTACCGCCATCGCGGGAAAAGACTCTGATGTAAAGCCAAAAAATTGTTATTATACATCAAAAATGTTTTCTCCGGGAGAAAAAAAGATTACACAAAACGCTCTTATATCGCTTTTTGTAACACTTGCCGACTTTGAACTTACAGAAGAAAATGACTTCCCTACTCTAAAGTCTAACCCATTTTATGGCAACGAAAATTATACCGACTTTGCAGGCGGCGACGGAAGTTATATAAATCCGTTTTTGGTGTCAGAGCCGAAACATCTGGAAAACATAAAAAAATACCCGCAGGCTCACTTTAAACAAACTCAAAACATTTCGCTTTCAGAAGTGAAAGACTTTTCTGCAATCGGCAGCAAAAATGCACCATTTACAGGCGTTTATGACGGTGCGGGTTATGAAATTTCCGATTTGATTTTATATTCACCCCTTAGCGATAACATTTCTCTGTTCGGATACTCATCAGGTGAAATTAAAAATCTCCATCTTAAAAACTTTTTAATAAATGGAAATACTGCAATTGCATCCCTTGTCGCACAAAATGACGGAACTGTTGACAACTGTTCTTCAGATGCGTACATAACCGCTTCCACAGGTGCAGGTCTTGTATTTATTAACAACGGCGCTGTCTTAAAAAGCACTTTTTCAGGATATGTAAAGGGCGGACCTTCTGCAAGTGCTTTTGTATATACAAATAACGGATCTTTGGAAAACTGCTTTGCAGGTGGAAGCGTAACTGCCGCAAAAACAGGCGGAATAAGTTATGTAAATAATTCCCTTATTACAAGTTGTTGCAGTTTCTCTTTGGTTTCGGGAAACAAAACAGGGCATTTAGCATTTGACAACTATGGCGAAATCACAAAAAGTTACTATTTAAACGGCTACAATGCGGTGGTTTCTACTGCAAGTAATATAGAAGCCTTTCCAAGAACAAAAATTCAGGCTCAATACAAAGACTCCTTTGAACTTCTTGATTTTAATATATGGAAACTTTCAAAAGGTGATTATCCTGAACTTATAAGCAATCCAAAAGCCCTCTCTGCTCCTGAAAACACAACAGATTTTGCAGGTGGCAACGGAAGTTTTGCAAACCCATTTAAAATAGTAACACCAAAGCATCTTGCCAATATTTCAAAATATCCTGCCAAGAGTTTTATACTTATGAACAACATTGACTTAAGTCAGATTTCAAAAACAGAAGGCTTTGTTCAGCCTGAAATTTTCAGCGGATTTTTTGACGGTAACGGACACACACTTTCAAACTTAAATCAAAAGGGAATTTCATCTCTTTTTAACACAAACTACGGAATAATATCAAATCTTGCCACAGAGAACTTTACCCTATACGGAGAATTTACTGCACCTGTTTGCATCACCAACAACGGTGTTATAACTCTTTGCAGAAACAATTCAAAAATTACTGGTGAAAATGTATCAGGCATTACCGCAAAAAACAGTGGCACAGTCAGCAGATGTGTCAGCAACGGTAACTTAAAAGGAAATCTGGCAGGGGGAATTTCTGTCTTTAACGATGGCGAAATTTCTGACTGTCTTGTAAGTGCCGATGTTATTGGCATAAACGGTTTATCCAAAATTTTTGGTGTTGCCTCAGGCGGACAGATACTTTCTTCAATGGTAACGGGCGATTTGTACTTTGAAAAAGGTATCGGCAAATTTTACCCTGTGTCTGACACTCCTTACAGTTTTTGCTACTATCTTGACAGATATAACGAAAAATTTGAGGGAAAAATTGACTTTTCACAACTTATTACCAAAAAAGATTTAAACGGAATTAATTTTTCCGACATCTGGGTAAATCAGGAGGGAAAATTCCCTTATATAAACGGAATTTCATCTGATGGAATACAAACTCCCGAAACCTTTACATCAGGCAACGGAAGCAAGGAAAAACCTTTTGTAATTCTTACTTTAAATGACCTTTACAACATAAGAATGTACCCAAGCGCAAACTTTACCATTTTAAGTGATATTGTATGGGGCAGTCTTACATCTGAGGGAATTTTGAACAATGGTGGTAAAGGTTTTGCGCCAATTGAAAATTTCACAGGCACAATAGACGGCAACAACTCAATAATTTACGGAATTGAAATTTTATATTCTGACAAAGAAAGCGCAGGACTTTTCTCACAAAACCACGGCTATATCAAAAATCTCGGTTTTTCAGGAATACGCGTAGAAGGTAATTTATTCTCAGGGGCTCTTTGCGGAAAAAATTTCGGACATATTGACAATGTAAAAGTCCTTGGCTCACGCATTGGCTCGGCTTCGGGAAATGCGGGGGGCATCTGTGGTGAAAACTTCGGAACAATCAGTTTTTGCACTAATGACTCTGATGTGTTTGCAGTATCATCAGGTGGTGGTATTGCAGGTATCAATCACAAAACTCTGCTCAACTCATCAAACTACGGCGGAGTTATCACCGTATCTGACAATGAACCTGCATATTCAGGCGGTATTGCAGGCAAAAACTTTATGGTTATTGAAAAATGCGTAAACACAGGAAAAGTTCATTCTTATTCTGATAAAAAATCCGCATATTCAGGCGGTATTGCAGGTCTTTTGAACGGAAGCGTAAAAAGTAGTTACAACACAGGCGACCACACCGCAAAATCTCCCGTAGTTTCCCTTGCAGGCGGTATTGCAGGTGGCGGTGAAAAAATTAAGATTTCAAACACCTATAACATTGGTTACGGACTCACATCAAGCCCTGAAAGTTACACAGGTTCAATTGTAGGCGCAGGTTCGGGAAGTGTTTCTTCTTCGTATTATGACCACACTTTAACTCTCCCTTGTGGCGGTGAAGCAATAAACGAACTTTCAGTTTTTGGCATCAATCCTGACGAGTTTGCAAATCTTGACAATCTTACACAATTTTCAAAGGATATATGGGAAATCCCTGCAGGAAGCCATTTCCCTTATCCGCAACTTAAAGAAAACCCTCACATAATTAAAACATATTCAGACAATGTTCGTGATTTCGGCGGCGGCGACGGAAGTATTACAAACCCATACAGAATTTTAACTGCCGAGCATCTTGACAATGTGCGTAAATACCTTGGAAGTTCTTTTGCTCTTATGGGCAATATTGATATGAGAAGTTACTTGAAAAATCACGAATTTGCATCTATCGGCGACAACATTTTCGGATTTTTCGGAACTTTTTCAGGAAACGGATATGAAATCATCGGTCTTGAAACAAAGGGTGATGCCTACGGCGGTCTTTTCAGACAAAACCACGGTGAAATCTACGACCTTAAAATTTCAGGCGGTCGTTTAAACGGGGAAACATCAGGCGCAATTGCGGCATTGAATAATGGCCTTATTTACAGATGTTCTTCTGAAACAGATGCAAACATCACCTCAAACAAGCATATATCAATGGGCGGTATTGCAGGTGTTAACCAGTCAAGCGGTATGATTGTTTCATGCAGTAATCACACTAATTTGTCAGGAAATGCCCACAGTATCACATCAGGCGGACTTACCGGATCAAACAACGGAGTTATCGCAGGTTCAATCAACTATGCAGATGTAAATATTTCAGGTGTTTCACTTGCAATTGCAGGAGGCCTGTCAGGCACCAATTCAGGTACCATTTCTGACAGTGCAAACATCACAGATATTACTGCATCAGCCCACTCAGGGGCAGAAACATACGCAGGTGGGCTGTCAGGCACAAATTCAGGTACACTTGTAAACTGCTACTCGGCGGCAAACCTTGTTTCAGGAAAAGCCTATGGCGGAATTTGCGCTAACAACACAAAAACTGTTGTAAACTGCTACTATAACAATCAGGTAAACAAGGCTGTTACATTAGGCGATTGCGATGC
>JAZRDC010000104.1:0-52199 GCA_045660065.1 Clostridia bacterium
CGATACGATAAAAGATTTTAAATACAAACTTGATGAATGTAAGAAATTTTCTGGTGTTTTGGGCATAAGACCTTTCAGATGGTATTATTATTTTATGAATGCCGAAATAGTTGCTTTGGGAAGACTGCAGTTTAACAAGAAAAAGTTTCTTTCAGATACATATTACAAGTGGAATGATATTACAATCACACCTGAAGACACAATTATTAATATGCATATTCCATCTTCGGGGCCTTTCACACGGGAAATGCGATTTGATTCATACAAAAGAGCTTTTGATTTCTTTGGTAAAACAAAAGGTGAGTATATAGTCTTTATTTGTTCAAGTTGGCTCATATATGAAGGGTACAGAGAGATTTACCCTGAAGGTTCAAATATGGCGGATTTTATGGACGATTTTGATATTATAAGAAATGACGATGTGACGGAAAAAACATTTCCAAATTCACTTTCGGTGTTTGGTATGGAATATAAAGGTGATACAAGCAAGTTCCCGACCGATACAACACTTCAGAAGAACTTTGTAAAGTATTTAAATGAAGGTAAGAGATGCGGGTACGGTCACGGCATTATAATATTTGACGGAGAAAAAATAGTAAATAATAAAAGAGATGCTGTGAATTAATCACAGCATCTTTTGTATAAACAAAATCCTTCTGAATTAACTAAGGGGTTTATTATTTGACAAAATCAGACTTTTGTGATAAAATAAAGATGATTTAATTTTTAGAAAAGAAGGTTTTGCTTTGAGTAACGAAATAGCACTTAATGATGACAGAAAAATATTGGTTGAAAGCATGGTAAAAGATTTGCCTTCAATAAGAAAGCAACTGAAATTATCACAGACCGAACTTGGTGAAAGACTCGGTAAAAAAAGACAGACAATTTCATCGATAGAACGCGGTGTTATGCCGCTTAAATGGGATACATTTCTGGCGATTATGATTTTGATTGAACAGAACAAAGATTTAATAATCAACAAAAATATTGAGTTTTATCAAAACGGTGTAAAAAAGGAAATGTATGTAGAAATATACAGAGGAAAGAAAATTGAACAATTATAAAATTCTGACAGAGTATGTAGGTTCAAAATTCAACGGTTGGCAAAAACAAGGAAATACAAAAAACACCATTCAGGAAAAGTTTGAAAATATTTTGTTTGAACTAACGGGTGAAAATATCGAAATACACGCATCAGGAAGAACTGATGCAGGGGTTCACGCAAAAGGTCAGATTGCGAATTTTAAAACTGAAAAAGAATATTCTTGCGAATACTTAAAAAACTATTTTAACAAATATCTTCCTAATGACATAAGAGTTATTTTAGTTGAAAAAGTTCAGGAAAGGTTTCACGCAAGACTGAATGCAAAGAAAAAAACCTATGAGTACAAAATAGCAAATGTGGAAAAACCATCGGTGTTTGAGCATAAATTTTGTTGTTATATCGAAGAAAATTTAAATATTGATGAAATGAGAAAAGCATCAGAACTTCTTCTTGGTAAGCATGATTTTAAAGCCTTTTGTTCAAATAAAAGATATAAGAAATCAACTGTAAGAGAGATTTTTGATATTAATATAACCGAAACTGACAGTATGATTTTAATAAAAATATGCGGAAACGGATTTTTGCATAATATGGTAAGAATTATTGTTGGTACTTTGGTTGAAGTCGGTTTGGGTAAAATAAAGGCTGAAAGTATACCCCAAATTTTAAAATCGCAAGTTCGTGAAAATGCAGGATATACTATGCCACCGCAAGGTCTTACACTTTTAAATGTTGAATATTAAAACTGAGTTGTTAAAAAACAACTCAGTTTTTTCTTTTTTATTGTAATTCAATTTCAAATGGCAATTTGCCTTTTGCTTCAACAGTTCCTTTTAAAACATCAATTGCGTGTTGCTGCGATTCAGGGATGTGGTATCCGAAAAGAACTCTGTTTACATGGGAAATGTTCTTAAGAGCGTGGGGATTACCGAAATGTAAAACTGCAGAAACCTTTTTAGAATTTATAAGTGAATTTAAGACTGCTTCTGTACGGCGAGTGAGTGCGTCTGTGCCAAGATATGCCGCAGTATTGCAGAAAGTGATAAAAATAACTTCTTTATGTTCAGTTGCAGCCAATAAAACTTTTTCATTATCTTTCGCCTGAGAAAATTCAGGTAAGAACACAATATCTGATTTTGGAAAAACTTCCTTGATTTTATCTGCAACTCTTTGTGCACTGTACCAGGCACCAAAAGTAACTTCTTCACCAATTTCGTTAACTGCAGAACTTTCTTTTAAAACAACAAAAAGTTTATCTTCATCATTTCCGCCTAAAGATGCACCAATGCCTTCATCACAAACTGCGGTGATGCAGTCTCTGGCAACATTTTTAAGAGTTTCTTCGTCTTCGGTGGTAAATGGGGTAGGGTTTTGTGGCTTTGAACCAACAAATTCCTGAGCCTTTAAAACTCTTTGCACTGCTTCATTTAAGCGTTCTTCGGTAAACATTCCGTCTTTGTAGTTTTGCATCAACATATTATAAACATCTTTAACAGAAGTGCGATAGTTAGGCAAGATGTTGTCAATACCTGCCGCTATTGCCATACCATAAATATTTTCTTCACCGTAGCGTTGCAGAATTGCCATCATAGCAAAAGAGTCTGTGAACAAAAGTCCGTCAAAACCTATATCTTTTCTTAAAATATCAACGACCTTTTTAGAAAGCGATGCAGGAAATTCAGGGTCAATGTTAGGGTAAACACCATGACCTATCATAACCGTTGGTAAAAGACCTTTGGATAAAAGATACTTATAAGGAATAAGCGAACTTTCCAACAAATCTTCCTTTGTAGAATAACAAGGGCAGTCGGTCATATGACCGTCCAACGGGAAAGGTTTACGATTTGTGGGGGCGGGTTTACTGCTGCCGGGGAAATGCTTTCCGCAGGAAAGGTATCCGTTGTCTTTATAAACCTGCGCAATAATTTCAGCAGCCTTGGAAACGTCCTTTGCGTTGTCTGCAAATTTTCTGTGGACAGAACAAGGAGCGTCCCCGTTCATAATGTCAATCACAGGTCCCCATGTAGCATTAAAACCTGCCTTTTTTCCATCACGGACAATGCCTTTTGCAAAGGCTTCGTAGTATTCCTTTTTTCCAGCCGCCGCAAGTGAAATAAGCGGAATTTTTGGCAAGTCAGAAGTAGGAAATCCTGATTCTGTGTCGTTTACAACGATTATAGGATAGTCTGCAACTGACAGAATATCTTCTATGATTTCAGGATTATATGCAGGTAATTGAATTGAACCTAACGCGCGTTTTTTAATAAGTTCTTTAATGAACTCTACATCATCGGGACGGAATCGCCTTGCACACAAAACCATACCGATTTTTTGTTCTAAAGTCATAGATTCAGCATTTAAAACCATTATAACACCCCTTGAAAAATAGTATTGTTTTATTTTCATTTTCATTATATAATATAAAAGTACAATAAATCAACAACAATATTGGTGTATTTTTGTATTATATTGACAAATGGAGTGTTTTTATGAATAATATAAAGTATGAACATCATTCAGAAAATAATTATCTTGGATACTATTGTCCATTTAAAATAAAGTTTTTGAAAAACTCAAAAAATTCAACAACCAACTGGCATAAAAACCTCGAAATCATATATGTTTCAGAGGGTGAGGGAATACTGCAGAATGACGGAAAAAGTTATTCTATGAAAAAAGGTGATATTTTTATTATAAACCCCGAAACCGTGCATCATATTTTAAGCGAAAGTGGCATAGATTTTTATTTTATTATAATTGATGATGATTTTTGTATCCAGAATGGAATCAGCACAGGTAATTATAAATTTGATACCTGTATTGATAATATAGCAACAAAGGAAAAATTTTTAAAAGTAATTAAAGAAACAGAAATGTATACAGAAAATTACACCGACCTTTCACCTGCAAAGGTGAGAAATGCTGTGCTTGATTTAATTTTGGATATTTGCCTGAATCATTCTTCGAAAAAGGCAGATGACAGAGAAAAAGTTGCAGTTGACTATGTTAAAAAGTCTTTGGAATACATAAAAGACAATTTTAAAAATGATGTAACTTTAGAAGAAATTGCCGAATATGCGGGAATAAACAAATTTTATTTAACAAGAGAGTTTAAAAAATTTACAAATCAGACTGTCTTTTTCTGCATTAACAGTTTAAGGTGTAAAAATGCAGAAAGCCTTTTGCAAAAAGGTGCAACAATAACAGAAGCAGCGATGGATAGCGGATTTGAAAGCGTTTCATATTTTTCAAGAACATATAAAAAAATAAGAGGATATTCACCATCGGAATATAAAGAAAACAATAAAGACAGTATTTTAAAAAACAAAAAATTATATGTAGAAGAAAACTGGATAGACTCGTAAAAAAAGAGGCGTTAAGCCTCTTTTTTCAATTTGTATGCTTTAGGTGATTTTAAAAAATGCTTTTTAAACAATCGACTGAAATAGTAAACATCAGAAAAACCGCAAAGAGAAGCGGTTTCACTCACACTCAAATTCCCCTGCTGAAGAATAGAAACCGCCATATTAAGGCGCAAGTATATTATATATTGATTAGGCGGCATTCCGTAAATTTTCTTAAAAAGATTTCGGAAGTGTTTTGTGCTTAATTCCAGATTTCCCGCTAAGTCGGCAACATTTATATCTTCGGTAAAATGCTCGGATATGTATTGATGTGCGTCGGCGATTTTAAGTTTTGTATCACTTGTAAGATAGTTTTGATTTTCTTTTTCTGTAATAAGTGAAATTATCTCGTAAATAATTGACATAGCACGGTAGTAATTGCTTTCAATCTGCAGGGCTTTGCACTTTTGCAGTTTTCTGAAAAGATTTAAAAATCTTGGATCTGAACTGCAATCAATAATCTGGGTCGGGATATCACATGGGGCAGAAAAATTTACGCTGAGAGCGATACCTTGTTCTTTTGTGGTAACTGTATAAGTGTCTTTTTTGTTCAAAAAGAATAAAGTGTCTTTTTTAACTGAAAGTGTGTTGCCTGAAAAATTATGGTCATAGTGTCCGCTTGCCTGATAGGAAAGACAATGATACGCGCGTGGTACAGGAACTTCCCAGTAATTTCGGTCTGTTTTGTATGTGTATATTGATGAAATATAATCTACATTTATATTGCCCATTTGGCTCACCTCTTGATAAGATTATATATTATGCTCAGAAAAAAATCAATATATTATGTTCCTTTTTGTGCAAAAAATGCGGTTTGTATATTTTATTTTTAAAGCAGTTTACTATAATAAAATTGAAAAGGGGAGATTTGAATGAATAAATATGATAATATCCGCAAAACTTTAAAAGATTTTTATTTTGGACCTTTAACTGAAAAAGCAAGTAATATAAAAGAAGAAGTTTATAAAAAAATGGATGAATATGCTGAAAATCACCCTGATGCTACATCATATCATTTAAAATCAAAGTTATACGAAACCATTGTAAATAACATAGATCCTGTAATTTTTCCTGATATTCCATACTTTTTTGAGACGAGTGCTTTGGTTTCTTATTCAGACGGAAAATACAATCGTGGAATAACTCACGCCAACGGTTGGCTTTACGAAAGAAATAATCATTTGTTTATAGATATTGACCCAAAAGCCTATGAGATTTATCACAGTCAGTGGTCGCAACTTTATGTGCAATGCGGAACATATACCGATATGCTTCATTTAGGGCTTCCTATGAAAAAACTTTTTAAAGTTGGATTAAAAGGAATTTTGTCAGAACTTGATATGGCAGAAAAAACCTGCACAACTGATGAAGAAAAAGACTTCATATCTTGTGCAAAAACAGGCATTAATGCCCTTTGGAAAATAGAACAGAAATTTGTTGAAAAGGCAATCAAAGAGGGGTGCTTTGAACTTGCTGAAATTGCAAAAAAAGTACCATATAATCCACCCGAAACATTCCACGAAGGACTTTGCACAATGGCATTTTTAAGAAAAGCGTTAGGTGCGTTAGAAGGAATGGGATTTTCTTCTTTCGGCAGAGTTGATGTGCTTTTAGCACCTCTTTATGAAAATGACATTAAAAATGGTGTAAGTGAAGAAGAATTACTTGATTTAGTTACAAAATTTCTTTTGATTTGGGATTCTGCCCTTGATTTAAGCAAAAAAATGGAAAGAGGATTTGAATATGAAATGGAAAATTCTCTTACCCTCGGCGGATGCGACGAGCAAGGAAAAGTAGTGTTTAACGGAGTAACAAAACTGTTTTTAAAGGCAAGAGAAAAGGAAACAATACTTTATCCTAAAATGATGCTCAGGTATTCTGCTAACTCGCCTAAAGAATATTTAGAACTTATAAGTGAACCTTTGGTGAAAAGCAAAAGTTTCAGTCTTTATGAAAATGATGATGCAATTATTCCTGCACTTATAAAATCAGGAATAGACGAAAAAGATGCTTTCGATTACTCCGTTGGCGGATGTTGGGATATACTTCTTCAGAATGTTGCCATACACAACAGCGGTGAGTATGTAAATATTTTAAGACCTTTTCAGTGGTCAGTTCATAAGGATTTTGAGTCAATGACCAGATCGGGATTTGATTTTGAATCTTTGGAAGAAATCAAAACCTTTGAAGAAATTTACCGAAGATATTTAGGTTTTGTAAGAAGAGTTTTGATGTCAAAAGCGTCAATCATTTCATATGGCGCTAAACAATGGCACAAGGTAAATCCCGTATGCACAATTTCGGCTCTTATGGAACCTTGTATTCCAAATAAATTAGACGTTACCGCAGGCGGCGGAAAATATAACAGAGAAACTGCGTATTTTTGTGGATTTGCAGAAAGTGTTGACTCGCTTTTAGCAATTAAAAATCTGTGTTTTGACAAAAAAGTATGCACAGTAAAAGAACTGTTTGATGAATGCAGGAATAATTGGCAGAATGAAGTTTTAAGACAAAGAGCACTTCATTCACCTTCTTATGGCGATGGCTCGGAAGAATCTTCAAAATTCGTTGCAAAGTTTATTGATGATTTGTATGAAATAACAAGAGATTTACCAACATCTCAGCCCGGTGAATACCGACTTGGCTCAAATCTTTATACAGAGGTTGTAAGGTGGGGGAAAACTACTCCTGCAATGCCAAATGGCAGACGCGATGGTGATTATCTTGCGCAAGGTTTAAGTCCGTCAAGATATCAAAGACCATACTCGGCGGCAGAATTGTTATACAGTTACCGCTATACGGATATGTCCAAATTTGCAGCAAACGCATCGGTAACAGTTACACTTCCTGCGGCAAAGTTTGATGTTGAAAAAATGGTGGAATTTTTTAAAGCGGCGGCTACTTGCGGAATTCAGGCACTTCAGCCAAACTGCGTTAATATGGAGGATTTGATTGCGGCACAGAAAAATCCCGAAGATTACAAGCATATCATCGTAAGAGTTTGCGGATTTTCAGCACCATTTGTGGCACTTTCAAAAGAGTATCAGGACGAAATAATTTTAAGAATGGTTTCGGAGGGGTAAATATGGCGCTGAAAATAAGTTATGTGCAAAGTTTTTGCATTGATGACGGGCCCGGGATAAGAACAACGATATTTTTATCAGGCTGTCCTTTAAAATGCAGGTGGTGTCATAATCCCGAAACTCAAAGCACAAAACCCACATTGATTTTTGAAAAAAATAAATGTATAAATTGTATGCTCTGTAAAGTCTGTCCTGAGGGTGTTCACGAGTTTAAAAGCGAGCATATAATAAACAGAAATTTGTGTGCAGGTTGCAGAAAGTGTGTTGAAATATGCCCCGCCGAGGCGTTGGATTTATCTGTAAAAGAACTTACCGATAATGCCTTTTATGAAATAGTAAAAAAGCAAAAATTTTCAGGAGGCGGAATAACTTTTTCGGGTGGTGAACCCTTGATGCAAGGGGAAGAAATTTTAAGGCTTATAAAAGAAACTGGCATACATACCGCCATAGAAACATCAGGGTACGCCAATCCTGAAATTTTCAAAAAAGTTACAGACAAAATTGATTATATTATGTTTGATTTGAAACTTGCAGACGAGCAAGAGCATATAAAATATACGGGAGTTTCAAATAAATTAATACTTGAAAATCTTGAAAATTTAAGAAAAAGCGGAAAACCTTATGTGCTAAGAACACCACTTATTCCTGGAATAACCGATAGGGAAGAAAATTTAAAGAAAATAGAAAAAATCGCAAACGGTTATAAGTGGGAAAAACTTCCATATAATACTTTGACACCTACAAAATATGAAAGACTTGGAATTGAATACGAATTATAAAAGTGGATGTAAATTTATTTACATCCACTTTTTACATCTCCTTTTAACTTGCTTTAAGTTGTAATCTTAATCTGTCTGCAATCATTGCGATAAATTCTGAGTTGGTTGGTTTGCCTTTGCCCGATGCAATAGTATAACCGAAAATTCCGTTTAAAATGTCAGTATCGCCTCTATCCCAGGCAACTTCAATAGCATGGCGGATAGCGCGTTCAACACGGGAAGCGGTTGTCTGATACTTTTTGGCAACGGTAGGGTATAAAAGTTTGGTGATAGAATTTATAACATCCATATTATCAATAGTCATCATAATTGCTTCTCTTAAATACTGATATCCCTTGATGTGAGCGGGTACACCAACCTCGTGAATAACTTCTGTTACTTTGCTTTCAAGGTCGGCAAGGGGAGATTTTGCAGAAAATCCATCATTTGATTTTGATTTTTTGAAAATTCCTTTAATTCTTTCAATTATAATTTCGTGTTCAACGGGTTTTAACATATAGTAACTTGCACCCGCATCGATGGCTTTTGCAATTACTTTGTCTTGTGCTGCGGCAGAAATTACAATGTATTCAGGGTTTTTTGAATACTGCTTTTCCATAACGCCGATTCCATCGAGTTTTGGCATTACAAGGTCAAGCACCACAACATCGGGCGTGGTGTTTCTGATGTATTCCACTGCTTCTAATCCATCTGCTGCAACACCTACAACTTTGATATCTTCGCACTTATCGAAATCTTCTTTTAACTTAAGTGCATATTCTTTGTTATCCTCTGCGATTAAAACTCTGATTTTTGACATTTCTTATCTCCATCCTTTATTGGTAATTTTTGGTATATCCAAATTATACCAAAAATTGGTAAAATGTCAAGTCTTTTTTTTGAAAATTTTTAAAAATATTTTTTTATGACATAAAAATTCCCGTAAATACAACAAATGCACCCCCAAAAGGAGTGCATTTTTAATTTTATAAATCAACACCTAAAAACTTTTTGGCGAGAATTCCAACGAAGAATGATACAACAGCAACGCCGACGCTTATCAATGACATTTCCAAAAATCTTGGTTTGAATTTTTCACCTTTTGCAACGGATATGTAGTATGTAAAACCTGCAATAATAAGGATTACCACCGCAATCATAGAGAAAAGTGCCGCCATATAATTTTCGTTACCGAAAAGCAGATATGGAAGTATCAAAAGTGCAACTGTTACAAGATACGCAATTCCTGTGTAACTGCAGGATTTAAGTGCATCGTTTCTTCCTTCACTTTTTGCGGCTAAGAATTCGCTTGATGCCATTGAAAAAGTGGCTGAAATTCCCATAATAAGGCCTGAAAGTGCAATAAGACGGGTGTTTTGCATAGCAAATGTAAAACCCGCAAGAGAACCTGTAAGTTCAACTAATGCGTCATTCATTCCAAGCACCATACTGCCTACATATTGAAGTCTTTCTTCGTCTAACATATCAAGAAGAGCCTTTTCGTGTTCTTCTTCCTGCTCTCTGATGTGAGTGCTTTCTGCAACTTCTTCAGCAATTATGGCATATTCTTTTTGAGCGATTTCTTCTCCATTTTCCATAAGTTTTACTGCGAAAGTAAATCCGAAAATACGAGCAATCATTTTATATTTGAAAATTTTGAATTTTTCAGGCTTCATTTCAATGCCTGTGTAATTTTTCCAGATTTCATAGTGGGCTTTTTCTTCATTTGAAAGTCTTATAAGAGTATCCTTATTTTGGTCGCCTTTTGCAAATTTTGCAATTTCTCTGTAAATTACGCTTTCTGTAAGTTCGTTTTGTTGCATTTTTTTAATTATTTCAAATGCTTTTTTTGAAAGTTCTTTAGTCATAATTCACCTCGTACTTATATTAATTTTCGGCAACGATGTTACCGTCGATTAATACTTTTTCTACTGTTGTGGCAATTTCAAAAGGAGAGCCGTTGCAAATTACAATATCGGCATCTTTGCCAACTTCGATTGAACCAACTCTGTCCTCTATTCCGATGTGTTCTGCGGCATTGATTGTAATTGCTTTTAAAGCTTCAAATCTGTCTAATCCTGCTTTTATTGCAAAACCTGCACAAATTGGAAGATTTTCCTGAGTGATAACAGGGGAATCTGTAATAATACAAATATGGCAACCTGCTTTAGAAAGAGCCACAGGTGTTTCCCATGATTTGTTTTTAAGTTCATACTTGGATGCATTTGTCATTGTAGGACCAACCGCAACTTTATAACCTGCTTTTCCAAGTTCTTCTGCAATCAAGTGCCCTTCTGTAACGTGTTCAAGAGTTAATTTTACACCGAATTCTTCTGCTATGCGAATTGCAGTAAATATGTCATTTGCCTGATGGGCGTGTGCTTTGAGCGGAATTTCACCACGCATAACAGGTAAAAGCGCATGCAATTTTGAATCAAATGCAGGATATTTTGTTTCGTCGCCATCTGCCGCATCAATTGCCTTTTTATAGCGATTTGCTTTAGTTAAAATATCACGGATTACCGCCGCAAGTGTCATTCTTGAAGCAACAGATTTGCTTCCGTAACCATTGATAATGTTTTCACCGAAAGCACATTTCATTGCAACATTATTTTTAATTACCATATCATCAACGCGTTTTCCAACAGTTTTAAGTGCAACAAATGTTCCGCCAATAGCATTCAAACTACCGGGGCCTGTGCAAACTGATGTAACACCGCTTTTTCTTGCATTTACAAAGTTTGCATCAAATGGATCAATGCCGTCAATTCCGCGAAGGTGAGGTGTAAGAACATCATTACTTTCGTTATGGTCAGAACCAACTTTTCCCTGACCTGAACGGGCGCAAATACCTATATGACAATGAGCCTCAACAAATCCCGGGTAAATTTCTTTTCCTGAAGCGTCAATTACAATTTCGTTTTCTGAATAATCAAGATTTTCACCAATGGCTTTAATTTTTCCATCTGCAATTAAAATGTCGGCAACATAAGCCTCTTTTTTTACTGCATCATTAATAAGTCCGTTTTTAATAATCATAATCTGTTCTCCTTTTTTTGTTTAAGGTACCATTACAAAGTTTCAAGACCCATAAGTATACGTCCAAGCAGAAACTTTACTGTAAACTGTTCGTGCAGGAATACAAAGGCTAAATAAACCACATAATAATACCTTCGGGAAAATATTCATATTATAATTTATTTTACCATAAAATGAATATCTTTTCAATGTTTATTTAACTTTAAAGAGTTTCTAAAAATTTAATAATTCTGTTTGCGAGTAATTTGTGTCCCGCATCGTTAGGATGCAGACCATCTGGGATATAAGTTTCAGTAATAACAGGGATTGCAGGCTGAATTCCGCTCGTTTTATACATATCAAGAACAGGAATTGAGTAATACTCTGCCATCTGTCTTATAACTTCTACGTAATCTTTTAAAATATATGGTTTGTTTGCCTGAGGCATATCTTCACGAGATACATATTCCAATTCATTGTTTCTGTGAAGGGGAGTAAGTATAACAATCTGTGATGCAGGATATTTTTCAATCAGCATAGTGTAAAGTGTGTGCAAACCGCCATAGAAAGTGTAAGGGTCGCGATTGTCAAAACTACCAAGTTTCGCATCGCCATGTCCCCAGTCATTTGTACCGCCGAAAACAACTACGATATCAGCATCACCATCTAACTCAGGCACTCTTGAAATAAAATCCTTATCCCAGTTTGAATTTTCAGACGGAACAGTCTGCTTTGCAATTCTTGTACCGCTGATACCAAAGTTTTTGCATATTGCACCTGTTTGCTTTGCAATTCTGTCCACAAAACGGTTTTCGGGATTTGCAACGCCAACACCTTCTGTAATACTGTCGCCTAAGAAAACAATTTTTTTATTTTTAAGTTCCATTTTATTACTCCTTTAATTTCTTTTAATGATATTATATCACTTTTGAAAAATTAAGCAATATATTAGAATGTAAAATATTTGAAAAATTGCCCACATTGACTTTTTTCTTTATTTATAGTATAATACACAGAGTTTGATTTTAACGAGGTATTAATAAATGAGTAAAGAAAATCAGAATATTTCCCTGCGTTGGTTTTATATGATTGTTGGCGTTGTTGCAATGCTGTTTGCAGGTGTTTTGTACGCGTGGTCAATTTTAAAATCACCATTGTCGGCAGGTTTTGGGTGGAGTGCATCATCTCTTGCACTTAACTTTACACTGGCAATGAGTTTTTTCTGCATAGGTGGTCTTTTGGGAGCAAAAATTTCCAAAAGTATGGGGCACAGAATTGCACTTATAATAGCAGGAGTTTTGTCGGTTTTGGGATTTGGTTTAACATCGGCTTTAAGCGGCAAAGCAGTGTGGTTGCTTTATATTACATATGGCGTATTGGCAGGGTCTGGCATCGGAATTGCATATAATGTGGTTATAGCAACTGTAAGCGCCTGGTTTCCTGATAAAAAAGGTCTTTGTTCAGGTTGTCTTATGATGGGATTTGGCGCATCTGCACTTGTGCTTGGTAATATAGTTGATGCAATGTTTAAAAGTACATTGGGCTGGAGAATGACTTATGTATTTTTAGGCGCATCTATTTGCGTAGTTTTGGTCTTAGCAGGACTTTTGCTTAAAAAACCTGATGCAGATACCATTCTTCCAAGTCCGAAAGTTAATAAAAAAACAACATCAGAAAACTTTGAATCAAAAGATTATACAACAGGGCAAATGCTTTTAAGACCATCATTCTGGATGGCATTTGTATGCATTTCATTTTTGGCGGCAGTAGGCAGTTCGGTAATCAGTTTTGCAAAAGACCTTGCGTTATCAGTAAATGCCCCTGAGTCTTTGGCAGTTTCATTAGTGGGTGTTTTGTCTGTGTGCAACGGCTTGGGAAGAATTATTACAGGCGCAGTTTACGATGTAATCGGCAGAAGAAAAACAATGCTTTGTGCAAATGTTTTAACAATCCTTGCGGCAACAGTTACATTAATTGCTGTATCTGTTGGCTCACTTCCTCTTTGTATTACAGGTTTGTGCCTTACAGGTATGTCATATGGTGCGTGTCCTACAATTACAGCGGCATTTACATCATCATTTTTCGGTATGAAAAACTTTTCAACCAATATGGCGCTTATGACCTTTACAGTTATGGGCGGCTCACTGATTGCCACCCTGTCAACCAAAGTTTTAGAATTAACAGGTGGATATGAGGGAGCATTTGCAATGCTTTTGACTTTGACATTTGCAGCACTCGTTTTAAATATTTTTATCCGCAAACCGTGATAATAAAAAAATAAAGGCAGTCTGGTTTTCCGGACTGCCTTTTACTTTTATTTTTAAAGATTCATTTCCTCTTTTACTTGTTTAAAACAATCTACAATATACAAAATATCTTCTTCGCTAAGTGCTGCAGAAAGTTGAGTTCTTATTCTTGCTTTACCTTTTGGAACCACAGGGTATGAAAATGCAACTACATAAACACCCTTTTCCATCATACGTTTTGCCATTTCAACAGCCTTATGTTCATCATAGAGCATAACCGGAATAATTGGAGTGCCGCCATCTATAACATCAAGCCCGATTTCTTTAATCTTTTCAGCAAAAAGTTTAGTATTACTGAAAAGTTTTTCTCTCATAGAAAAATCATTTTCGATGACTTCGAGCACTTTTAATGAACCGGCTGCAACTGCTGGTGCCAATGTGTTTGAAAAAAGATAAGGTCTGGAACGTTGACGCAGTAAATCAATAATCTCTTTTCTTCCAGAGGTAAACCCACCTGACGCTCCACCAAGAGCTTTACCAAAAGTTCCTGTTATAATATCTACTTTATCACTAACACCACAGTATTCAGGTGTTCCTCTGCCGGTATCACCCATAAATCCCGCCGCATGGCTGTCATCTACCATAACAAGTGCATCGTATTCTTCTGCAAGTTCACAGATGCATTTTAAATTTGCTACGATACCATCCATAGAGAATACACCGTCTGTTGCTATAAGTTTTATACGACAATTACGCGCTTCTTCAAGTTTTGAACGTAAATCATCCATATCATTATTTTTATAACGAAATCTTTGTGCTTTACAAAGTCTGATTCCATCTATAATACTTGCGTGGTTTAATTCATCGCTGATGATGGCATCTTCAGGACCAAGCAGGGTCTCGAAAAGTCCGCCATTTGCATCAAAACATGAGGAATACAAAATTGTATCTTCAGTACCAAGAAATTTACTTAAGTGTTCTTCCAGATTCTTATGAAGTTTCTGAGTACCACAGATAAAGCGAACGGATGATAAACCGTAACCGTATTCATCATAACTTTTTTTCGCAGCCTTAATGACATCAGGATTGTTTGCTAATCCAAGATAATTGTTTGCACACATATTTATAACCGCTCTGCCATCATCGAGTTGAACCTTGCTACCCTGTGGAGAAGTTATTACCTTTTCATTTTTTGTAAGTCCTTCTTTTTCGATAGTTTCGCATACTTCTTTAAAATATTTTAATGCTGTTTTCATATTAAAACCTCCTATTCAAGTGTTGTCCAGTCAAGAATAACCTTGCCGCTTTTACCGCTGTTCATCGCTTCAAATCCTTTTTCATATTCGGTAATATCCATACGGTGAGTTATTATGTTTGATATATCAAGTCCACCCTGAAGCATTGCAGACATTTTATACCAGGTTTCGTGCATTTCTCTGCCGTATATACCTTTAATAATCAAACCATTGAATATAATCTTTGACCAATCGACCTTACTGTCGCTTTTTAAAAGTCCAAGAAGGGCGATTTTTCCTCCGTGTATCATATGATCTATCATTGTATTAAGCGCGATTTCACTACCGGACATTTCAAGCCCTACATCAAAGCCTTCTTTTATAGACAATCGCTCCATAATATCTGAAAGATTTTCCTTCGATGTATTTATCGTGTACTGTATACCAAGTTTTTTGGCAAGTTCAAGCCTTTCGTCGTTGATATCTGTAATAACAACACGACGTGCACCAACATGCTTGCAGACTGCAGCCGCCATGATTCCTATGGGACCGGCACCTGTGATAAGTACATCCTCACCGGTAAGTTCAAAGGAAAGTGCTGTATGTACAGCATTGCCAAAGGGATCAAAAATTGAGTATAATTCTTCCGGGATATCTTTTTCGCATTTACGGACATTTTCCTGGGGAATAACCAGATACTGTGCAAATGCACCGTCTCGATTTACACCAACTCCAACTGTTTCTTTACACAAATGACCGTTTCCTGCAAGACAATTACGGCATTTGCCACAAACAATATGACCTTCACCAGAAACGATATCACCAATTTTCCAATTGTTTACATTGCTTCCGATTTCCACAATTTCACCAACATATTCATGTCCTATAACACGAGGCGTCTCTATTGTTTTTTGTGACCATTCGTCCCAGTTATATATATGCAGGTCAGTTCCGCATATAGCGGTCTTATGTATTTTAATTTTTACATCGTTAACTCCAACAATCGGTTCAGGTACATCCTCAAACCACAAACCTTTTTGTGGGTATTTTTTAACAAGTGCTTTCATGGTCATTGTCCTTCCATAATAATTATATATTTTTTAGTGTTTTTTCCATCAGCCCAATAAATTCATTAGTAATACCGGAAACTTTGCGTTCTTCATTAAGCAAATATCCAATAATATAAAATCCTTTGCTTTCAAAAGGAACACTTATAATATCATTTTTATTAAGCGCTGAAGGCATAATTCCTGTACCTATAGTATATGCATCCGTAAGCATTAAGAGATTCATAAGCGTGGCTCTGTCGCTTATCTCAATATGCTTGTCAATGTATGAGGTGTCAGTAAGTTCTTCAGTAAAAAATGAACTGCTGTGTTCACCTTGTTCATATGATACATAGGGATACTCTTTAAGGTCTGAAGTTGATAACTTTTCGCAGTTTGAGAGCGGATGTTGATTTCGGAAAAAAACATGGGGTTTAACTTCTATAATAGGGGTGAAGCGCAAATTCTTTTTACCTAAATAACGTTTCATTACATCAAAATCGCCATCCTTAATAGCGATTATGCCTATATCGCTTTGAGCTGTTTCAACATCACAAATAACATCATAGGTTTGAATTTCTCTTATTGAGAAACGGTAGTTTTCACTGTTTATGGATTTCAAAAAATTACCGAAAATATCAGCAATAAAATCATAATGTTGTGTTGAAATATATAATTTTTTTGATATTTTTTTCTTGTACCTTTCCGTAACAAAATCACTATTTTCACATATTTGAGTTGCATATTTTACAAACTCTGCGCCTTCATCAGTCAGGTATACACCGTTTCCGGAACGCTCAAAGATTTTTATTTCCAACTCTTGTTCTAAAGATTTTATACTAACCGAAAGCGACGATTGAGCTATAAAAAGTTGTTTAGCCGCTTCGTTAAATGACCCTGTTTTTGCAACAGCTAATACATATTTACATTGCTGAATAGTCAATTTAAATTTCACCTCATAAAAATATTTCTTTTATAATTATATATCTTTTATAGTCTTGTGTCTAATATATAATTTCTATCGTTTTTGTTCAAAAAAACTAATAAGCAGGTTTTACTATAACCGTCTATGTAAAAATACCCGTCTATATTGCATAGACGAGCATTTTCTCATTTGATTTTCTCTGCCTGAGAGAGCATATTCTCAATAAATATCCCATAGCCTCGTGTTGGGTCGTTTACAAACACATGGGTAACAGCACCAACCAGTTTCCCATTCTGGATTATTGGGCTGCCGCTCATTCCTTGCACAATTCCATCAGTTTTTTCTAAAAGGCGGGGATCGGTGATTTTGATAATCATACCCTTAGATGTGTAAAGACCGCTTTTTATAATTTTTGAAATTTCTATTTTATATTCGGTTATTTCTTCACCATTTATGCAACAATAAATAGTGGCATCACCTTCAGTTATTTCACTCTGGTGGGCAACAGGCAAGGGAGAATTGGTGGTTTTGGCAATAGAATATGTTCCGAAAATTCCCACGGGAGAATTTTGGAAAAGTTCGCCTAAATATCTTTCGTCGCTTAAAAATACACCGCCAAGTTCACCAGGATCGCCTGATTTACCTTTTCTTATTGTGGTTACAGAAGCATTGTATGCACTTGCATTTTTCATTAAAAGAATTTTTTCGGTGTCCTGATCGGTTATGGCATGTCCAAGAGCACCAAAAGTATTGTTTTCAGGATTGTAATAGGTTACCGTTCCGATGCCTGCGGTACTGTCGCGGACCCACAGCCCTAATTTTTTGTTGCCGTCTTCTGCTGATATAACAGGGGTGATTTTTGTTTTGAACTTATAGCCATTTCGGATAACCGTAAGTTCTACTTCGTCTGAAAACTGAATGCATCTGCTTAAATCTTCATTGGTGTAAACAGGCACGGAATTTACTTCAGTTATATAATCACCACTTTTAAGACCGGCTTCTTTTGCAGGATTTTTCTTGCCTTTTTCAGTTTCAACACTGTCTGAATTTAAAATATGAACACCATCTATATAAAATTTTACGCCTATTACATTTCCTCCGGGGATAAGAACATCGGGGAGATTGCTTTTTTGTGTTGACACATCTGAAAGCCCGTTTGCCACAAAACCACAGGTAAAAAATACGACGATTATAAATATAGAAAGTATTCCTTTTGCTTTGTTTTTCAAGGAACACACCTCGCTGAAATTAAAATTTACAATAATAATTTTTGATTTTTAAAAAATTATATACTGTAAATTAGGTGCACAATATCTTAAAAAAACCTTGAAAAAATTTTCAAAAAAAAGCACCGCCGAAGCGGTGCAACATTTGTTTACTTGTACTATTAATCTGTTTCTATAAGACCGTAATTTTTATCCTTACGTTTATATACAATATTTACTTTTTCAGTGTCGCTGTTTATAAATACAAAGAATTCATGGCCAAGCAAATTCATTTGCAAAATAGCCTCGTCCACGCTCATAGGTTTCATGAAGAATTTTTTGGATTTAACAACCTTAAATTCTTTTTCCTCTTCAACCTCCGATGGACTTTCAAAATAAACATCGGGAGTAAAGGTCTTGATTTTTCTGGCAATTTTGGTCTTGTACTTTCTGAACTGACCTTCCAAAACATCAATGATTTTATCTATTGCAATTTTAGCATCCGGATCTGAGCTTTCAGCTCTTATAATCATATCATCTGAGCGGATTGCAATTTCAAGAAAAATCTTGTCCTTTTGAGTATTAAAGGTTGCTGTAGCCTCTGCCGACGCACCCAGAAGCTTATCAAACTTCAATAATTTGCTCTCTAATTTTTCTTTTGTTGTATCGTTGAGAGTAACTTTTCTTTCTACAATATTAATCTTCATGGTAAACTCCTCTCACGCATGGTCTTGAATTCAAGACTTTAATGCAAAGTATTTTGCGGCTCAATGACATACGTAACAGTCACTAAAACCTATTTAGTTGTGAAACATTCCTCTTCAATACCCATTGGAATCACCCCTGAAACAGTTTACCTTTTATGTTATAACACCTGTCTGGTGTTTTCACTGTATATATTCTTCAAAATTTTTTAATTTCCTTTTTATTTTTTAAAAATATTTTTAAAAAAATTTTTTTAAAATAGGTATAGACATTACAATAGTTGTGTGATAGAATGAGGGTATATTGCAATAGTCGAAAAGGAGAAAAGGTATGATTTCTTTTAAGTTTCCCGAAGATTTTTTATATGGCTCAGGATCGTCTTGCTATCAGGTGGAAGGTTCTGCTTATGCAGACGGAAAAACCGAAAATATGTGGGACTGGGCAACAAGAGTGTATCCTGAAAAATATAAGAATACAAAAACAGATGTAACATCAGGATTTTATAAACATTATAAAGAAGACATTGAGGAAATGAAAGCACTTGGGCTTAAATCTTTCCGCTTTTCAATTTCGTGGACACGCATTTTTCCTGAAAAAGACGGGGAAATCAATCAGGCAGGTGTGGATTTTTATAACGATGTAATCAACAGACTGCTTAAAAACGGAATTGAACCTTTTGTTGATATTTTTCATTGGGATTTGCCCCTTTATCTTATGGAAATCGGCGGGTTTTCAAACAGGGAAATTATTAAATATTATTTGAAATTTGCAAAAGCATGCTTTGAAAATTTTGGTGACAGAGTTAAATTCTGGAGCACAATGAATGAGCCGAGTGTTTTTTGTAAATCTGCGTTTATTTACGACAATTGGCCGCCATTTAAAAAAGAACCCGAAAAGGCTTTGATTGCGGCACACAATGCACTTATATGCCACTTTAGAACAGTAAAAATGTTCAGGGAAATGAAACTTGATGGCAAAATCGGAGCAGTTATTGCAATTCTTCCCGTTTATCCGTCAGATCCGGGCGGAAAAGACCTAAAAGCGGCAGTATACTCAATGGAAGAATTAACACTTTGGTGGCTTGATCCTCTGTTTTTGGGGCAATACCCTGAAAATGTTGTTAAAGACTGCCCTGAATATATGAAATATATGCCTGAAAACTTTGCAGAAGAATTGGCAGAAGAATTTGTTCCTATGGACATGGTAGGACTTAATTATTATATGCCGGGATTTACAAGGTACGAAGAAACCTCTCCCATAAAGGCAGAATATGTTGAGAATTTTTATGTAGTTGAAGGACAGAAATTTTTAAATTATCCTGCAGGACTTTATGATGCGTTGCTGTTCGTGAAAAATCGATATAACAATCCTGAAATATACATAACAGAAAACGGACTTGGAATAGAAGATACGGGAAATAAAGAAGAAATGATAAATGATGATGTGCGTATTGACTACCTTCGTGAGCATTTAAGAATGCTTGTAAGAAGTATAGAGGCGGGGGTAAATGTCAAAGGATATTATTACTGGTCAAATTTCGACAGTTTTGAAAATACTGCCGGTTATTCATTCCGTTTCGGGCTTAATTATATAGATTTTGAAACAGGCGAGCGCACAAGAAAGAAAAGTTGGTATTATTATCAGAAAATCATTAAAGACGGAATGGTGAATTAAAATGGAAAATAAACTTATGTTAGGAGTCGCACGAGCGGATATTACACCTGAAGTTGGGTGTAATTTAATGGGATATTCTCCCAATTTGATTTCTGAAAGCGTTAATGATAATCTTACAGTAACTGCATTTGTGTTTTCTTGGGGCAAAACCAAAGCGGCAATGATAAGTGCAACACTTTGCGTTGTTGGTGAAAAAGATTGTGATTATTTAAGAAAAGAGATTAACAAGCTTTGCGGAATTCCCTTTGAAAATATACTTATTTCTGCAATACATACACATTCAGGGCCTATTACTACAGATATGCCAGGTTGGGGAGAATATAATAAAGAATATTGTGAGAATATCTTTTTCCCATGTTTGTTGGAGGCAACAAAAGAAGCTAATGACAATATGGTTGCAGTTAAGATGGGCGTTGGAAGCGGAAAAAGTTATATTGGTGTAAACAGACGCCAGTTTAACGAAAATAATGAAATTAAATTAGGTCAGTGCGAATGGGGACCATTTAATCCTGAAATGACCGTGATTGCATTCCGTGATGAGAATAACAACCCTGTTGCAAATATGATTCATTACGGTTGTCATGCAACTGCTGCAGGAAGTAATGTTGAAATTTCCCGTGACTGGCCGGGCGTTATGATGGATATACTTGAAAAAGAAAGCGGAGCAATAACTGCATTTTTCAATGGTCCTGAAGGCGATGTTGGTCCAAGACTCTCAAACGGTCGCACTACCGGTGTAAAACATATTGAATACGCTATGGAAATCGGTGCAGTAGCAGGATATGATGCGGTAAACATTTACAAAAACATAAAAATGTACCACAATGCAGACCTTTCATGTTCATCAAGAAATCTTAAAATGAAATTAGATTCAAGACTTTCTGAAGAATTTGTTAATGTAAAATTAGAAGAGATGAAAGATGTTGAGCGCATAAATCATTTTGGTCAGGAAATAGACTATTATGAGCGCATAGCTAAATCTTATAAGGAAGGCTATGAGGAAAAAGATTTTATGGAAGTTCCGCAGGTTGCCATAAAAATCGGCGATATTGCCTTTGTAGGCTTTCCTTATGAACTTTTTTCTGAAATCGGTATGAGAATAAATCAGATGAGTCCTATAGGAAGCGTTTTAAGCCTTGCTTGTACTAATGGCTCAAAAGGATATTTCCCAACAGAATCTCAACTTCCACTTGGCGGATACGAAGTTAAAATGTTTAAAACAAAAAATCTTCAGCCATTTGCTCCTCACGCTGATTTTAACTTAATCACAGAAACACTTAAAAATCTTGAACAAATATAAAGAAAAAATCCCGAAATTTTCGGGAGTTTTTCTTTATATCATAAAATCAATATCACCTGTAAGCGGGTTTGATGCTACAACTGCCACAGTAACTTTCTGACCGATTTTAAATGTTTTTCCTGAATTTCTGCCAAAGCAGGTAAGGGTTTCAGGGTCATATTCAAAATAGTCGCCCGAAATATCTGCGTAGCGCACAAGACCTTCAACTGTGTTATCAAGTTCTACAAAGAAACCAAAGTTTGTAACAGATGATACTGTTCCTTCAAAATCTTCACCAATGAAGTTTGCCATAAATTCAGCCTTTTTGATATCTTCAACTTCGCGTTCTGCTTCCATTGCTTTGATTTCAGCATCAGATGATAACTGGGATGCTTTTTCGGTAAATGCTTTGAGGGTAGAAAATCTTTTTTCACTTAAAGCACCATCTAAACTCTCTTTTAAAATTCTGTGAACCACCAAGTCAGGATAACGCCTGATAGGTGAGGTAAAGTGGCAATAATATTTAGATGCCAAACCAAAATGCCCGAGATTTTCAGGAGAGTATCTTGCCTTCTGGAAAGAGCGGAGCATAAGAGTGCTTAAAATTTTCTCTTCTGGCTTTCCTGAAATTTGTGCTAAAATTTTGTTAAATTCAGCAGAATGAAGTTCTTTTGAGTTTTTCATAGAATACCCTAAAGCCGAAAGCATCTTTTTAAAATGCTCAATTTTCTGTGTGTCGGGAGTTTCGTGCACTCGGTAAACAGATGGAAGTTCACCCCAGAACATATGTTCTGCTACAGTTTCATTACAGATGAGCATAAATTCTTCAATTATGGAATTTGCTTTTGTGAACTCGCGTTTTACAATATCTGAAACATAGCCTTCTTCGTCAAACAAAATTTTTGCTTCAGGAAAATCAAAATTAACACTGCCTCTTGCAAGTCTTTTTGAATTAAGAATTTCACGAAGTTCGTCCATTCCTTTTAACATTGGCAGAATTTTTTTGTATTTTTCGCAAAGGGCACTGTCTCCGTCTAAAATCTTTGTAACATCAGAATATGTCATACGATAGTCAGAAACAATGGTGCTTTTTGAAATTTCATATTCTGTAACTGCACCTTTTTTGTCTATTTTCATCAGCACAGACAAAGTTAATTTTTTCTCATTTGGATTAAGTGAACATAATCCGTTTGAAAGTTTAACGGGAAGCATTGGTATTACACGGTCTGCAAAATATACGCTTGTGCCACGCTTTAGTGCTTCTTTATCTATTGCGTAATTTTCTTTTACAAAGTGGCTTACATCTGCAATATGAACGCCCAAAATGTAAAAATCGCCATCTTTTTCAAGGCTCACCGCATCGTCTAAATCTTTTGCGTCTTCACCGTCAATTGTGATTGTAAGCATTTTTGTAAGGTCTTTTCTTCCTGAATAATCCTTTTCACTTACAGTTAAAGAATCTGCTTCCTGCAAAGTTTTTTTGTCAAAAAAATCTTTGATGTGATGCCCTCTGATTACAGACATAACATCAACACCAACATCGGTAGAATATCCTAAAACTTCTGTGATATCACCTGCAGCGCCTTTAAATCTGTCAGGCCATTTTGTGATTTTAACAACAACCTTTTGCCCCGAACGATATTTTTTGTTATTTTTGTTTGAAATAAAGATATCAGAGCCAATCTTTTTATCATCCGGTATAACAAAAACGATGTTTTTATTTACCTGAACAGTTCCTACAACGGTATTGTTTGCTCTTTTTATAATTCTAACAACCCTGCCTTCGGCACTTGTATCGGGAGTTGCTTCTTTTGTGATTTTCACACTTACTTCGTCATTGTTCATAGCATACATTGTGTCATTAGGAGCAATAAAAATATCGGGGATATTTTTATCTTTGGGGCGAAGAAATCCAAAACCTTTTTTAGTACCTGAAAAAGTTCCCATAATGCAGCCTTCACCAGCAACACTTCTGTATTTCCCGTCCCGTTCTTTGGTGATTTCACCCTCAAAGACAAGAGTATCTAAAATTTTGCTTAAAATATAGATATCATCCTGGGGGACAGATAAAATTGCAGCAATATCATTGAACTTCATAGGTACATAATCTTTGTCATTTATAAAATTTAAAACCATAAGTTTTTTTTCTTCCATAGTTTCACCTCTCTTTTTCAAAACATAAAAATGCAGGCAAGTTTATTATCCCTCAAAGAGAAAATAACTTGCCTGCATAAATTTTCTTTTAATTATTTCATCATAACAATTGACAAAGCAATTGAAGAAATAACGAATAAAATTGCAAGAACAGATGTTACCTTGCTTAAAATGCCGTCTAAAGTGCGGCCTTTATTTTTGCCGAAGAATGTTTCTGCGCCGCCGGCAATGCTTCCTGACAAGCCCTGAGTTTTTCCTGACTGCATTAATACTGTGATGATTAAAGCAACAGTGATAACGATTTGTACTATTGTTAAAGCTATCTGCATTATCTTACACCTCCATAGCAATAAATATCTTAACATATTTTGAATATTTTGTCAACAATTTTATTAATAAATTTCAGTTTCAAGCCCAAGTTCGGGGGAAGTAGGCTCATCTTCGGGTGAAGTTCCGGTTTCATCTTCAGGTAAAACTTCAACTTCTGTTTCAGTTGAATCAGTAACTTCTGTTTCTTCTAAAACAGGTTCTTCGGCATTTTCATTTCGTGCAACAATTTTTTTCAGCGGAATGTAGTAACTTGACGGAATACTTTCAGTCTTTACAACATTTCCATTTTCATAAACTGTTCTTGTTGATTTGATTGTATATCCGTTAGAACCGTTTTGAATTACTTTTTCTTCACCAAATTTTAAACTGTCGTCCTGCTGATATTCTACGGCAAAAGGTGTAGAACCTGTGGTTACATTACTGATTTCAACTTTGTAGTTGTTCTCTTTGATGCCGAGGAATTTAATGGTACAGTTGCCGTTTGCAATTGAACAAGTAATTTTTACAGGGTTTTCCATATTGTTTTTAAACTTAAAGTCAATTGCTCCCATAACAACGGTTGCGTCTTGCCCCATAGGTGCATAAGAAACAGGGAAGGAGTGATTTTTTCTTTCCACGATTTCCATATTTGAGTAAAGTGCGGCATTATAAATGGTGGTTGAAACCTGACAAATTCCGCCTGCCAAACCGTCTACCACTCTGCCATTTTCAAAGATTTTTGCATTTCTGTATCCTTTTGAAACAGTTCTTTCGCCAACAACATCGTTGTATGAAAATACTTCACCGGGTGCTAAAACTGTGCCGTTGACTCTTGCACCTGCAAGTTGCATATTGTAAGTTCTGTCAACTTCAGCGGTTTTATATTTTGTAGTGTAAGAAATAATTACATCTTCAAACATCTGGGCAGTAAGCACCGCCTCTGTAATTTCTGGATCTTCAACAATAAGGCTTATTTCAACAACTTCATCTTCTGTAATATCTTTAACCTGATTTTTTGCAGCATTTTTGTCGAATTTGTATCCTGATTTATGGGGAACTATTTTCCCGTTCTCTTTGTCATAGTACGCATTTTCAGGCTTTCCTGAAATTTCTTTGTAAATAGAGTCAATGTCAACTCCCACATAGTCTTTGTGGACAATTACTGCATCTATTTCTATGTCACTGCCTGTTGAAATTCCCTCTTTCATCTGATTTATGATTTCTTCAGTATTAAGAGTGTTTCCACTATGTCCCGCAGTTATCAGTAATTTGTCGTCTTTTATCTCATAACTTGTGTCAACATATGATGTGCCGAATTTTGAGTATTCTGTGTGCAAAAACTTTGTTACGGCATCTTCATCAATAAAAAATTCCATAGGAAGATTTCTGTTTACAAAAGGTGTTGAGTATGTAAAAAATTTTGCAAAAAAGTTACCTTTTCCGTAAGATGCAGCATTGTTTGCAGAAGTTTCAAAATCATATTCACCAAAATCACGGAAAGAAAGAGATATAACCTCACCGTTGAAATTAATTCTAATTTCGGGAGATATATCACTAAAATTTTCCTCAAGAATTAAAACTGCATCTTCGGCAGACAGAGTTCCCAGGTCGGTTTCGCAAACAGATACACCGCTGAAAATTTTATCATATGAAATAGCAAAATATGAAACAACTGCAAAAGCGATGATTAACACGCTTGCGACAATAATCAGCGCAATGTGAAGTTTAGATAATTTTGCTTTTTTTGTTGTTTCGGTTGATGTGCGTTTTTCAGACACTTATAAAACTCCTTTTTATACTATAAATTACTTATCATATTATAGTCCATAGCGACCGGAAAATCAATTAAAAAACAGTTAAATTTATGTTACAAAATCAATAACCTAATTCCTCATTGACCAAAATAACTGTAATTCTGTTTTTAGTGCGTTGTTTTGCAGAAATAACATAGGTACAACATATTCTTGAGTCGGCATTGCAACCGTCAGTAATGTCAGTTTGTTCATTGTTTAAAGACAGGCATTTTCCTGCATTTGAACAATAACTTTCAATGCCTAAACGAACACAGTTTTTAGGGCAGGCGATAGTTTTTATGCGCTTTTCTGCTTCTTTTAAGTCTTTTACAATTTTGTTTTTACCTGCAATTACTATAACATTTTCAGGTCCGTAGCAAAGTGCGGCAACACGGTTTCCAACGCCGTCAACATTGTAAAGACAGCCATCTTCGGTAATTGCATTTGATGACATTAAAAAATAGTCGGCAGATAACCCTAAGCGGAAACGTTTTGCGGTTTCTTCTTTTGAAATTCCTTCTTCATATCTGTCAATAAAATTATAATTTCCATTTCTTAATAAACTTATTACATCAAGTTCGCTTAAAGTAACAGAGCCTCCTACTGCCACAGAGCAGTTTTCCTTTAACAGACTTTTGAGTAAATCTGTTGCTTCTTGCTTTGTTTCAACGGCATATGCTTTCATATTGTTGTTTTCAAGATTTTGCTGTGTAGTTAAGATAATATTATCCATAAAGACTCTCCTTTGTTACAAAAAAGTTACATTAATATAAACAAAATTTGTTGTTTTTATTGAATTTTACATTGTATGACATCATTTGTCAACAATTTTTTGTTTACTTTTATGGATTTATTTGGTATACTATAATTTGTATGAGGTGATTTGATGAGTTTTAACAAAAAATTCTTCTCAGTATTTTTTAAATTTCTTTTGATTTTCGGAATAATAGGAATTATTGCCACAAGTGCTATAATTTATTTTCTTGCAGTTAAAGACTCAGGATATGAATTCAGCGCATCAGGGCTTAATTTTTCCAGCGTAATTTATTATACTGACGACGAGGGAAATAAAGTAGAATACGATCAGATACACGGCGAACAAAATCGTTTGTGGGAAGAGATTGACGATATGCCCGAGTATCTGCCGCAGGCTTTTGTTGCGATAGAAGACGAAAGATTTTATGATCATTTCGGCTTTGATATTCCAAGAACAATAAAAGCGACTTTTAACTATGTTTTCAAAAGAGATTCTTCTTTTGGTGGAAGTACTATCAATCAGCAGCTTGTTAAAAATATCACAGGCTATGATGATACAACTGCAAAAAGAAAGATTATAGAAATCATAAGAGCCATTGATATTGACAGAAAAATGTCAAAAACACAGATTTTGGAATTGTATCTCAACACAATTTATCTAAGTCAGGGTTGCAACGGTGTAAAAACTGCTGCAAACAAGTATTTCGGGAAAAGTGTAGATGAACTTACATTGGCAGAATGTGCGTCATTGGCGGGAATAACTCAGTATCCTACACGATATGACCCGATTTTAAATCCTGAAGCAAACAAGCAAAAGCAGGAACTTGTTTTAGGGAAAATGCTTGAACTTGAAATGATTACTCAGGAAGAATATGATGAAGCGGTTGCAGAAAAACTTGATATTCAGAATAACGAAGATTCGACAATCGAAAGCAGTCAGTCATATTATACAGACCATATAATTGACGAGGTTGTTTCAATTCTTCAAAAAGAACTTGCCATAAATAAAACAATGGCAACACAGATGGTATACAGAGGCGGATTGCAGATTTATTCAACAGTTGACCCGAAAATTCAGGATACTATTGACGATGTGTATTCAAATCCGTCAAAAACAATAAAATTTAACGAAGAAAAGCCTATCCAGTCTGCAATTGTGGTTATGGACCCGTATACAGGGCAGATTAAAGGTATCGGCGGCGGACTTGGCAAAAAAACATCAGACAGAGGTTTGAACAGAGCTACAATGACACTTCGTCAGCCGGGAAGTTCTATTAAACCATTGAGTGTATATGCACCGGGATTTGAGTATAAAAAGTTTACCCCATACACAGTTTTTGCAGATACACCATACACAATCGGAAGCCACACAATCAAGAATTATTACAGCGGCTTCAGAGGCGCGATGACTGTTAAGTACGCAGTTGAACAATCAGTTAACACTGTTGCTGCAAAAGCACTTGACAGTATAGGAATTGACAAGTCATATAATTTCTTAAGCGAAAAATTAAAAATCAGCACATTGGACCCACAAAGGGATAAAGCCCATTCACCTTTGGCACTTGGCGGACTTACCAACGGCGTTTCTGTTCTTGAACTTACAGCGGCATATTCGTCTTTTGTAAATAAAGGAATTTACACAAAGCCATATGCAGTTGAAGTGATTAAAGATAACGACGGAAAAGTTATTTACGAAAACAGAAAACAAAGCAGTATCGCTATGTCAGAAAGCACAGCGGCGACTATGCTTGATGTTCTGCAAAGTGTTGTAAATGTGGGAACAGGTACACCTGCCCGTCTTCCTAATATGCCTGTTGGCGGTAAAACAGGAACAACGGATGATGATGTTGACAGATGGTTTGTTGGTATCACTCCATATTACACCGCATCTGTATGGGTAGGATATGATGTTCAGCAGACCATAACGGGATATTCAGTAAATCCTGCAGCAGCACTTTGGAAAGCGGTAATGTCTGAAGCACACAAAGGTCTTGAATATAAAGCATTTAATTCAAAAGTCTCAGCAAAAGCAAACCGTGATGTTTGCTTAGACAGCGGAAAAATCGCAAGCGACTTGTGTTATCAGGATTACAGAGGAAACCGTGTCGTAGATGACCAGGAAGCGTCAGGCAGTGAAGTATGCTCACTTCATAAATATGTTCAGGTTGATAAAACCACAGGTAAAATAGCAGGAACAGAATGTATGCTTAATGATATCGAGGTGAGAATTCAGCCTGTGCACGGTAATGAAGAAACCTGCACACACTCATCAGGTGGCGCACAAAGCGATGTAGATATTATATCAGGCGATGACCAACCATCAGAATAAAAAATTTAAGTCCTCAGTTTTCAAACTGAGGACTTAAATTTTTTAGCAACAGTTATTGCAGCCATTTGATGCTCCATCACCGAAATCGTGCTTTTGCGGCGGGTAGAATTCATCAACAGGGAATTTAATTTTGTCAAACAAGTCGCAAGGGTCGCCCTGAGTGCTTGAAACTGATTCATTTTCAGGGATGCAGAAATCGTAAACAGGGATTAAAAGTTGAACGCTTCTTTCGAGTTTGATAATTGTAAACAAGCCTAATGTAACATAAACCCGTCTTTCTGCTCTCGGATCTGCAAAAACATTTTCAAAGCAACCGCAAACTCCCTCAGGAGTACTTGCAATATCATAGCAATCATCCTGAATATTTCTCTGACAGCAACGGTCAACAAATTTTGCTGAAAGTGTAATCGGATCTACTGCCTCTACAACTGCCTGTGGAAGATTTGTTTTGCCCGCAAGTTGCTTGTCGCAACCGTCTGAAACAAAACTCGAGCGGAAAACCTTTGATTTTCCTTCAGAGCCGAAGAGAACAACCTTTTTGTCATAGACTGCAAGACCTTCAACCCGTTTCGGTCTGCCATTTTCACTGCAAACATCTAAAGTAACCCTGAAGAAAAATCTTATATCAATTGAATAATAGCCTGAATGAAATGGTACAGGCTCAACATCGCTGTTTACCCATATAAGTTCTGCAGTAGTTGCCTTAATGCTGACCGCACGGTCAACAATTTCCTGATCCGAAACTGTTAAGTAAACTCTTAAGTCCTCAAGACATTCTTTATCTCTGCAGGAATCATAAACTTTATCTGTATGAATACAAACTGCCTCTTTTATGCAGTTACCCGTATTTCCACTTACAGGACCGGGTGAAATTCCTTTGTTCATAATTATACCTCCTGATATTTTTTAGGTATTCCCCAATACATAATATGTGTAAAAATATCAATTGTTCCTGTTTTCATAATTAAACTCCAAAAGTCATATATTTAAAAAAGACTTTTGCCGAAGGGGAGAATAAATATGAAAAAGGCGGTTTTTGTTTCAGACGGGGTGTTGCAGTTTTATTATAATAACGGAATTTGTTGTAGGACGCCTTATGGAGCAGAAGAAATTATATTTAAAGATGGGCTTGAAGATTTTGATGTAACTGCCGATAAAGACGAAAATATTTACATTCTTTGTCAGGACAGCAGAAATTATTTTTATCTGTATTGGCACGATGGAGTAAAATGGCAGAATAAATGTATGCTTGAGTCAAATGTAACAGAGGTTTATGACAAAAACTTTTCTCTTATAAATGTAAACGGATGGCTTAATGCTTTTTACACAGTAAAACATCAAGATAATACCCTGATAGTTCATCATATAATATATTCAGAGTCCGAACCTGAAATAATTGAAAGAAATGATAACTTCAAGTGCTATTTTCCTGTTTCTGATTTAAATGGAAATATTTACTGCTTTTTTGTTCGTGGCAGAGAACTTGGATACAAAAAATACAGTTGGAAGGACAAAAAGTGGTCAGGTTACAAAGGAGTGTTTCGGTTTAACGAAGATATTTATAATATCTGTGCATCATTTGACAAAAATAACAATTATCATATAACTTGTTGCGTGGGCGAGGATGAAAAATATAAAGTAGTTTATATAAGCGAAAATTCAGAATGTGAGATAATAAATGGAGGATTTTCCGTAATTAACCCCGTTGTTGTAACAGATAATAAAATTCATATTTTATTTGATTTTGCAGGCAGAGTTTTGCAGGCAGTAAGTGATGATTTCGGAAAAAGTTTTTTAAATGCAAAATACTTTTTCCCGGGAAGTTTTAATAAGCAGGGGATTGTGAAAATTATTTCGGCGTCTGAATATAACGGGGAAATTAATGTAACATATACATACGGCTACGAAACAGATTATGGGAAATTAGTGCCGTCTTTTGCAGAAAACATTAAAAATATCGAAAAAGTCAGCGAGATTACAGAGGTTAAACCTGAAATTGAAAGACCTTTTGAAGAAAGCAGACCAGGTGAACCACCTAAAGAGTATAAAAAAGAAAATGACACCGATATGTTATACAAAATGATAAAGGTGCTTACAGAAAGAATTGATGCCTTGGAAAAATGCCTTAACGATAACAGACAGATTAATATTATGCAGAAAAAAAACGAGGCGTAAGCCTCGTTTTTCATTTTGTATAACTTGTGTGA
Organism: Clostridia bacterium; assembly: GCA_045660065.1. GTDB lineage: Bacteria > Bacillota > Clostridia > RGIG6154 > RGIG6154 > RGIG2094. The sequence goes on from JAZRDC010000104.1 coordinate 31,172, forward strand.
TATGTATCTTTATGATCTTTATGACAAACGATTATCGGAATATCACTTATAAATCTTACTGCAAAATCTGTATTTTCAGGAATTGTTGTTTTACTTAAGGAGTTTGGATTGTGATATAACCAGTCGCCGTCAACCTTTTCTTTATCTGTAATGCAGATGTTGTTTAAAGAACCTGGGATAGTCGCTTTAATGCGTTCTATATCACTTGAACCATTAAAATAGATGTTAATTTCAACATTTGCATTCTGGTTGATTGCATTTAAAAATGTAAATGTAAAATCATCTTGGTTACTTGTGTTAAGTCCTGTAAAAAACCATGTATGTGCACCGTTATCCATAACTCCGTGCGCGTACTTATCCTGATATTCTTTTTTAGCAGATTTTGGAGCGGTGTAGGGAAGTGTTATGGTTTTTCCGCTGTCGCCTGTGATTAATTCATCAATATCCAATTTAGTGATAATGTGATTTGTGCTTTTCCTGAATGCACTGATTCTGTGGTAGCAATTATAATCAGAAACAGGCAGGAAACAAACAGACGGCTTAATTTCATTATAGCAGTCAATTTCTGCATCAAGACCAAGACAACCAAATCCGTGATGAGAAATCTGCAAGATGTCTGATTTTAAATACGCACCGAATTTTTCATAAAGTCTTGAATAATGGCAGGAAACATCGCCCATCCAGAGTATTGTCTGCCCTTCAATTTCCATTCTGATTGCAAGGCAGGGTTCGTTTTTGTTTTTCCAGTAAGTGTAATGAACGACATCACCGATGCAATTAAGAATCTCGCAGGAAGCATTGCCGATTTCATAAACCTGACCTGTATGAGGTGTGTGAATTTCAGCACCGGTCTTTTTAATCAGTTCATACATTTTAGGAATGTTTTCAAAATCACTGCCATCAATTCCGCTTTTTTCAAGGTCGTGATAAAGTTTGAAATCGTCGTGCTCAGGGAAGTTGAACATCATTTTTTGTATTACAACATCATTGCCATATTTTTCACAGAATCCCATAAAGCAATGATAGTGGTCGCAGTCGGGGTGAGTCAAAATCCAGGCGGCAATCACAGGCTTTTCATCAAAAGAGGTAGATTTTAATTTATTAAAAAGACTGTCAACATCAGGCTCAAAATTTCTGCCACCGTCAATAACTATAAATCTGCCGTCTGAAAGCCTTATAACATAACTCATTCCATAGTCTTCAAGTTTTATCTGAGTAACCTGTGTAGAGGCTTTTTTGTTTTGCAGAATATCGCTATATGTAAAGTATTTGCTTTCATTTTCAACTGTGATATTCAGTTCTTTGATACCAGCATATAAAATCACAAAAACGGCTGTTTTATCACCTTCAAATGCGGCAAAATAAAACTTGCCGTGTGCTCGGTATTCTCTTTTTGTAAATCCGATTTCTTCAAAGAATTTGCAGTAACTGTCAAAACTGTCAATGCCGGCATCCTGAATAGCAAAAACTCTGTTGTTTTTGTTTGTGTAAATATCTGTAAAATCTGTTTCACCAAAATGTGGAATAAAATTTCCTGCATTGTTAATTTCAAAACTCATTTTGATTGCCTCCAAATGTTTATTTTATAGTCATATTATACAAATTGAAAATGAAAAAGTCAATAAAAAAGAATGTTGAATTAAAAATTTCAACATTCTTTTATAAATAACTTAAATTTCTTCGTCGCCGTGGGCATCCATCCACTCAATAGCTGCGTCATAAGCTTCGTAGTCAAGGTCTGCCATAGTATTTGTGTGAAGAACAATACCTTCGATTTCGCCGGCAAGAAGTTTTTCTTTCCAGAAATCAAGTTGCCATTTAACTTTTTCGCCTGTTGCCTGCTTGTTTTCACCGAAGTTGTAAAGATAAACACCTACCATACGGCGTTTGTTTTCTGTCATTTTTTTGAAGAGTTCAAATTTCTCAGGAATAAGTGGAACATCACATTCTTTCCAAGTCCACATAATTACACCGTCCATAAGGTCAATGTATTTCTGGAAATCTGCATCTTCTTTTTCGTCTGTACCGAAAAGCCATGTGTAAAGAATCATCCAGGCATCAAGTCTTCTTGGCTGATTGTTGTGAAGTTTGTCAATGAAGTTTTCAAGATCTTCTATCGGTTTTTGATTGTGGAAGCCTTCGTTTTTAAAATCGTCCAGCGCTACACAAGTGATATTTGGAAATTCCTTTGTGTAGTCCATAATTTCTTCCAGTTGTTCAATATCTCTGGGATATCTGTAACCCCAGCCAACTTCGTTTAATGTTCTGAATGATTTGTTGTACTGTCTTGCGTTAACTTCTGTCTGAACGGGAACCATAAAAATATTTCTCACACCAAGGTACATACAACCTTCCATAGGTGTCATTCTTGATACATTGTTGTTTCCATATTCAGCATTGTATCTTCCCTCCGGATGTCCCCAAAGCCAGAACTTGTCTCTTAATACCATTTTATATCCTCCTTGACTTTTTGTGTAAATATATATACAATATAATTAAATACTATCACAAAATGTGATTAAATCAATGTAAATTTGAACAATAAAAATGGAGAATCAGGTAAATGGTTATAAACAATACTGCCCTTTGTGAAAGGGCGAACGGCGTAAAACTTAACTTTTACAGTTTCGGATATGCCACAGTAAATTCAAGTTGGAAGGGCTATGTGAAAAATCCACAGTTTTCAAGACTTTATTACATAGAAAGCGGAAAAGCATATATCGAATACGAAAAAGAAAAAATTGAACTTATGCCTGGAAACTGGTATTTGTTACCCGCAGGGCTTTCTTTTAATTATTTATGCAAGGTAGAAATGAAACATATATTTTTCCATATTACTTTAGCAGGAGTTGACGGCATTGATCTTCTTGGCAGATGTGAAAAACCTGTTTGCGAAAAAACTGATATAAGTCCTGTCGAGTTTTATAAAAAGCATTTAAAAAGTAAAAGTATTGCAAGTTCAATCGCTATTAAAGAGCAAGTTTACGGCATTATTTTAAGTCTTCTTGAAAAAAACAATATAACTCCTGAAGTTATTGAATTTTCCCAATGCGTGCAAAGTGCAATAGAGTTTATAAATAATAACTTAAATAAAAAGATAGAATTGTCAGATGTATCAGGACATTCCTTTGTTTCAAGAAGTACACTTACGGGAAAGTTCAAAAAAGAACTTGGAATTACCGTGCAGGACTATATACAAAGACAAAAAATGTTTTTAGCAGAGCAGATGCTTAAAAATACCAATATGACGGTTGCACAAATCAGTGAGCGTTTAGGCTATTCGGAGCAATTTTATTTTTCAAGATGCTTTAAGCAAAGTTTTGGTATATCTCCAAGAGAATATAAAAAATCAAAAATAAACTAAACAATAAACAACCATCAATTTGATGGTTGTTTATACATTTTTATATATTCTGTAGGTGTTTTATTAACAGTTTTTTTGAAAATTTTCGAGAAATAAAATTGATCTGTGTAACCGCATTTGCCGGCAAGGTCTGAAATATTTTGTTCGCCATTTTCAATAAGATTAATTGCATAGTTTATTCGGAGGTTATTTATGTAATAGGTAAATTTAACCCCGGTTTTTTTAGTAAACAATGCTGAAAGATATTTTTCATTGTAAAAAAATATATCGGCAATTTTTTTAAGAGAAATATCTTTTAAAGTATAGTTGTGAGAAATGTAGTCTAAAATAGCATCAAATTTATCTTTGGTGTGCGTGTCGGTGCGTTGGGTGTTAATAAAAGATAAAGTATACATTAATGTACTTTCTGTAAGAGTGCTTGCGTTAACAGCAGTAATCCTTCTTATAGCTGACATCCAGAATTCTAGAAGATGGTCATAGTTTTCAAAGACCGAATTTTGTGGGTTAATGTTAAAATTATCCAAAAGAGGAAGTGCACCTTTACCGTTAAAGCTTATGTAAAGATATGAAAAATCTTTCGAAGCTTCAATATAATGAATTTGTTCAGGAAATGTGAAAAATAAAGTACCTTTTTTAATGTGAGATTCAGAGCGGTCAGTTTTTAAAACAGCACTGCCACGGAATACAAGACACATATAAAAGTTAGACCGCACAAAAGGTTGAGAAAATTTTCTTAAGTTAGTCTCATATACAAAATGGTAATAATTTATACTGCTTTCATAAATTTTTGAAGGTATAAAATTGCATATATCATTCATTGGTAACACCTCTTTGTTATAAATATAACATTATGTTTGTAAAAAATCAATATATTAGGGGTTTTTTACATATAAAAATGGTTTTTTTCCATTTACTTTTAATTTTAATGTGCTATAATCTAATCAGGAGATGATGTTTATGGGTATGTTTTTAATTGTAGCCAGTTTGCTTGTGCATCAGGCTGAAGGTATTGTTGTAAAGCAATATGGTAAAAAGTATGGCAAAGGCGGAATGTTTTTTAATGCTATTATCTGCTTGTTTGCACTTGTATATTTCTTCGTTGCTGAATTTTTCAGTGGGGAATATATGTTTTACTTTCCAAAAGAAATCTGGGGTTATGGCATTATAAGCGGACTTTGTTATGCAACAGGATTTTACGCTATGTACCTTGCACTGAAAACAGGGTCATTTGGTCTTACCAAACTTTTATCATCTTTCGGAAGTATAGTTCCTATTGTGTACGGAATTGTTTTCTTAAATGAACAACCTGCTAAATTTACATATGTATCAGTAGTACTCATTTTACTTTCGGTATTTATTATGAATCATAAAACCGGCGAAAAAGCAAATATTTCCGTGAAGTGGCTTTTGTGTGTAATAGCAAATGTGATTGCTAACGCAGGTATTATGATTATTGCAAAATCTCAGCAACTTGTATTTGGAACCAAGTGCAGTAACGAGTTTTTAATGATATCTTATGCTTTAGCAGTTACCTTTTTAGTTGTTTTCGGAATTATTTACGAGCGAAATCAGTTTAAAGCCACAATTAAAGGCGGAAGTCTTTATGGACTACTCGCAGGTGTATTTAATGGAATGAACAATGTGCTTATACTTCTTACTTATTTGTACGTTCCTCTTACTATAATAACTCCTGTAAAAGGGGCGCTGGGATTAGTAATCAGTTTCGTGTTATCGGTGCTTTTGTATAAAGAAAAATTTACAAAAAAACAACTTATCAGCGTAGTAATTGGTATTGTTGCAGCAGTGCTTATTAAATTATAAGGAGAAAGTTATGAAAAAGTTAAAAATCGGTGTAGTAGGTCTTGGACACAGAGGAAGAGCGCTTGCTAAAATAATTGCATCCATAGATAATGCACAGCTTGCTGCAGTATGTGATATAAGGCCACATAATTGGTATGAAAAGCAATGGCTCAGCGATATGGCACTTTCTGAAATGTTCCCTGATACTGCATTTTATGAAGATTATGACAAAATGTTGGAAGATGCAGACCTTGATGCAGTAATTGTTGAAACAGGCGCTGATATTCACGCAGAATTTTGCATAAAAGCGTTAGAGAAAAACATAAATGTTTTGTCTGATATTCCAAATGTAGCCAATCTTAAAGAAGCTGAAGATTTGTGGAAAGCGTCTTTGAAATCAAAGGCTAAAATATTTACAGGAGCAAACCCTAATTACCAGAAATTTGTTGTTTTGTTGAAAGATTTTTATAATAAAGGGCTTTTGGGAAATCCATATTGTATGGAAGCGGAATATATTCATTGGTATATGCCTACAAATAAAGAAGCCATAAAAGGACTTAACGAAAATGGTGATTGGAGAAAACTTTTGATTCCAATTCGTTATTGCACACATTCATTAGGACCACTTCTTACAATTTTGAAAGAAGATCTTAGAAAAGTTTCTTGTTTTGGAACAGGTCCACACGCAAACCCGGAAGAGTATGCATCTAAAAAAGATGATATGATGTGCGCACAGTTCCAGACAGAATCAGGCGTAGTAGTTCGTCTTATGAGAAATGGAAGATGCAGAGCGCAGATAGGACATCACAATTACAGAGTTTTCGGCACAGAAGGATATATGGAAAGAATTGAAAGATTCTGGAAGCCTGTAATAAGATATAACTCAGTGAAGGAACTTGATACCGATCTTAAAGAAATTGATGGTTCATTTATGCCGCCTGCTTATGAGAACAATCCGAAAGCAGTAGGACATGGCGGATTGGACTACGCAATGCTTGATCAGTTTTGCAAAGAAATTTCTGTTGGTGGCGGTGATGTTGTAACATTAAAAGAAGGTCTTGCAATGACAATCCCTGGAATTTATGCAGAAGAATCTGCAAAACGAGGAGGAGAGGTGCTTACAATGCGCTATCCTTGGGATGAAGATTGGACAACTGAAATTTAAATAAAAAAGGAATGTGAATTTTTCACATTCCTTTTTTTATTATTTAATTAAGCTTTCGCCTGTCATTTCTGCAGGTTTTTCGATGCCCATAAGTTCGAGCATTGTAGGAGCAAGATCGCAAAGGCGACCTTCTTTAAGTTCTTTGTCATCGCCAACTAAAATAAGTGGAACGAGGTTTGTTGTGTGAGCAGTAAATGTGCTTCCGTCAGTGTCAAGCATTTTGTCTGCATTACCGTGGTCCGCTGTGATTAACACTCTGCCGCCTTTTTCAAGCATCTTGTCAACTACTTTGCCAACGCAGGTATCAACTGCTTCAACAGCTGTTTTTGCTGCATCAAATACGCCTGTGTGACCAACCATATCGCAGTTTGCGAAGTTTAAGATGATAACATCATATTTTTCAGAATCGATTCTTTCGATTACTTCGTCGCAAACTTCAAATGCGCTCATTTCAGGTTTCAAGTCATATGTTGCAACTTTTGGTGATGCAATTAACGCTCTGTCTTCGCCATCTGATACTGCTTCAACACCGCCGTTGAAGAAGAATGTAACGTGAGCATATTTTTCAGTTTCAGCAATTCTAAGTTGCTTTAAGCCCTTTTTGCTTAATACTTCGCCCAATGTGTTTTCCAATGTCTGTGGTTTGAATGCAACCATAACATTTGGCATTGTAGCATCGTACTGAGTCATACAAACAAATAAAGGTTTAATAAATTCTCTTTCAAAACCTGTAAAGTCCTGATCAACAAATGTTCTTGTGATTTCTCTTGCTCTGTCAGGTCTGAAGTTGAACATAACAACGCTATCGTCTGCTTTGATAGTAGCAGTAGCTTCGCCAGCAGTTGTTATAACTGTAGGAACAACGAATTCGTCTGTAATATCGTTTTCGTATGATTTTTTAACTGCTTCGTATGCATTATCTGACATATTGCCAACGCCTTTTGTCATAGCATCATAAGCTTTAACAACACGTTCCCAACGATTATCTCTGTCCATAGCGTAGTATCTGCCCATAACTGTAGCAATTTTACCTACGCCGATTTTTGTAAGCTCATCTTCTAAATCTTTAACAAAGTCAGCACCTGATGATGGTGGAACATCACGACCGTCTAAGAAACAGTGAACATAAACTTTTTCAAGGCCCATATTTTTAGCCATTTCAACTAAAGCATAAAGGTGCTTGTTGTGAGAATGAACACCGCCGTCTGATAAAAGACCCATCAAATGAAGTGCAGAGCCATTATCAAGACAGTTTTTGATTGCACTTGTAAGTGCTTCGTTTTCAAAGAAATCGCCGTCTGCGATAGATTTTGTAATTCTTGTAAGTTCCTGATAAACAATTCTTCCTGCACCGATGTTTGTGTGGCCAACTTCAGAGTTACCCATCTGACCTTCAGGAAGACCAACATCCATACCACTTGCTGAAAGGGTAGTGTTTGGGCAAGTGCTTAAAAGTTTATCCATATTAGGTGTTTTTGCTTCATAAATAGCGTTAACGCCTTTTGCGGTATCAGGATTTACACCGTAACCGTCTAAAATCATAAGCATTAATGGTTTCATAATAGTTCTCCTTCTATACAAAATTGTAGGGCGATTTATTAAAAATCGCCCGATAAATTTAGGTTTTGATTAAAAGTGTACGATTGTTGAAAAATCGGGAGCTTTTAAACTTGCACCGCCAACAAGACCGCCGTCGATGTCGCTCATAGCCATAAGACCTGATGCGTTTGCAGCGTTAACGCTACCACCGTACTGGATTGTGATTTCGTCAGCTGTAGCCTGACCATAAAGACCTGCTAAAGTATCACGGATTGCTTTGCAAACTTCGTTAGCCTGTTCATCAGTTGCAGTTTTGCCTGTACCGATAGCCCAGATTGGTTCGTAAGCAATAACGATTTTCTTAGCATCTTCTGCAGAAATATCAGTAAATCCGATTTTAATCTGCATAGCAATGTGTTCAAATGTGATACCAAGTTCTCTCTGCTCTAAACTTTCACCGCAGCAGAGGATTGGTGTAATACCGTGTTCCAAAGCCTTTTTAACTTTTTTGTTAACAGTAAAATCAGTTTCAGCGAAGTATTCTCTTCTTTCTGAGTGGCCGATTACAACATATTCAACGCCAAGTTCTTTGAGCATTGAAGGAGCGATTTCACCAGTGTAAGCACCGCTTTCTTCAAAGTACATATTCTGAGCGCCAACTTTAATGTTTGTACCTTTTGTTTCTTCCAATACTGCACAAAGTGAAGTAAAAGGAGGAATAACAACAACATCGCATTTAGCGTCAGCAACCAATGGTTTTAACTCCTGAATTAAAGCTTTTGCTTCAGAAGGAGTTTTGTTCATTTTCCAGTTTCCTGCAATAACATATTTTCTCATTTGAAAATCTCCTTTATGTAAAATGTGTGCAAAATCAGCCAAAACAGAGTTTCAACTGATTTTGCAGATTAATAATTTATTATTTATCGTTTAATGCAACAATACCCGGGAGGTCTTTACCTTCCAAGAATTCAAGTGAAGCACCGCCGCCTGTTGAAATGTGGCTCATCTTATCGCCAAGACCTGCCTGGTTAACAGCAGCAACACTGTCACCACCGCCGATGATTGTTGTAGCATCGATTTCTGCTAAAACTTCAGCGATTGCGTTTGTACCTTTAGCAAATGTAGACATTTCAAATACGCCCATAGGTCCGTTCCAAACAACAGTTTTAGCATCTTTAACAGCATCTTTGTAAAGAGCGATTGTTTTTTCGCCGATGTCAAGACCTTCCCAGCCTGCTTCGATACCGCCTCTTTCAACTGTTTTGTGTGCTGCATCGTTAGAAAATTCCTGAGCAACAACTGTATCAACAGGGAGCAAGAGTTTAACGCCTTTTTCTTTTGCTTTAGCAACCATTTCGTTAGCGTAGTCGAGATAATCTTCTTCTAAGAGTGAGTTACCAACTTCTTCACCCTGGGCTTTCATAAATGTGTAAGCCATACCGCCACCGATGATTAATGTATCAACTTTTTCCAAAAGGTTGTTGATAACTGAAATTTTACTTGAAACTTTTGAACCACCGAGGATAGCAACCAAAGGTCTTACAGGGTTGTTTACAGCGTTTCCTAAGAATTCGATTTCTTTTTCAATCAAGAAACCGCAAACAGCTTCGCCATCGATATAGTCTGTAACACCAACAGTTGAGCAGTGTGCTCTGTGAGCTGTACCAAAAGCGTCATTTACAAAAATGTCAGCAAGTGAAGCGAGGTCTTTGCTGAATGCTTCAATGTTCTTTGTTTCTTCTGCACGGTAACGTGTGTTTTCGAGTAAAACAACATCGCCGTCGTTCATTTCTGCAACTGCTTTTTTAGCGTTTTCGCCAACAACTTCAGCGTCTGCAGCAAATACAACTTCTTTGCCAAGTTTTTCTGAAAGTTTCTTTGCAACAGGAGCAAGTGAAAGTTTTGGAACTGCTTCACCCTTAGGTTTACCAAGGTGTGGGCAAAGGATAACTTTTGCACCTGCATCTACAAGATACTGAATTGTAGGAAGCGCACCGTTGATTCTTGTTTCGTCTGTAATGTTCTGGTTTTCATCTAATGGAACGTTGAAGTCGCAACGAACCAATACTCTTTTGCCTTTAGCCTGGATGTCTCTTACTGTTTTTTTGTTCATAACTATTATCTCCATTTCCGCTCTGATCAGAGCAAATAAATTTTAATCATCTATTGCAATAACACCTATAACTCCCGGACCTGCGTGAGCGCCGATAATTACGCCTACTGAAGCGTTTAAAGCTGTATCCAAAGAGAAATTTTCTTTAATTAATGCTGAAAGACTATCTGCCTTTTCGGGAACATCAGTATTTAATATGATGACCTTAGGATTTTTCATTTCAGCAAGTTTAGGAGCTAAAAGATCCATAAATTTAGGGAATACTTTCTTTTCGCCCTTAACTTTTTCTATTGCGTGAACAAGACCGTCTGTTACAGTTAAAATCGGTCTGATGTCAAGCATACCGCCGATGATTGCAGTAGCAGTTTTAATTCTTCCGCCTTTTCTTAAAAAGTCTAAAGTTTCAACTGCAAAAAGTGTGTATGCGCTTTTAATCATAGCTTCACACTTTGAAATGATTTCAGAAGATGAAAGACCTTCTTTTACCATTTGTGCTGCACGGATAGCCGGATAACCGTATCCCATTGAAAGAAGTTGTGTATCCACAAGGTGAATTTTTAAATCGCATTTTTCTTCAACTTCCGCCTTTGCATTAAAAGCATTCTGGAATGTTCCGCTTGTGTTTGATCCGATAAGGAACACGATGATTTCATCATAGTTTTCAGCGTGTGCAGAAAATACTTCGCTGAATTTACCCGGAGTAATCTGAGTAGTTTTCGGAATGTCGCCTGTTTCTCTTAAGCGTTTGTAAAATTCTTCTGTTCCGATATCATATTTGTCTTCCAACACATTTTCGCCATCGAAGGTAAGACAGATAGGAATAAATCCTATATCAAATTCCTTTGCCTGCTCTAATGTAATGTCAGAAGCACTGTCTGTTAATATTCTGATTCTGCTCATAGATGCACCTCTTTTCATCAAAAATATATTATACAATAAAATTGGTAAAATTTCAAGAGTTATCAGTTAATATTTTCGTGCCCGCCGGGACTTTGGGAAATAAAGTCCTGCATTTGCTTATAAATGTTAAGTTGACTGATAAGTCCGAAAGCCGAAACACCTAATAATACAAATGCTATTATACCTGCAAGGAAGTTAATATACATAAGCGCAACGCTTATAAATGCAAACAAAAAAGTTGCAAGGAAATGTTTTAAAGTTGTTTTGAAATCACTTAAAACAAAGATAAGAGCATTTTTGTAAATCTGTCTTTTGTTAAGATTAAATGTAACAAGCATTGTCCATTTGTACGGAGTCATAAGTGAAAATACAATAAGTACAATGACAAGAATTGTAAATGGTGCTACAAACAACGGACTTGTTGTTGAAAGTATAAAATAAAATCTTAAACTTAAAAGTGCAATACAAACCGCCAGAAGGTCAATTATAAACATAATAAGAGAATTCTTTTTGTTTTCGCGGAATTTTTCAATAAAATCAGAGAAAACAAAGGCGTGTTTTTCAAATGAAAAGTTTCTTAATACATAGTGAAAACCTGCTGAAAACGGACTTAATCCGAAAGCACAGGAAATAGCAATTGCCAAAAGTGCAGAAAGGATTGCGCCTGCCATTATGGTATCTTCGCCAAAAGCAGAAAAGTCATTTAAAATTGTCATAAGCAAGTGCCATATAATAGCAATTGACGGAATAAGACTTGTGAAATAAAATAAATTCAGTTGTAAGTATGAACCCATTTTTCTGAAATAAAGTACAAAAAATAATGAAAAACCTTTTAGTCGGGGAGCATTTTTATTTACACCAGGACCCGGTTTAGTATAGTTGTGGAATAATCCCAAAATAAATCACCTTTCTTAAATGTAGTATTTCCATTATACACTAAAATAAAATAAATTTCAATAAATTTCACAATAATTACAAATTATTACAAAACTATTGAAAAAAACAAGTTTTTTTGTTATACTGTCATATTAGAAAGTTATGTACAAACGATGGAGGAAATTTATGGCAAAATTTGAAAATGATTTATCCAAAGGCAATGTTGTAAAACAACTTATTATCTTTGCATTGCCATTTTTGATTTCAAATCTTATTCAGACACTTTACAGCGTTGTTGATATGATTGTAGTAGGCCAGTTTGCGGGAACTGCAAGTATGTCGGGCGTTAATATCGGCTCACAGGTTACACTCCTTATTACCAATATGGTTTTGGGACTTTGCGTGGGAGCAACAGTTTTGATTGGTCAGTACTTAGGAGCAGGAAACAGACAAGCCTTGAAAGAAACAATCGGAACACTGTTATCAACACTTATTGTTCTTGCAGTTGTAATCACAATAGGAATGATTATAGTGCAGGAGCCACTTTTAAAACTTATAAAAACTCCGGCAGAATCATTTTCTGAAGCAAAAGCATACTTTTTCGTAACAGCATTGGGAACGGTGTTTATTTTCGGATACAACGCCCTGTCAGCCATAATGCGCGGAATGGGGGACAGTAAAAATCCGCTGATATTCGTAGCAATTGCCTGCGTAGTGAATATAGCGCTTGATATATGGTTTGTATGCGGATTTAAGTGGGGAGCATTTGGTGCAGCATTGGCAACAGTTATTTCCCAGGCAATAAGTATGATTCTTTGTATATTGTATCTTAAAAAGAATAATTTTATATTCGATTTTAAGTTGTCATCTTTTAAATTCCATAAAGAAAGATTGTTGATGCTTCTTAAAATCGGTGTTCCTACATCAGTGCAGAATGTTGCAACAAGCATATCATTTTTGTTCCTTACCACTTTGGTAAATTCTCTTGGTGTTATTGCATCTGCGGCGGTAGGGGCAGTCGGAAAATTAAACGGATTTGCAATACTTCCTGCGGTTGCTATGAGTGCAAGTATTTCTGCTATGGCGGCACAGAATATCGGTGCAGGAAAAATAGACAGAGCAAAAAAGACAATGTTTACAGGTATGGTTATAGCAATGTCTATAAGTGTAGTTGTCTTCGCCTTGTTTAATTTATTCCCGGCAACATTTTTGAGAATTTTCGGAAACGACGAAGAAATGATATTGCAGGGAACAAAATATATCCGTTCATTTAGTTTTGATTATCTGACAGTACCTTTTGTATTTTGCTTTAACGGATTATTTATCGGTGCAGGGCATACAACATTTTCACTTGTCAATAATTGCGTATCTGCAATATTTGCAAGAATACCTGCAGCGTACATATTCGGAATGGTGTTTGAAATGGGGCTCTTCGGAGTGGGACTCGGTGCACCTGTTGCATCAACCTTGTCACTTATTATGGGCTTGATTTTCTTTATAAGCGGCAAGTGGAAAAAAATGACTATCATTAAATAATGGAGGTATAATAAAAATGAAAAAATTCATTAAAGAGTTCAAGGAGTTTGCTTTAAAAGGCAACGTAATTGACATGGCAGTCGGTGTTATTATCGGTTCTGCTTTCAGTAAAATTGTATCATCATTGGTAGCAGATGTGTTTACGCCTTTAATCGGTATTGTTATCGGCGGCAAAAAGTTTGAAGGCCTTGCATGGACAATAGGTGAGGCATCCATCAACTATGGAATATTCATTCAGAATGTAGTTGATTTCTTTATTATGGCGCTTTGTGTGTTTATGTTTGTAAAGTTAATCAGCACAATCAGAACAAGATTTGAGAAAAAAGAAGAAGCGGCAGAAGAAGCAGAAGAACCTAAAAAATCAGACGAAGTTGTTCTTTTGGAACAGATTTTAGAAGAACTTAAAAAGAAAGGTGAATAAATTATGACAATTGAAGTATTACAAAAAGACATGATTGCGGCAATGAAAGCAAAGGATAAAACCACCAAAGACGCGGTTTCATCTTTGATTGCAGCAGTAAAGAAAGTGGCAATTGACGAAGGAACAAGAGAAAATATTCCTGAAGAATTGGTAGACAGAGTTATTTTAAAAGAAGTTAAATCTGTAAAAGAACAGATTGATACTTGCCCTGATGAAAGACAGGATCTTAAAGATCAGTATAAAACAACTCTTTCAATTATTGAAAAATATGCTCCGAAAATGATGAGTGAAGAAGAAATCACCGCTTTCATTACAGAAAAATTTGCAGAATTGGTAGCATCAAAAAACAAAGGCTTGATTATGAAAGGCGTAATGGCTGAACTTAAAGGAAAGGCAGACGGTAAACTTATTAATCAGGTAGTAGCAAAATTGTGCAATTAAAAAAGTCCCGCAAGGGACTTTTTTTATTGCCAATAAAGTTCGTCTAATTCAGAAAAAGCGTCGGCTTCATTATTTTTGCATCCGCAGGAAGAAAAACTGAAATTGTCCTGTGCAGTGGTGGTAGCCGTGCAACCGCAGCCAACATCTGTTATATCATTTACTTTAACTCTTCTGCTGCATTCAGAATATTTAGGTGCGTTGTACCACTGATGAGAGTAACAAAGGCAACAGTACTGCTTTGGTGTATCACAAGGACTTACAGGGCGGCATCTGCAACCTGAACGATTGTTTTTGCATGACATATTATAATCTCCTTAAATTAAATTACAAAGACTTGCAATACATCTTATGCAGAATTAAAGTATAAAGTTACAGCCTCCCGGAAAGGGAGGCTGTTGTTGGTTTTATACAAAGTGTAAGTAGAGCCAGTTCAAGGTGTCTTCGCCGCCGACTACAACATCAATAATTGCGTTTTTAATAGCATTTTCATATGATGTGCCATAGGCTTCGTCCATTTTAAGAAGTTCTTTAAATGCGGATTTTGCGGTGGATATTTCGGTGCTGTATTTGCTCTTTATATAACCTGAAGAAAGAATATGATGCTCTGCGTTATTTAATGCGTCTTCAAGACATTTTACAATATTTAATCTGAAAGTTTCTGCAAGTTGATTTGCTCTGTCATTGGTGTCTTGAGTGCCGCCTGAACTTATGCCTATCATATTGTTTTTCAAAGATACAGTGCCATTACCATATAAAGTTTTGTTTATGTAGTCCACAACCTCTGTGTTCTGTGCCGCAATTTCCTGAGAGGAAACTATATGTGTAACAAGAACAATCTGCTGACCTGCAATGTTTGTATATTCTTTGATATAATATGTTCCGCTTTCAATGGCAGATGGTAAAAGCGTTGTAAAATCATTTTCTGTGAAGCCCGATTTAGTAGGGATATAAATGATTTTTGCATCATTTTCAAGAACCAATTCGCTGCCGAAAGTTTTGCTTTGAGCATCGTAAAATGTTTCGTGATAGGTTTTACCCGCGGAGAGTTTTTTGTAAACATTATCATCCGGAAATGCCATTGAGGTTATTTTTCCGTCAGGTGAAATCAAAACTCTTGCCATTCGTTTTTCATAATTGTTCAGGCATTCGCCCTGTTTATATACATTGGCGTTGTTTGTGCCAACTTTGTTCAGATAATAAAGCGTATCGCTTGTTGGAAGTACATCAATAAAACGAACATCATTTCCGCTGGTAACAAAGAATAATAACCAGTCATAGTTAGGAGTCCAGTTTTTGGTATACTTGTTGTTTTCGTCTTTGTCTGAATATCTGTTGTAAGATTTGTGTCTTAAAGTACCAAGATAGTCATAAGCGGCTGCTTTATCGGTAACTATTGTATTTCCGTAAGACAAAATAAAGTTGTCTGCAAAATCATAATATTTATATGTGCCGTCAGTTCCGAAAAGTTTAACTCCGGTTGAAGAGTCTGCCTGCATAATCAAACCATACTTTTCAGTAGATACGGCTGGGGTGATATTTGTGTACTGTGATACTTCTGTACCATTTTTCAAAGTAAAAGCAATTCTTGCAGGAGCCGAGTTTGAATAAACGGTAAAATCTTTCAAAACAGCCTGATTTGCAACAAGTGAAATGTTATCAAATTGCTTAAATCCGCATATTTTTCCTGAAGAATCATACATTCTGATTACAGGTGTGTATGTGGCGCTTGCAGGTGAATTAAAAACTGCCTCAAAAGTGTAATTTCCTGACTGATTTCTTGTAAGTTGAATGTTTGCTATATTTCCGAAAGGCTCGTTACAAACTGTTGTTGGAATAATTTCATACTGAGCAACAGGGATTGGCGCACCACTTGCATCCCACAGCATAAATTTCATTGTTTTTGGTGTATTCCATGGAGTAACACTTATTGAAAGTGCCTGTTGTGCTTTTTCTGAAAAAGCATAGTCGCCGATTGTAAGTCCGCAAAGAGCATTTCTTGAATCATACATCGCAACAATCGGAATGTATATTGAATACTGAGGCATTGTAACCACAGATTCAAAAACATAATCACCGTTGTCAGAAATTAGGTATGTATGTGTTGCAGGTGCACTTTCGGCAAAAACAAAGAGCTGCGAAGAGAGCACCAGCACAAATGTTAATATAAAAAACAAAAGTTTTTTCATTTTTGTTCATCCTTTCTCAAAATATATAATACCATAAAAATAACAAAAATTCAATGGTTTTTTGCCTTAAAAATAAAGACTGTTTTTTTGGCAATTTTGTTCCTTTTGTTTGTTGACGAAGCAAGGGTTTTATGATATAATATTTTGGTATTAGTATAAAATGCGGAGGTGTATGTATGCCAATTAAAATTCCTGATAAATTACCGGCGGCAAAAACATTAAAAGACGAGAGAATTTTCGTGATGACCGAGAAAAGAGCATCATCACAGGATATCCGTCCACTTAAAATAGCAATCCTTAATATTATGCCCACAAAAATAGTTACAGAAACTCAACTTTTAAGACTATTAGGCAACTCACCAATTCAGGTTGATGTGGATTTATTAAAAACAAAAACATATGAATCAAAAAATACCGCTCGTGAACATCTTGCAGCTTTTTATAAGGTTTTTGATGATATTAAAGACCAAAAGTACGACGGACTTATCATCACAGGGGCACCTGTTGAAATAATGGAATTTGATAATGTTGAATACTGGCAGGAACTTTGCGAAATTATGGAATGGAGCAAAACTCATGTTACATCAACTCTTCACATTTGCTGGGGAGCGCAGGCAGGGCTTTTCTATCATTTCGGCATTGAAAAAGAACTTCTGCCAAAAAAACTTTCAGGCGTATATAACCACAAAGTTAAAAAGAAAAATACTAAACTTTTGAGAGGCTTTGACGACGAGTTTTTTGCGCCTCATTCAAGATATACAAAATCTGTATCAGAGCAGATTAAGAACAATGAAAATTTAGATGTTTTAGCAGAATCAAAAGAAGCAGGAGAACTTTTGATTTCATCAAAAGACAGAAAAATGCTTTTCATAACAGGGCATATGGAATATGATGCAGACACCTTGGCTACAGAATATTTCAGAGATGTCGACAAAGGTATTAACCCTGATGTGCCTGAAAATTATTTCCCGGGAAATGATCCGAAAAAAGCACCGATTGTCAAATGGCGTTCTGCTGCAACACTTCTTTTTTCAAACTGGATTAACTATTACCTGTATCAGGAAACTCCTTACGATATCAACGAAGTAGGAAAAAACGTAAAGAAATAGAAACGGAGATGTATGTATGACTCCAATGATGCTCCAGTATATGGAGATAAAAGAGCAAAATAAAGATTGTATAATTTTTTACAGACTTGGCGATTTTTACGAAATGTTCTTTTCTGATGCAAAAATTGCATCGGAGATTTTAGGGCTCACTTTAACAGGCAGAGATTGCGGCGAAGAAGAACGCGCACCTATGTGCGGAGTTCCTTATCACAGTTGCGACCCGTATATTGCAAAGTTAGTAAAAGCAGGGCATAAAGTTGCAGTTTGCGAACAGGTGTCAGATCCAAAAGAGAGCAAAGGGTTAGTAAAAAGGGAAATTGTCAGGGTAATCACACCCGGAACTATTACTATTCCGGATGCAATAGATGAAACTTCAAACAACTTTATAGTTTGTGTTTTAAAAGACGGAACATCTTTCGGATTTGTTGCCGCCGATGCATCAACAGGTGAACTTTATGCAACAGAATTCACATCAGAAAGTGCAAAGTCTGATGTTTTGAATGAAATTGCAAAATTTGCACCATCTGAGGCAATTTATAACAATTCTTTGGCAGAAGATAAATATGCAGTGAATATTATCACCAAAAGATATAATCCATTTATGCAACTTGCAGAAGATGTGGACTTTGAAAGTGCAAAAGCGATCCTTGAAACACATTTGAAAGACCATGTCAAAAAAGAAGATATAAATGAGCATAAACTTGCAACACGCGCAGTTGCAATGATGCTTCACTATCTTACAAAAACACAGATGACAGAACTTCAACACATCAACAAGGCTGAATTTTATAAATCTGCGCAGTATCTTAGCCTTGACAGTGTAGCAAGAGCAAATTTAGAACTTACAAAAACATTCAGGGAAAATAGTAAAAAAGGCTCACTTCTGGGCGTTATTGATAAAACCAAAACAGGTATGGGCGCAAGAATGATTTCCAACTGGCTTGTTCAGCCTCTTGTTTCATGCGGCCATATTAAAAGACGACTTGATTCAGTTGAAGAATTTACAAAAAAACAACTTCTTCGTGAAGAAATGAGAAACCTTCTTTCAAACATCAGCGATATTGAAAGAATTGTTTCAAAGATTGAATATCAGACGGTAAATGCAAGAGATTTACTTGCACTTAACGATTCAATCAAGCATCTACCTGATGTTAAAAAACTTATGCAGGAATGTGAAAGCAGTCTTTTTGCGGAAATGTTTACCGAGTTTGACTTGCTTAACGATATATATAATCTGATTTCTGTGGCTATTGAAACAGACAACACTCCGTTTACAATAAGAGAAGGCGGAATTATAAAAGAGGGTTACGATGCTCAACTTGACGAGTGGCGTAACGGCAGAAAAAACGGCAGTGCCAGACTTGCCGAACTTGAAGCCCGTGAAAGAGAAAGAACGGGAATTAAAAATCTTAAAGTAAGTTACAACCGAGTTTTCGGATATTATCTCGAAGTTACAAGGTCTTATTATGACCTGATACCTGAAGATTATATCAGAAAACAGACTTTGGCAAATGCTGAAAGATTTATCACCCAGGAACTTAAAGAAATAGAAGATATTGTTTTGAGATCGGATGAAAAGATTGTTGCAAGAGAGTATAATCTTTTCTGCGACATCAGAGAAACAATAAAAGGAAAAATCGAAAGACTTCAAAGAGTTGCAAAAGTTATTGCAACCATTGATGCCATAGCATCACTTTCTGAAGTTGCGGTTAAAAACGGTTATACAAAACCTGAAGTTACACCTGACAGTGAAATTATAATAAAAGACGGCAGACATCCTGTTGTTGAAACAATGCTCAAAAACAGTCTTTTTGTGCCAAATGACACAACACTCGACTGTTCGGACAACCTGTTTTCAATAATCACAGGTCCTAATATGGCAGGTAAGTCTACATATATGAGACAGATTGCGGTTATTGTAATTTTAGCACAGATGGGAAGCTTTGTTCCTGCATCTTATGCCAAAATCGGTATTGTGGACAAGATTTTCACAAGAATAGGTGCGTCAGACGATTTGTCATCAGGTCAGAGTACATTTATGGTGGAAATGAACGAAGTTGCAAATATTATAAACAACGCAACTGATAAAAGTTTGCTTATTATTGACGAAGTTGGCAGAGGAACTTCTACTTTTGACGGACTTTCAATCGCATGGGCGTTAGTTGAATATATTGCAGACAAGAAAAAGCTTGGTGCAAGAACACTTTTTGCAACTCACTATCACGAACTTACACAGTTGGAAGAAACAGTAAAAGGTGTTAAAAACTACTGTATTATTGCTAAAAAACGCGGAGACGACATAGTATTTTTAAGAAAAATCGTTCGTGGCGGAGCAGACGAAAGTTATGGTATTGAAGTTGCAAAACTTGCAGGCGTTTCTGATGATGTAATCAAAAATGCCAAAAAGATTTTGTCATCTTTAGAAAATCCTGATGAGAAACAACAGATAACAAAAAAAGCACCAAAAACAGAACAAAAAGTTGATATGCAGTTTAATATGTTTGATGATGACAGAACTGATTTTATCAAAGAAATTGCAGAAATTGATATAAATGTGCTGTCACCGATTGAGGCTATGAACAAACTGTTTGAACTTAAAAATAAAGCGGAAAATATAATGTAAATCCCGAAAGGAAATGCAAATGGGAAAAATTAACGTACTTGATATAGAAACTGTTAATAAAATTGCGGCAGGCGAGGTTGTAGAGCGCCCTGCTTCTGTTGTCAAGGAATTAGTTGAAAACTCAATAGACGCAGGGGCGGATATGATAACCGTTGAAATTAAAAACGGTGGCATTTCCTTTATCAGAATAACAGATAATGGCTCAGGAATTGACAAAGATGATGTTGAAACTGCATTTTTGCCACACTCTACAAGTAAAATCAGCAAAATTGATGACCTTTACAAACTTTATACAATGGGCTTCCGTGGTGAAGCGTTAGCATCAATCGCATCTGTTGCTAAAGTAGATGTTATTACTAAAGCCAAAGGTGAGATTGAAGGTACTGTCCTTAACTTAGAAGGCGGAAAAATTGTTTCAAAATCAGAAACAGGCTGTCCTGATGGTACAACAATGGTTGTAAAAGAACTTTTTTACAACACTCCCGCAAGAATGAATTTTTTAAAAAAAGATGTAACCGAAGCGGCACATATTGCAGAAACCGTGGACAGAATGATTTTGGGAAACCCTTGCATTTCATTTAAGTATATTAATGCAGGCAGAGAAATAAGATTTTCTTCAGGAAACGGCAGTATAAGAGATGCGGCAGCGTCGGTATGGGGCAGAGAAGTGGCATCATCTTTAATTGATGTTGACTATGAACTTGATGGAGTGCGTGTATACGGCGCAGTCGGTATGCCATATTCTGCAAGACAAAACCGTGGTATGCAGAACTTTTATGTAAACGGCAGATGGGTTAAATCTAAAACAATTTGCTATGCGGCAGAAAATGCATACAGAACTATGCTTATGACAGGCAAATTCCCTGTGCTCATCTTAAATGTTGAAATAGACAGCAAAATGGTCGATGTAAATGTTCATCCTTCAAAACTTGAAATTAAGTTTTCTGATGAAAGA
>JAZRDC010000105.1:0-12995 GCA_045660065.1 Clostridia bacterium
GCTTTATATATTCAGAAAGCACTTTTTTTACTCTTTTTTCATCCATTTTCCCTGAAAATAAAATTCCCATAACATACGCTTTATCTATTTTGCCTTTCTTAATTTCTTTGTTGTTTACAAAGGCAAAAAAATTCAAAAGCCATTGTTTAATCAAATTTACAGGGCTATATGTTAAATAAAGAGACGGTGCACGCAAATAAGGACTGACTGGCTCTGTTGGAACTCTTAAATATTTAACATTAATTCCTTCGTCTTTTATCACCTGCATCAACGTTTTAAAAATTAATGGTATCATATGAGTATGCTGATGACTGTCTATTAAAAAAGCAGTATTTTCTCCCATTTGTTTCTTCCAGAATTCAATCTGATTTTTAATCTCAAGATAAACCTGCTTTTCAAACTCTTTTCTTTTAACAGAACACGATAAACGAAGTAAGCCTATAAAAGAATGCTTAAAACATCCGCTTTCTGTAACGAGCAGTTTTATATCTTCCGCTTTTGTAAGAGGATATCCCTCAACAAGATTGATATGCAAAGATATTTCTGTGTTGTAGCCTTTCAACCTCTCTTTAAAATTTGTAATTTCACCGTTCGGCAAAACACTTATTTTATTAAGCACCCCGTCTTTTATACACTTTTCTATGCGGTCACTGCTTTCTTTGGTCAGACCATAATCATCCGCACAAAAATATACCATTTTTTCTACCTCTCAACTCCGAGTTTAATAACAATAATATTATCAGTTACAAAAATTGAATCTTTTGCAGGCCAGTTATTCATATTTGCTATCTCCGGCTTTTTCAAAAGTTCTGCTTTTTTATCACCTGAAATAAATTTATAATTCTTTCCGCAGTAATCATTAAGCGCACTGCACAATACACTCTGACCTACTGTTTCATCATCGGCTCTTAAAATAAAGCCTTCGGTTGCACCTGTCATATCTGGTGATATATCAAGGCTATACGCTTCGCTTTCTTCTAATGCGCCAATAACTAAAATACTGTCGCAATCTTTCGCCTCTGGGGTTTGTTCAATTCTGTCTGCAAGACGAATCAAAACGCCGTATGACTTTTCAAATGCCATTTGCAGATGATGATAACACACATTGGCAATAACAACTTGATTAAAAATTAAAACTACAGTAATTACAAGGATTGTCCATAATTTTGCCATATTTAATTTTATGTTTTTAAACTCTGTTCTTTCGTATTGCAATATGAAAAACAAATAAAAAACACAAAATCCCATTTTCATAAGGTTATGATAATCAATGCTGCTATTTATAAATGCAAGCACGCTTGACCCTACAGGTAAAAGCACCAAACAAACGATTAAAAACAATATTTTTGTTATGCTTAACTTGTTTTTTATTATATCAGCAACATATAAAACAACTGCACTTAAAAATACAAGACTGTTAATTACATTAAACACATTAGGGCCTTTTGAAAAATCAAAGAAATATCCTGTAAAGGAGTTTTTTATCACATACAAAGAACTCCAAATATCAATACCGCTTAATGATGCTGCACTATCAAGCCCCTGATATTCTAAAAGCTCTATACCTGTAATTTTTATTAGCAATACAAGTACCAGATAATAAAGAGCCATACCTAAAATGCCTATAAACAAAAATTGCACACATTTTGTCAGCAAACTTTTAATGTTTGATTCTTTATAAATTACCTGCATAATAAGGTAGCAAAGCAAAAGCATAATTGTAACAGTTATGTATGCCTGATAAATTCCTGCCGACAAAGTAATCATGATTAATGAGCCAATATAATTTGGTTTTTCTTTTGCTGCAAGCATTGCCGCAACACATGAAAAAAGGAAAGCTATCGCATATCCGTCTGCCACATAGTTGTACATCATAACAGATGTAACTGTTGGGAATGTAGCAACAAGCGTACCTATTAAAATTGCAGTTGCATTTTTCTGAACATCAAATATCTTACAAATGCACACAGATCCAAGGGCATGAAATACAATCGCTATTAGCCCTGCAATCCATGGAAGGTCATAAAATGAACTTGGGGCACACACAATCGGAAGGAACCATCGTCCCAAAGCAATCATATTTTGCGCATCATAACGAAACACTAAAGAATCCCAGTTTGGAAGCCAGCTTGTAATTTTATACAAATGAGCAATAATCCCCATAATAAGTGCCCACCAAAAGCACATTTTCCACTGGGGTAAAATTCTTTTTTTAATTTTCTCTATCATTTGTTCCGGCACATTACCACTCCAACCATTTAAATTTATGCAAAAACTTGCCATACAGCTTGTCATACATTTTAACGCCGATAATTCTTTTAATTCTTGTTGTCCTTTTTGTCACATCCGATGTCCAGGACGCTGAATAATGATGTATAGAATAAGTATTTTCAGTAATAGTCTTTTTCCCGGTATAATAATCCATAGGACAAAGATAATCCTGCGGAAGAAAAACCATATCCATAAATGTCTGATTTGTATTATTCGTATCCATACCCAGTCTTTTGAGGGCGGATGTATTTCTGTCAGGGCAAGGTGTAAGGTCAAAGCTACCATCCTCCAAAACGAATGGTATATCATCGTAGTCTTTTAAAAACTCTCCGATTATCTTGTTTCCTTTTTCTGCACCAAACCCAAGACCTGTTGCAACTATTCCCTTTTCATCAAAACCCATAAAGCCTTTGTTTTTGAGCAAGTCATCAATGGATTTTATAATCTCAACATCTGTATCTAAATATATTCCACCATTATCGTAAATAATTTTAAGCCTTGCAAAATCACTTACAAATGCCCACTTGCCTGCTTCATATGCTTCATGCATATAGCGATTTTGAGAAATATCAAAATTATCTTCATTCCAACAAACTATTTCATAATCAGGGCAATATTTTTGCCAACTTTTAATGCATTTTTTTGCTATCTTGGGCATTTCGCCTTTTCCAAACCAACAATGGTGAATCTTTTTCGGAATACTCATGCTTTATTCCTCCATAATTCAATTAAGTTTTTAAATGCACCTTTAAAGAACACAAAATTTGCCACCAGATACAAAGGCACTATCCAAAGAGAATGAATAATTCCTTTTACCAAAAGGTGGGCAAAAGAAAGTCCACTGAAGCTATCTACAAAAAAGATAACCATTACCAGTGCAAAAACTCCACTGTTTACAAGCCAGATTTTATATGTATTAAACATTCCTCTTTCAAGAACCTTTTTGTTTGAATAATAAATCATCATTGTGCCTCTGTATAAAAGAGCAATAATTGTACCAACGATAGCTCCGCAAATTCCCCATTTTATAATTGCTACAATAGAAACTACAATATTTATCACCATTTCCCATATTGCATGTGAACGGGTTTCTTCAAACTTTCCTGAATATTCAAGAACATGATTTGAGGGAAGTTTGCCGTTTGACAAAAGATTCATAATTACAAAAAGGAACACTAAGTATACATTGGTATAATTTGCATCGTTTATGCCTTTTGTGTATATCTGGATAAGTGGCAACAAAAATACTGCCATTAAAGTATATATAACAAAGGTCGCCATAATGTAAAATGTTTCATAAACATTATACACCTTCATAAATTTTGCTCTGTCTGTATGAAACATCTGCCCCAGTGCAAAACTGAATCCTAAGATAATACTTGTAATAAATGTCTGCACCTGAGAAAAAAAGATGTTATAAATTGTGTAAACACTAACTACTTTAAAATCACACAAAAAAGATAAAAGCAAAACGTCAGTATTGTTAAAAACCACACCCGAAATCTGATGAACAAGAACAGATTTTCTTTGTGATATAGCCTCATAATCAGGCTGTGCTTTTACATCAAGCCATTTATATCTTTTTTTAGCGTGAATATATGTATACAAAAGCTGCAAAAGCGATAATATGCAGTATGAAAGTTGCATAAGTAAAAGATTGCTTGTAAGCAAGATAACAAGTATTTTAGCAACATTTGATAACAGTTGCAAAACTGTCTCGGAATTTGTTATAACATATTTTCTGCCGTCAACTTCTAAAAGTATCCTGTATTTAGCTTGCACAAAATAGCTAAATAGTGCAGGAAGAGCAGTAAGTATTACAATTCCGAAAATCACGCCTGGTTCTACACTTGTAGGCACAACATATTCGTATGCTAAAGCAATCAAAAGAACAATTCCACCATAAATAAGACCGATTTTACAATAATAATTATTGGTTGCTGAAATAACAGAACTTACCTTGCCATGGTCTTTTTCTGCAACAGGCTTATAAAGCGCCTGTGTGGTAGCAAGACCTACGCCCGACTCCAACAAAAACATATATACAAAAATCTGTTTTATGGTTGATAAAACTCCGTTAACCTCTGAACCGAAATTTTCAAGATAAAGTCTTGGAAGGAGAAAACTTAAGGCAATCAGGACAATCTGATACAAAATTCCTGACAACAAATTATATTTAATTCTGTTATCTTTTTTTGCCATCCTGATCACCCCTTGCTTTGTTTTATACTAAATTACAAATATACCCTTCCGTGGCATTTTCTTTATGTATTATTTTGGCGGGATTGCCAATCACAACGCTGTGAGAAGGAACATCAAAGTTCACGAAGGTCAATGGTGCAATCATAACATCTTCACCTATTGTTATATTCCCTACCACAACCGAGTTTGTGCCGATCCAGCACTTTCCTTCAATAATAGGTGCTCCCTTTCTTTTTCCCCTGTTTTCATATCCTATGGTCACGCCTGTTCCCACATTGATATTTTTCCCAAACTTTGCTTCTGGGTGAATAATTACCCTTCCGCTGTGCCCTATATAAAAGCCTTCATCAATTTGCGTTCTTGCGGGAATCTGAATGTGAGTTTTATATGACATAAGTTTAAGCTTAACTGTGTAATACATTTTAAGTGGTTTAAATTTACAGTTCTGCGCTTTTCTGAAAAGTGCGATATATTTTAGTTCAACAGGTCTTAATAGCCTTTGAACAAAAGATTCACCTTTACTGCCATAGAATCTGTACAAATCTTTAGAAAACTTGTAATTCATAAAATAACTCCCGACTTAATCAAGCCTTTTTCTCCAAAAATATTTTTCTTGTAATAAAGTTGTAAATGGGAACAAAAACAAGAGCAAAAATTTTAACCCAAAGATAATAAATGGACAATACAGTTACTCCCAACCACATTATTACCTGATTTAGCAACAGTCCACCAATGCTCAAAAGAACAAATATAGCAAATTCATTTAATTTGCTATTTCCACTGCTTTCAAACACAAAGCGCATACTCAGGATATAGTTTACAGTAACAGATACCGTAAAAGATATCCCGGATGCAACTAGAACGTCCATATTAAAAAATTCTTTTAAAAGCATCAAAAGTCCAACATCAATTATAAGTGCAATTACTCCAACAATACCGAACTTAATCAACTGTAGTATAAGTTTTTTCACTTTTTCACCTTTTAAAACTTCTTCATATACTCTCTATAAAAATTTTCCGCCTTACTTTCCGGGAGTGCTTTTGAATAATACCACCCCTGAATATAGTCACATTCGCTTCCAGAAACTAATGTATTTTGTTCTTCTGTTTCAACACCTTCGCACACAACCTTAAGATTAAGACTGTGTATTAAGGATATGATTCCCAAAAACAGTTTCTTTCCACTTTCTCTATCAGAAAGCAGAAGAACATCTCTGTCAATTTTCACTACATCAATGGGATACTCACACAAGCTAATTAATGATGTATACCCACTACCGATATCATCTAATGCAATACTAAATCCAAGTTCTTTGGTTTTTATAATATTATTCCTTGCGACATCCATATTTTTTTCAATTGAATCTTCTGTAATTTCAATCAGGAGCTTACTTCTGTCAAAATCATACTTATCCGCTATTTCTTTAATTTTTGTAACAAACAACTTTTCGGATATAGTAATTCTTGTGATATTGCAAGATATAGTAAGATCATTAAAATCTGAGTTTTTCCATTCAGAAAGCTTTTTGCAAGCCTTTTCAAACATATAGTAATCAAACTTTACAATATACCCGGATTTTTCCATCAATCCAATATACGCTCCAGGAAATATAATCTCACCGAAAGAATTTTCCCATCTTGAAAGAGCCTCACTTGATACAATTTTCTTTGTCTTATTATCTACAACAAACTGAAGATGCATTTTAAACTCATCGTTTTTAAATCCTTCTTCAATTTTTTTTAAAAGATGTCGCTCTTTGGACAGATTTTTTCTTTCAGACAAAGAAACTATAAACTTTTTAAATAACCTAATACCCATCTAATATGTTCCATCCTTTTTTTATTTCTGACTACATAGTATGCAATAATATATTTTTTGTACACTAAAAAATACAAAAACTGCAACAATATAAAGTCTCATCAGACCTCGTATCATTGCAGCTGGACTGGCATAGTATAAAACCTTAGCCTCTTTGCTTTGCGTCACCAACTTTCGTTGATTTTGCTAACTATTATTTTTCGTCAGTATATCACAATGATTCGCCTTTGTCAACTCTATTTACTGTTTTGCAAAAACCCAAAGAGTGACAGTAACCAGTTCGTCTGCACCGCAGAGCTTGTAAACACTTAACATCACAGTTTCGCCGTCATTCTTTTTGTATGTTATTTTAGGAACTTTGTCTTCCATCAATTGATGCTTTAAAGCATCATAGTTCAAAAAGCTTAATAATGCTCTGTGATAATCAGGATCTACTGTTTCATCAACATATTTTGAAAATAAATTTGAAAAATGTTCTTCATTTTCGTTATACTTTAAATATGCAGGCATCAAAATGCGTCTTGCTTTATCGGTAAAGAGTGAAACGCGATATATACCATTGTATTTTTCTTTTAAAACAGAAATCATTGTATCAATTTCAAGTATTCCTGTTTTCACCTGAACATATTCTTTATTTGAAGCAGAGATGGTACTTTGATGTTCCTTATTTTGATAATACTGAGCCTTTGCCTCATACATTCTTACTTCGGCTTCTCGTACCAACCCCTCGGTGTCATTATTTTGTGCTCTGTAAGACATTCCGACTGCAACATGATAATTGCGAGGCTCTAATTGACGGGTAAAAATCTCAATGCTTTTTTTTACATCATCCTGCGAGGTGTTTTGGCAAAATACCAAAAATTCATCTCCACCCATTCTGTATATTTTATGACCATAAAATACTTCTTTTAAGGTATTAGCAATATACAAAAGCATTTCATCTCCGGCAGCGTGACCGTATTTATTATTGCAAAGATGAAGTTCATTAACATCGATATAGATACAAGAAAAATTCAAAGTTTTATTCTCATCAAAATTCAACATATCATTTTTGTATGCCATACGATTCAGCACTCCGGTAAGAGAATCTGTTGTTGCGGCAAGTTTAGTTTTATTAAGATGATTTTTATTATAAAGTGCCATTGAAAAACAAGCTGAAACTTTTTCAGCAAGCATTCTTACTTGATTGCCTCGTTTACTGTTAATAGCAGCCAAAATTGTAATATGGTTTGCTTTGTTTATTGTGGCTGAAAGAGAAATCTCTCTGATTTTGTGTTCTTTTAAAAAGCAATAAAAAGAATAATTTGTTTTAAGCATATGCTTATTGGGTTTTACACATAAAACATTGACCGCATTTTCATTAAGTTTATGAAACTCAGACGCATAACGAAACAACTCTGTGCGAAGGTTCTTGCTGTCTTTTTCAGAAAGCATAACTTCTTCATATTGCGGGGCAACATAGTGATAAAATTCTCCGTCTGTATCAAAGAATATAGCAGATCTCGAATTAGCAAATTTACAAACCTCAATCAATGCTTCCTGAATGTTATTTTGCCCATCAACTGTTTCTAAAAGTTCTTTTCTTACATTAGAAGCACACTCTGTTATGGCATTAATATTTCTTTCGCTTTCAATCAATATCAGAACATATACAGCTATTATGCAGAGCATAATCAAAAATACCAAAAATAAACTGTTTGCCAAAGCATGTGTGCCTGCGTGCACTTGCGAATCATATCTTCCTAATGCTATCATCCATCCAAACTCATCAATAGAAGAATAATGCAAATGAAGATTTTCATTTCTATATGCAGAAAGGAAAGATACGAATCCATTATCGGTTGATAATAATTGCTCATAAGAAAAACCTTTGTTGTACTTACGGTCTTTTAAAAACGAGATGTTGCCAAGGTTATCTTGAACTGTGTCTATAAGGATATCACCTGAATTTTTTTCGTATACAAAAAGCTGAGCATCAAGTTCATCTACCATATTCTTATATCTCGCACCAAGTTTGTCAGGCTTTATAGCACCATATAATATACCAACAGTTTCACCGTTTACTTCAATAGGGACAGCACTTCTTATAAGTTCATAATCACTCTTTGTAAGATCATTAATTCTACCACTTATGTATACGCCTTTTTCCTTTTCGTCTTCAAAAGAAATAACGCCCTCCATATTAGTAGTTCCTGCTTTAGTTGCAAAAGTATTGTCTGCATTTAAAATACCAATGTTTTCAATCATACCAATGGATTTGAATGAATCAAACAAAAGACTATAGTCATCCCCATCGCTATAAAGTTTTGCAGCAAAGTTTGCCATAGTTGCGAGATTTTCTCTGTCAGATGTCAATTGCAGAATAATATCATCTTTTATCTGCTTGGTCTGAACATGAAGATTTTCATATTCTTCATCTTCTGTTTTATTGTATAAATAATTTACCATAGTAAGAAAAACCGAGCATAACAATATCGCAGTGACAATTGTGTGTAGAATATTATGTTGTTTTGATTTTTTCTTTCCGTACTTTATTGCCATTTATATTCCTTCTTTTTTTAATACTCTAACATTGTTATAAAACTATTGCATTATACATTATGTGTATTATACCATAATTCGGCAAACAATGCAATAGTTAATAAGATTGAATGAAAAAGAAAAATTCCTCTATCCGTAGTGGAATGAGGAATTTTTCTAAGTATCAAATGGATATTTAATCTCCGGACATTTTTATTTACTTAACAGGTATTGTTTGCAATTATTTTATCGCATTATGTGTCATCATTTTGATTAAGCGCATCATTACAACTGCGCATTCTGAACGTTTTGTGTTTGATTTTGGTTTTAATGTTCCGTCGTCGTTACCTGTGATGATACCCATTGCTACAATATTTGCAGTTGAGTCAGTTGCCCAATCATCGATGTCCGCTTTATCGGTGAAACTGATTTTACCTGCAGTTGTATCAATTCCTATGTAATCTATACAACGATTAAGGATAACCATCATTTCCTGTCTGGTAATTTCGTTGTTTGGCTTAAAGGTTCCATCCTGGTAGCCTTTTACAATTCCTGATTCCATTGCAAAACCTACATATGGTGCGTACCATGCATCTGCGCTTACATCAGATGCTGATGCATTGGTATCATTAGTTTCGATGTTAAGAGCACCAAATGCCATTTTTAAGAATTCTGCTCTTGTAACATTTTTCTCTGGCATAAACTGATTGTTGCCCACACCACTTACTATACCGCGTACTGCCGCAAATGAAATATAATCTTTTGCCCAGCTTGACTGTGTGTCGCTGAATTCACGACTTCTCGTTTCAACTTTATAGTCGCCGCTTCCATCAAATTCAAACACAACATTCTTGCCGTCATAATAAGAGTTAGTAACAACTTCACCATCTTTTGTAACTACAACATTATTTTCTGTGAAATCACTGTTGTTTTCAGGCTTATATGAAACAAGACCTTTTGCCTTTTTAACTCCGCCGACTTTTACACTTACAGTATTGTCTTTTTCGGTAACTGATACAGTTTTGTCTGCATCTTTTTTGATTTCTTCTACTGTGTTATTGTCAAGAACAACAGAAACATTATCCATTTTAACAATCATATTATTTGTTTCTTTTGCTAAAATGTCATCTGTGAGTTTAATTTCTTCAACATTTTCTTTTGCTGTAACTTCAAGTGTTTCACCTTCGTACTTAACAGTAACGTCGTCTTTGGTAGTCTGTGATGTAAGTTTTCCTGATGAACGTGTTCTTACATTAACACTTACCTTTGCTTCAATGCCTTCCGTATTTGTAATGTTGGCAGGTTTTTCAATCTTACCTTTTAGTATATAAGTTGCAACTACATCCGGATTATAAGCACCTTGTAACCAGGTAATATTACATTCAATAACTTCCCCGTCACTTAATGTAACTTTCATTTTTTCAGGCAGTTTCAAATCTGCAAAAGGCAATCCTACATATGCCCCCATACTACCAATTTCTTCTACTGATACTATATTCTTAACAGGTTTCATAGTGAATGTTTTTGTAATTGGTGTTCCGATATCGCTGTACACACCATCTAAAACATGTTTACCCTGTGCAGTTACTGTAAAGATTGCAGTATCTTTATCAATACTCTTTTTAAGAATTACGCTGTTACCTGCAAGTTCAAAGTACTCGTTTTCAGTAATTGTGTAACTGTAAGTTACGCCAACAGGTGCATCAGGTATTGAAAGGTTTGCAACCGCCATGCCGGCAATATTGTTTAAAATATCTGTTGTGGAAATTCTGATATCTTTAGCATCTTCATAAGCCTGAGTGATGGCAACATTAACAGTTTCTTCAAAACTATAACTGTCTGATACATTATACGAGCAAAGAACAACTGCATCGCCATAGTAATTTGCTGTAATAATTCCGTTTTCGTCAACATCTAACTTATCTGAGCCGTAAATAACACTATAATTTACATTAGAGTTATCAAGAGCATACTCGTTTCCTGATACATCAACACCAAAAACCTCAAGGTTTACACTGTCGCCCTGATAAAGTTCAATTGTTTCAGCATCAGAAGAATTATTTTTAATTTTAATTTTTACAAAATCTGAAAGTTCTGAAGGAATAACTTCTGCCATCATTACAGTTTCGTTGCCTGCAATATCAACTGATTTTACTGTTATTTCATCACGGGTTGAAGTCTGTGTTCCCATATATGTAAAACTTCCGTCAATAACCGGTACAGGTGTAGTACTTTCTCCTATATATACTTTTGCATTAGGTTCAGTTGTACCAACAAGTTCGTATCTTCCGCTCATGCTTAAAACAGTTGTGTCGTTAAGTAAAAGTTCAGGTTTGACAGAATCTAATGTTGCAATGAGTTTGCTTGTAGTATAGTCATTATTTTCGTTTACTGCCATAAACTCAATAACATTACTTCCCTCGTCTAATGTTACAGGGATTTGTAATGGCACATTTGCCTGAGCGTGATAAACTTCACCGTCTGTTACCTCATCTACAAAGTATGCAACATCAACATCCTGATTTGAAGTGTAATAAATTACAGATTCTGGCTTGTTTGTTGTAGCACTTACTGTATCTTCATTTATACCATCTGCAATTGTTGCAGAAATCTCGTTGAGTTTTAATGATACCTGTGCAGGGTTTGGTTCAGGCAGATAAATTACATCTGAGATGTATTTAGGACTTGTGTATGTTACATAATTATGTTCGTTGTACGCATAAACCATAACTTTATATGATTTGCCAGGGATTACACCTGCATCAGCAAAGCCTGTAGGATTACCCTGATCATCGTATCCTGTAGGAACTGATGATTTGTTACCAACGTAAACACTTGTTTTGTCGGTCATCATGCCTTCAAAGCCTTCAAGCGGATTTCCGTTTTCGTCTAAAACGGTTACAACATAACCTTGGGCGTTATCAACTTCATCGTACTCAACTTTAAACTGACCGTCACCGCCCAATGAAACTTTGATGTTTTCAGGCATTTTCGGTTCGTTTGGATTTACATATGTAAATGTTTCAGGTGACATTTCACTTGCATAAGCCTCCTGGCCTTTTTTAAGTACAACTCTTACCTGATATTCTCCGCCTAAAAGTCGTTCAGGGACTTCAAATTCTGCAGTTTTGTTGCCTGCAGGAACATCTTTAACAGCAATCATACCAGGATCATAACCTGCTGCCATCTGCTTGTTGTATTCTTCTGCATTTCCTGCATCAGCAAGGCTTACAACTTCCTGTTTTTCGCTCATATGGATATCAACTGTGTAACTGTCATCAACATTTAATGCTTCCCAGTTAACTTTGATTTTGCCGTCAGTTTTCTGCTGAGCGCTGATGTTTTTAAGTTCAGGAAGAGCCAAAACGTTCATACCTGTGCAATCAACTGCTTTATCACTTTCGATTGTCCATGTTCCATTTTCAGGATCTGTTACTGAAATGTAAATGTGATTTTCAACCTGACCGCTCTGTGAATGCTCTGCAGTTAAGGTCTGATACAATAAGTTTTCGTCTTCAACCAGGTTATATACGCTTCCGTCAGGCTTTTTAACGGTGATGTTTGGTTTTGTGCCTGTGTATGTTAAGTCAAAGAGTGCATAATCCTGATTTTGAATGTTAATATTGTGCTGATTGTCAAGACCTAAAAGATTCACACCGTCTTTTCTTGATGAGTAAATTTCTCTTATGTTACTTCCGAACAACATAAGTCCGTCAGTATTTGTTTCTGTTGGAGCATAAGTGATATTTAATGCATTTTCATACTCTTCTTTCGGTATATAAAGCTGATCTGCAAGAAGTGCAAAATCATCGTTAAATTTCACTTTTTTATCTGCCCAGTAATAAGCAACAGAGAACGGAATGCCTATAACACGGATACCAAGATATGCTCTGTTTGTGCTGAGTTCTGCCATAGCAGCCGCAATTTCTTTACCGCCGATAACAGGAATATATTCAGGAATTATAAGACCGATATATGCCTTACCGCCAAGAGAAACATTGCCGAATATGCTGTCAACTCTCGGGTCGGCAACAAGCCAGATAGAGCCTTCACCCTTGATAATTCCCATAATGTTCATTGATGTACCTAAACCGATATCAACACAAGGATACATTACGCCCTCATGTTTTGTTGCGTATACCAAGAACTTAGCATAACTTTCGTCAAGAATCTTAAGACCTAC
>JAZRDC010000106.1:0-1622 GCA_045660065.1 Clostridia bacterium
GCTATTATTGCAAACAACGATATAAAGAGTGTAACAGTTGTCAGAATGGAAGTACCTTGCTGCGGCGGAATAGAAATTGCAGTAAAAAATGCACTTCAGGCAAGTGGTAAGTTTATTCCGTGGAGAGTTGTTGTGGTTTCAACAGACGGAAATATCATTGAATAATTTTATGGAGGTAACTATAAATGGATAATCAAATGTTTTGTTTTCAATGCGAACAGACAGCAGGCTGTAAGGCTTGCACCGGAGCTTCGGGTGTATGCGGAAAGAAATCTGATACTGCCGAGCTTCAGGACAAATTAACAGGTGCCCTTATCGGTCTTGCAAGAGCAACCGAAGGGAATGAAGAACTTGTAACCGATGCTACCGATAAACTTGTTATAGAAAGTCTTTTTACAACGGTG
This sequence comes from Clostridia bacterium, assembly GCA_045660065.1. GTDB lineage: Bacteria > Bacillota > Clostridia > RGIG6154 > RGIG6154 > RGIG2094. The sequence continues at coordinate 405 of JAZRDC010000106.1, forward strand.
ACTAATGTAAATTTCAATAATGCTACAATAAACAAACTTATACAGCGTATAGAAGCAGAAAAGAACAGACTTGTTCCAAATTGTCTATGCTGTTCATCTTCTTGCGGAAGAAATGACAATTACGATATGAATGAGTTGTGGGATTCAGACGAGGACATTCGTTCTCTTAAGTCTTTGATATTATTCGGTATCAGAGGAATAGCTGCTTACGCATATCATGCTTTTGTTTTGGGTTATCAGGCTAAGGATGTAAACAAGTTCTTTTATAAAGCATTATTTGCAATCGGTATGAAAGATTGGGGTATGAATGAGCTTTTGCCGATTGTAATGGAGGTTGGCGAAATTAACTTGAAATGTATGGAACTTCTTGGTAAAGCCAATACAGAAAGCTTTGGCAACCCTGTTCCGACAGAGGTTAGCCTGACCGTTGAGAAAGGTCCTTTCATAGTCATTTCGGGCCATGACCTTTACGACCTTAAGCAGTTGCTTGAACAAACAAAAGATAAAGGTATCAACATCTATACCCATGGTGAAATGCTACCAGCTCATGCATACCCTGAATTGAAAAAATACTCTCATTTGAAAGGTAATTTCGGTACAGCCTGGCAGAATCAGCAAAAAGAATTTGCTAACATTCCTGCACCGATTATATTTACCACTAACTGTCTGATGCCGCCTAAACCAAGTTATGCAGACAGAGTGTTTACTATAGAAGTGGTATCTTACCCTGAAATCATACACATTGGAGAAGACAAGGATTTCACTCCCGTAATTGAAAAAGCTCTTGCTCTCGGCGGTTATCCTACCGATATGCACTTTACAGGAATTAACGGCGGAGAAAAGGTTATGACTGGCTTTTCTCACAATGCTGTATTATCTGTTGCTGATACAGTTATTGATGCAGTAAAATCAGGAACAATCAAACATTTCTTCCTTGTTGGTGGTTGTGATGGTGCAAAACCCGGCAGAAATTACTACACAGAATTCGTTAAGCAAACACCTGAAGATAGTATTGTTTTAACACTTGCTTGCGGAAAATATCGTTTTAATGATCTTGACATTGGAACAATAGGCGGACTTCCTCGCATTATGGATATGGGACAATGCAACGATGCGTATAGTGCAATCAAAGTTGCAGTTGCTCTTGCGGAAGCATTTGAATGTGATGTAAATGATTTGCCGCTTTCGATGGTACTTTCGTGGTATGAACAAAAGGCA
>JAZRDC010000107.1:0-37896 GCA_045660065.1 Clostridia bacterium
CAAATCAGACTGTTGGTAATATGACAGCTCCAAAGAGTTTACTTACTTATGTTTGCCCTAATGCCGGCAAAACTGCAAAAGTATATATCGATAACATCGTAGCATATGTTATTGATTCTATTGAATTTGAAGGTTTTGAAAAAGAAACAAATGTAAACCCGGACGAAGGTCTTGTGGTTAAATTTACTCAGCCTTTCAACGCTACAGAAGATACATTTAAAGTAACTACAACAGCAGGTGCAGACCTTGACGCTATTAAATCTGTTACAATGGCTGCAGACAAAATGTCAGCTACTGTTAAAATGGACTTTGGCGTTTTAGATGCAATGACAAGCTACAAACTTTGGGTTGATGATGAATTCGAATCAGCTGCAGGCGCAGTTTTCTATGCAGCTCCACAGGGTATCACAGCAGAAAACGAATGGGTTGAATTAGGTTCATTTGAAACTTGCGATAAATTAGAAGCAACTTCAATTGTTCCTGCATCAGGCACAATTTCAGGTTATGATTTAGGTGACGATCAGACAGTTGTATTCACATTCTCATCAGCTTTGGCAAATGCAGTTGATATTGCAAACGCATTTGTTGTTACAGATGAAGAAGATTCAATTATTGAAGGTCTTGGCATTTCAATCAACGACGCAAGAACTGTTGTTACATTAGACCTTTCAACACTCGCTCTTGGCGAAGGCGTACATACTATTAAATCAGTAGATAACGCAATTTACAACGAATCAAATATTAAAGCTGCTATCAACTACACATTTGACACAGTTGATTTTGCAGCATCTGCAGATCCTGAATCAATTCCTCAGTATGTTGCAGGTTCAACAGAAAACAATAAAGTAGCTGTTGCATTAAGCTCTGCTACAACTCTTACAAATGACAATATTATCACTGCTTTTGACGTAACAGACATTTCAGGTAATCCTGTAAATGGCCTTGTTGCTGCTTTGGAAACAGACGGCAAGTTCATTACACTTGATATTCAGGAAATGAACCTTGTTCCTGGCAAATATGTAATCAAATCAAATGAAAACCTTGTTGACAAGAGAGGCAGACAGCTTCAGAATCCTGTTAACGTTTCATTTAAAGTAGTTACAGAGATTTCAAATGCACAGGTTATCTTTGAAGAAGACTTTGAAGCAGATTACGAAGTGGGCAAAAACTGGCTTACAAACAACAAAACTGAATCAGTTGCAGCACCAAATGACGGCAAATGGGTTATCACAGACGGTAACAACGATGCTAATAACTTCATGGGTGTTGTAACTAAGAACGAAGTTAAAGATAAAAACGGTTCTGTTGTTAACTACTTTGATAGTAACGTTCTTAAAATCCACGCAGCTACAGAAACAGGATTTAATTTCTGGAGAAAACCTGAATCTGACTTAGACCTCGCTTCACAGGGCAAAATGCTCGTTTACGAATTTGATTTCTATGTACCAAACGCTTTCAAAGAAAGAAAGTTCATGGCTGTTGATACAACTACAACAAACGGGTTCCAGAGACTTGCTAATACAAACTTCTACATCTCAACAGGTCCTTACTATCAGGCAGGTAGTGATAAATACGGAGCACCTGAAAATGGTAACTGGTATGCAAGAAGCACAGCTGTTGCTACTAAAAAACACAATGTAAAAATTATCGTTGACCAGACAAACGCGGTCGACTCAATTAGAACATATGTTGACGGTGAAGTTAGAAGCGCAGCATATAACTCAACTGACAGCACATATTCAAACTATGGTAAAACTGCTTACGACTTCTATGGCGAAGGCTACAAAGGCGCTTCAACACTTGATTATGGTGTGTTTGAAGGTATTTACACAGCTATCAGTGCTGCAGGCGGTTCAACAGTTTACATTGATAACTTTAAAGCATACGCTGTAAACGCTATTGAATTTGACGGCGTTGAATGGGGTACAAACTCATCTGCAGAATTTATCCCTGATAAAGGTCTTACAATCAAATTCACAGAAAAAATCGCAGCTAACGAACTTAAAAACTACCTTACTGTTAAAGATGCAAACGGTACTCCGGTTACAGGTGCAGTAAGATCTGTTGATTTGGCTGCTGACGGTAAATCAGCTTTAGTTAAGTTTGATTTCTCAAAACTTGAAAAATTAACAAATTATGATATTTTCTTAGGCTTCTTATTCAGAAGTAAAGATGGCGCTTATATCGCTCGTGACGGTGTTATAGACGGTGGCGATGTTCACATTGCTAACATCACAACAGGCGACAAGCTCGAAATTGAAGTAGATAATACAGCAATTTCAGGTTATGACAAGGGTGTTGACAAAACTGTTACAATCACTCTTTCAAGCGCACTTAAAGATGGCGTTAACCCTGCTGAAATTTTCCTCGTAAAAGACGGTGAAGGTAACGAAATCGAAGGTCTTGCAGCTACAATTTCTGATGACAGAAAAGTTATCACACTCCAGCTTGCAGGCTTACAGCTTGGCGACGGCGTTCACACAATCGAAAGCAAACAGGACGCTCTTGTTAACAACTCAAACATTGCAGGTAGCGTTTATATCACAGTTCACACATTAGACTTTGTTGCAGTTGCTACACCGGCTTCTGAAACAATTATGAACTACGCTCAGGGAACTGACAAAAAAGTTTTAGTTCTCCTTACAACAGCTACTACACTCGAAGCAGGCGACATTTCTGACTACTTTGTAGTTACAGATGCTAATGGCGCAGAAGTTGCAGGTCTTAGAGCAACTCTTTCAGCAGACCAGATGAATATTGAATTTGACATTTCAGGATTGCAGCTTGGTAAAGGTGAACACACAATCAAAGCTAACAACAATATTTTAGACTCAAGAGGCAGAGCACTTGATTTCGAATACAAATTCGGTATTATGCCATTTATTTCAAACTACACTTCTGAAATCACAGGTTATGTTCCTGGTTCAGAACAGGTTGTTGAAATTAAACTTACATATCCTTTGAATGCTGCTTCTATCGCAAATGCAGCTAACGCATTTGTTGTTAAGAACCAGTACGGCAGCAATGTTTCAGGTCTTGGAGTTACAGTATCTGAAGATGCTAAAACTATCACATTAGACCTTGCAACACTTGATATTACAGGCGGTACTTATGTAATCGCTTCAAAAACTGACGCATTTGTTAACGTTAAAGGCGAAGTTCTCGCAGGTATCGTAATCGACCTTTCAACTTCAGCTGCTGCATCTGACGATGAAGTTAAAGAAGACGCAGGTGTAGGTCCTAACGCAGGTACAGATTTCGATGGCGAATTCACATCAAGCGTATTACTTACAGAAAACTTCGATAATGAAGGTTACACAAGAAATATGAACTGGCTCTCAAGTGACTCTTTTGTTCCTGCAAGATTTACTCTTGACGTAGTGGGCGAAGGCGATGACTTTGTAGACGCTTCAGTTTCTATCGTAGAAGATCCATTGAATCCTGGCAACTATGTTCTTAAGAACGTTTCAGGTTTCAAAGATGCTACAGGCACTATAATTGCAGGTAAAGATAACTTCCACAGAGTCAAGAGAGAACTTGATGGTGGTGCAACTTCAATTCCTGTTGATGATTACACAATAGTTAAAGTTTCAACTAAAGTTATGATTCCAACAGGCGGTAGCGCAGGTGTTCCAACAGGCGGCAACGGTTCAGTTGGTGATACAAAAGACTTAAACTACCTTATCGCTCTTACAAACAGTGGTACAACATCACTTAACCATGCTAACTTAAGACAGAGCAGTGGTACAACTCAGTACAACTCATGGCTTAAAGCAACAGATACTGCATCAGCTACATCAGGCAGTGCATCTGCAGTACTTTCAGCAGACGCATGGCACACAATTGAACTTGTATTCGGTTACAATCCTAAGAACGACGGTTCTAAGTTTAAATCATATTCAGTTTATGTTGACGGAACTCAGATTACAACAGCTGGCGGATATTACTCAAATGGCGGATCTGACTACGCAACAATCGGCGGTATGATGAGCCAGCTTCTTTCAGCATCAGGTTCAACAGGTTCAACTACTGTTTACTATGATGACTGGTCAGTTATTAAGATGAACAGACTTTTAACACATGTCAATGTTCCAAAAGAAGATGTTGCTGAAAATCAGCCAATTAATCTCCAGCTTACAAGCAAGCTTACAGAAGAAGCTGTAGCTCTTATGGAAGAAAAAGACCTTATCTCAATTAAAGATGATGAAGGCAACGATGTAGACGCAACAATTGCAATCGACAACACAGGTGCTAACACAAAGATTGTAATTACTCCTAAATACGGTCTTGAATATCAGTCACAGTACACAATTGAAATTGCTGAAAATTTCGTGGACGACAGAGGAATGGAAACATTGATGTATGACGAATTAGGCAATAAATTCAGTGGATTCAATTATTCATTTGAAACAGCAAAAGCATTGGGTAACACAATCGATATGGATAACGGTGCACTCGTATACGATGCTGACTTTATGCATAACGAAGATACATTCAATTACACAATGCAGCTTAAAGAAGCAGTAAGCACAACTCCGGTTATCGGTGCGGTTGCTACATTCAGCGAAGACAACAAACTTTTGGGTATCGATTATCAGGTATTTAATCCTGGCGATATAACAAAAGCATTCACAGTTTCATCAGAACTTGGTGCTAAGTCATTAAAACTCTTTATCTGGGAACAGAATTTAGATGGTACTATGGGTAGACTTATGCAGATTCCTGATGAAGTAACAAGCAGATAATTTGGGAGGTAAAATAAGCATGAAAAAAATTATTTCATTAATGCTGGCGCTTTTAATGATCGCGTCGGTATGCGTTCTCCCCGTTTCAGCAGCAGCAGTAACCTTTGATGCATCAAGCATCAAGGTTACAGATGCAGCGCAGGGAATTATTACAGTGTCATCTAAACTTAATGACGCAGCAAGAGAAAACAGATATGTTACTGTAATTGTACTTAACAACACAACTCCTCTTGCATCATATGTAGGCAACACACTCGCACTTTCAACAGCAGTTGTTGACTTAAATGGTGATTTCTTCACATCATTCAAATTTGAAGAAGCAACAGGCGTATATGACTTCTATGTTCTTTACGAAGGTCAGGCGTATGGTCCTGTAATGTTTAACTTTATTTCTTTAGCAGATGCTGCAAATGTTATCAAAAACATTGCAAATGGTACTACACCAAAGGATTCAATCGTTCCGCAGATTACTGCTGCAAACAACGGTATTGGTCTTGATTTTGGCAGATTCCCTGTTGGATTTGACAGAGATTTGTTCGTTTACAGAATGGACAAATCAAGAACTGAAATCACAGGTGCAACTGATGCAGAACTTCTTGCGAGTTTTGCGGCTTTAGTAAACAAAATCGAAAATGAAGTTAATTTTGTAAAAGAATTTAACAATGTTACATACTCAGGTGATTATTTAGCACTCTTGTTGGCTAATACTGTTCACACAGGTATTGACTTTACAAACTTTAACGCTTTGGAAGCATCACTTAAGAGCAAAGTTACAGACAGTTTCTTAGGAAATGTTTATAATAACGGTGACGAAATCAAAGTTACTTTTGATAACGCAGTGGCAGCTGCTATGCAGGCTCCTGGCGGCGGTGCTGGTGCTGGTGGTGCTGCCGGCGGTGCAGGCGGCGGTGGCGGAATTACAATTGTTCCATCAACCAACGAAAGAGAATTTGGTACAGAAATGGAAGACAATTCAGGTAGCACAACAGCAACAAAGTTTACTGATATTGCAAATGTAGCATGGGCTAAGGAAGCAATCGAAGCTTTGGCTGCAAAAGGCGTTATCGCAGGTACAAACTATGGAATTTTTGAACCAAACGGTCTTGTTACAAGAGAACAGTTTGCAAAAATGTTAGTTCTTGCAACAAACAAATTCAACGCATCAGCAGTATGCGAATTTACAGATATCCCTGCAGGCGACTGGTCAACAGCATATGTTGCATCAGCAAAAGCAGCAGGTTATGTAAATGGTATCGGCGAAGGCAAATTCGGATACGGCGCTAACATTTCAAGAGAAGATATGGCAGTTATGATTTACAACGTAATGAAATCAATGGGCGTTAACTTCTCAGAAGTAAATAAAGATTTTGCTGACTACGATCAGATCAGCGACTATGCAAAAGAAGCAGTAGGAGCTCTTACTGCAAAAGGTATTATCAACGGTGTGGGCGACAATATGTTTGCTCCAAAAGCAACAGCAACAAGAGCTCAGGCAGCGTTGCTTGTATATGCAATTACAAAGGGGGTAGCATAATATGAGAAAACTTTTATGCTTCTTATTGGCATTTGCAATGCTGTTTTCAACAATTAGTGCAAGTGCTGCAATGGCAACCGACAAAATTCCGGAATTTTTAGATAAAACCGGAATTGTTGAAGCCGGAACATTCACTGATGACACAAAGCTTCTTACAAGAGGCGAATTTGCTTCAATGATTTCAAAACTTATTACAATCAACAACATGCAGAACCTTTCTGATGTTCAGATTTTCAAAGATATCCCAATGGATAGCGAACTTTTTGAAGTAACAACACTTTTGAGCAAATTATACTTTATTGTAGGCGATGGTAACGGTTATTTTGAACCGGAAGCACCACTCACTGCAGAAGCTGCTTGCAAAATTTTAGTTCACCTTATGGGCGACCAGTATTTTGCTACATACTACGGCGGGTACATTCCTGCTGCTGCAAACAAAGGTATTTTAAACGGTGTTGAATTGGCAGAAGGTCAGGTAGTTACTGTTAAAGCTGCTATGAAAATGATCTACAACACAATGATTGCAGACATTTCAAATTCAAATATGTACGATGGTAACGCAACAGACAATGCTAAGCCTGAAATGTTTATGTCAAAAAGACTTGGCATTCACAAAATCTCAGGTATTGTAACTGATGACGGTATTACAGGTCTTACAGGCGCTACAGAAATCGATGAAAATCAGATTAAAATCGACCAGTATGTTTTCGAAAATGGAACAGGTATGTCAGATCTTTTAGGTTATACAGTTGAAGGTTTCTACAAATACGATTCTGATACTGAAAAGAACACACTTATCTATGCTTACATCAACGAAAACAAAACAAGCGTAGTTGAACTTAAAGATAAAGACATTATCAGATACAACGCTTATAACTACAAATATGAATACTACACAAATGAAGATCAGACTGAAGATGATGAACTTTATCTCAACACAAACTTCAGACTTATCTACAACGGCAGAGCTTATACAAGAGATACTGCTGAAAGTTCATTTACAAAAACTGTTGCACAGATGTTACAGCCAAACTATGGCTCAGTTAAACTCATCGATACAAATGGAGACGGTTACTACGATTTAGTTACAGTTAAATCATACGAAACTGTTGTTGTTGCATCTATCGATGTTGAAGAATATGTTGTATATGGCGATTCAAAATATACAAGCAAAATCATCAACTTAAAGGGTTCAGAAGATAACATGGTTATCAGAAACGCTGCAGGTTCAACTTTTGAATTCGGTTCATTTGACAAAGGTGATATCCTTTCAATCGCAGAATCTGCTGACGGTAAATATGTTGAAATTATGTACTCAAACGAAAAAGTTGAAGGTACATTCGGTTCAACTGACGGCGAAACAGTTTGGGTTGGCGAAGAAGGCTACGCTATGACACCTGATTTTATTGCCTACATGGCAACTCTTTCAGGCGGTAACACAATCGTTCCAGGTTCATACGGTATATTCTACCTTACATTCGACAACAGAATCGCTTGCTTTGTTGATTCTGCTGCAGATTCAATCAAAGTTGGTATGCTCGGTAACATCCACTGTAAGAGCGCTATGGATGATGAACTTTCATTTCTTATCTTAACAGATACAAGTTCATTAGACGCATTAAAAGTTGCTAGCAAAGTTAGAGTTGACGGCGTTTTATGGAAAGATATGTATGCTTTGGCAAATCATATGCTCCAGTTTAACAAAGGTCTTATCCGTTACAGACTCAATGCAAACAACGAAATCAACTGGATTGATACTCCATACGATGAAGAATTAGGTAATCCAAATGCTGCAACTGAAGAAGATAACTCACTTCATATCGTTAAAGGCGGTAACGATGCAAGACTTTACTGGAACAAGAGCTCACAGACATTTGACGGTAAATTTGCAATGTGGGAATCAACAATTCCTTTTGTATATTATCTAAATGAAGAATTTGAAAAATCTTATGCTACAACTTATGCGTCAATGAACGCAAATAAAGCCCGTCGTTTAACTGCATATTCAGTAGATACAGATTCAATGTATGTTGACTACATTATCTTCAATACAACAAAACGTGGCGGTAACGTTTACTCTGAAAGACCAACAACAGGTGTTGTTCTTAAAATTTCAGACGCTATCGACGATTTCGGTGATCCAGTTAAAAAACTTTTAGTTACAACAAATGGTACACATCTTACAGATGTTTATGCTGAACTTGATTCATTAACATGTGAATGTGGTAAGGGCGATTGTGAAGTAACACCACTCACAGTTGGCGTTGGTGATGTTATCCAGTACGCTATGACAGACGAAATTATTACAGAAACAATTATCTGCTACGACTATGACGGTGCAGGATATGTTTCACCTGGTAACGAATATTACTTCGGTGAAATAGCAAACGGTGCATTCTCAGGTGCAGGTCACGACTGGGAAAACACACCATTCTGGACAAGATCTGCAAATTCTACAAGTTATAGTCCAAGAAACTCAAGACTTACAGTTCTCCCACTCAGCTACATGAACAGAATTGAAAATACTGTTGCTGAATTCGGATTCGGTATCTGGCCATTCTTTGAATACATTAAATATGAGGGAGAAGGTTATGTAACAAATGATGGAAGATCACAGACAGACGTTCTCAAAACATATTCAATTGCATCTATGTATGCAATCAGAGTAAATGCTGAAAAAGGCACATTTACTCCTATGAAGATTTCTGATATCAAAACATACGAAAATGGTGATGGTGTTAAAGAACCTGGTGTTATTGTTTGGGATACCGGTAGACCAACATTGCTCATTTACTACAAATAATTAAGGAGGTCGACTTAAATGAAAAAAGTTCATAAATTAGTCGCCTCAATACTTGCAATGGTTATGTTGCTCACATCGGCAAACTTTGCGGCAATGGCCGCAGAGCTTGCTGATGCAGCTACTGAAGAAACACCTGCCGCTATTACAACCTTCAGCTTTGGTGAAGGCGGCGGTGAGCTTCCATTGGAAGGTGTTATTGACGGAATTGACATAGATTGGGAAAACTATGTTGCAGAGTCAACAGGCACTAAATTTACAAGAGATTATAAATTAGGTCTTACAGGCGAATACGATGACGTACCATCTACAGGTACTGAAGACCGTTTTAAACATGTAAGAGCATCACTTCCTGATGAAGTTCCATGTTTTGCTCCATATACAAGAGCGGAAATTGATGCATCAGCAACAAAGTTCTACGTTGCACCGGACGGGGATGATAAAAACCCAGGTACAATCGACGAACCATTTGCAACCCCTTACAGAGCTGTAAAAGCGGTAAATGCGTTAAAATCAAAACGTGGCGGCGTTACAGTTTACTTCAGAGGCGGTGTGTATTCATTATCTAAATCACTTGAACTTACAAACAAAACAAGTGGTTTGGACGAAAAGAACCTTGTGTTCTTCTCAAACTATAAAGACGAAAAAGTTACATTCGTAGGTTCAGCAGCAGTTCAGGGTAAAGATTTTAAGCCTGCAAGCGATGCTAAGTTTAAATCAAAAGTTCCTGCACTTGCACAGCCATACGTTGTATCTGTAAATCTTAAAAATTTAGGATTTAAGGATATGGGTACATGGACTAATGCTTCAAGACCTTCACTTTATGTTGACGGTGCGATTTATGAAATTGCCCGCTGGCCTAACGGTGCCAATACTTCAATGGCACAGTACACAGGTAAAGACGGCAAATTCGGTGTTAAAAACAAAGGTGTACAGACTACTGCATCAGAACTTGGTGCTGCAGGCTCAGGTACAGGTAATTTTGCATTCAAATATTCAAATCCAAGACCTCATAGCTGGGAATTTACAGATAATATCTGGATGTTTGGTTACTGGTACGCTGAATGGACAACAGACCACTTAAGAGTTGAAAAATTCGACAAAAACGAATTCGTTGCTTATACAAACAAAGGTCTTGCTTACGGTGGTAAGTACGTAAAAGGTAACACATTCTACTACTACAATATTTTTGAAGAATTAGACCAGCCTGGTGAATGGTACTTAGACGATAAAACAGGTATGCTTTACATTTACCCGGTAGGCGAACTTAAAGACGATTCAGTTGTTCAGCTTGTAACAACATCATTTGACCTTATTACACCAAAAGGTGCAAAATACACAGTAATCAACGAAATCGGTATGGACATGGGTAACAGAGCGGTTGTTTACCAGGATGGCTCAATGTACAACATTGTTCAGCGTTGCCATGTAAAGAATATGGCAAACTATGCACTTACAGCAGAAAGTGCAAGATTCTGCGGATTTGTCGCAAACTTAGTTGAATCAAACAGTTCCATTCAGCTTTATGGTGCTGGTGGTTCAGGTAAATCAAACTCACATTTTGTAGAGAATCAAAGAACAGGTAACTTTGCCCAGAACAACTACTGTAAAGTTATTCAGTTAGGTTCAGGTAAAGGTCACGTTATGAGCCATAACATCGTAAACGGTCAGCGTGGTATGGGTCTTTACGTTAACGGCGGCGGTGAAAGTATTGTTGAATACAATGAAGTAATTGCAGGTCCTGACGAACAGTTGGACGCAGGTTCAATCTACGTTAACGGTGGTGCTACCAACTATGGTAACACAATAAGATACAACTACCTTAACAAATCAACTACTGTAATGAGAAGTTCACCGTACTGCTTGTACCTTGACGATATCACATCAGGTCAGTTTGTTTACGGTAATATCTTAAGAGAAGGTAGAACATACCTCCACTCAGGTTCATACAACACTCTTTATAACAACTTTACTTTTGGCAATGGCGATAATTTCGCAAGTATGTCAAACTCAAATAACTACAGCTTAACTGCCAACCGTTGGCAGGGTTGGGTTCTTACTGGTACAAGATACACATCAGGTCAGCCGGGCCACTATGGTCTTACATGGATGGACAGATTCCCTTATCTTTACTACTGGCACTCAACACTTATTGGTCACAGATACGACTTCTTTAACAATCCTAATTACGATGCTACTGAAAAAGGTGACCCTGTAGGTTGGAAACTTACATCTCCTAAACAGAATGTATACGCTAACAACGTATTCTTAAGTGCAAGACCTAATCTTCAGAACTCAACTCGTGAAGTTGACGAAGTTGACAGAAACAACCTTGTATTCAAAGCAGCAGATGTTGAAAAGTTCCAGTTTGTTGACTATGAAAGAGGTATTTTAGACTGTCCTGATGAAGTCTGGGCTGAACTTTGCCCTGGCGTTGAACCATTAAAGAAAAATCATCAGTTTGGTATCGTATTCGATCCTGCTACAATTCCTGAACCAATGAAACTTGGTGCAATCAATCCGCAGGCTCCTGCAAATGATGCTAAGACTCCGATTCTTGCAACCGGCGTAGTTTTAAAATGGAACGAAGTTTATGGTAAATCTTCATACAATGTTAAATTGGCAAAAGATCCTGAATTTAAAGATATAGTTTTAGATCAGGAACAGCAGGGCGAAACAGTTGCTCTTCCTGAACTTGAATACGATCAGCAGTATTGGTGGACAGTTACTACTAATATGTGGACTAACAAGTTCGACCAGACACCTGTTCAGATGCCTGTTTCAACATTTAAGACTATGACTTTAGAAGATGCTGAAAACTATGTAGAACTTGATACTGCAACACTTCAGGCTAACATTGCAGATATTGCGAAATTCATCGAACAGGTTAAAATAGTTGAAGAAGGTACACCTGAAGCAGAAGGATATCCTGCGGATATGCCACTTTACAAAGCAGGTGCAAAAGAAAAACTTCAGAAAATTTATGATGGTGTTCAGGCTAAATTTGAAAAAGGCTTTAAAAAGCAGACAGAGGTTGAAGAAATCAACGCTACATTGATGAAGGACTTCTACTTAGCACTGGAAGAAAATGCACTTCCTTATACTGTTGATATCGGTAAAGGCTCACACACATTTAATGCTGAAACAAAAGCTGTTGACTTTACAGAAAATAATGATAGACTTGGTGTTCATTATAACGGTGACAACGCAGTAATGGACGGTGGCGGATCAAGTATGCTTGCAAGCCAGAAATTAGCAGTAAGCTCAGGCGCAACAATCAGAATGAATATCTTGTATGAAAAACTTTCATCATGGACAGGTATTACATTCAGATCATCAGGTGGTCCTGTATCAGGTAGCTTTACAACTCAGGTAGGTTACGGTGTTGTATTCAAGCCTGATATCATCGAACTTCAGAGATATCCTAAGGTTGGCAGCGATAACGGTATTATTGCTATCGTTGAAAACAACGAAGAAATCTGCCGTGGCGGTGTTCCGTTTGACTTTGAAGCAACAGCAAAGACAACTAAAGACGGTGTTCACGTTGTTGTTAAGATTGATGATAACACTATTTTCGACTATGTGGATAAAGTTGCTCCTGCTGAAGTAATGGGACCTGGTTACTACGGTTTCATGCACAACAGTGGTAACATTAAGACAACAATTTCACCATACAGCGGTGCAGGCGGCGGCGGAGATGACGGATTTGTCAGCGTAGTTGCTCTTGAAAAAGCAATCACAGAAGCATCTAAATTTGAAGCAGGTATCGTTGAAGGCGAAGCAGGCGTAACTGCTAACTATAAAGCAGGTACAAAAGCGAAACTTAATGATGCTATTGCAGCAGCAAAAGCAGCAAAAGATACAGTTACTTCAAAAGCAGATGTTACTGCAGCAGTTGAAGCACTTAATGCAGTAGTTGCGGATGTTAGAATTAACGACGCTAACGACTATACATTTGTCTTGAAAGAATTAGACCTCGGTTTGTGGAAAAACACAAGTCCGCTTTCAATCGCATCAATCGAAGAAAACGGTGGTATCATTGCTATCGTTCCTGATGAAGGCGAAAGCACTAACTACGAATTTAAGCAGCTCTTAACATCTAAACAGATGATGAAGTTCGGTCTTAAATACGATAACACAGGTAACTGGGCTGCTATTACTACAAGAAAAGTTACATCAGGAGTTGGCCCAACTCAGTCAAGAGGTTACTTCTTCGTTATCAAAGACGACTTGATTGAATTCCAGAAATATACTGCTAAGGGCAAAGGTAAGATTCTTGTAACAATTGAAAACAACAATCAGATTGTTAAACCTGCTACAACTCACGAAATTGAAGTTGGTTCCGTGAATGTTGAAGGCGGCGTATTGAGTAAACTTATCGTAGACGGTGAAACAATTATCGAATACTTGGATACTGAAGATCCAATCTACGAACAGGGTTATTTCTCATTCTTTGTTCACAAAGATCTCGGCAGAGTTGCACTCAGCCCATTGGTTGTAAAATAAGCACTTTGTTGTGTAAATCGCAATAAAATTACAAGAGCGGATTTCCGCTCTTGTTTTTTTTATAAAAAATTACCGTTTTTTTATGTGAAATTTTCATTTCACATTGGGTTAGCAACTTTTACATTCTAACCGCTAATAACTTCAAAATATTTGTGTAAAAAATATGAAATTGCAAAATGGTATTGCATTAACTGTGTGTTTGTGATAAAATGTATTGTGTATGATTATGAATTATTTTTATAGGGGGGAAATATATGAAAAAACTAATTTCAGCAGTGCTTGCAATAGTTATGACTGTCTTTTTATTCACAATTCCTTGCGCTGCAAACGATGGTGTTGACTTCAGAGTCGACGTTAGTTTTGATTATGAAACAAAAGTTATTTATTTCGAGGGAAACGTTTCTACTGCTTATGGTTCAAAAGATATTACATACTATCTTTTATACCCGAACAAAGTGCAGGACGACATTGCACCGGCAAACGGAAGTGATCTTGTTGTTTCACACTACGGACAGGTAAAAGCAGATTCAGACGGTGCTTTTTCATCAAGTTTCCGTTACACAGGAAATGAGGGAACATACACACTCTTTATTACATCAGGCAGTGTGTTGAAAGCATTTTCTATTGACACATCGAAAGATATGGATGTGGTTTCACAGTTGCAACTTGCAGAACTTTACAGTCTTCCTTCAAAGTTTGATGCTATTACAACCACAAATGTAAGAGATTCATTCTTTATCCACAAAGAAGAATATGGAAAGGAAATGCCTGTTGTAAGTCCTCGTGCAGTTGATGGACTTTACACAGTTTATGTAGACAGCGTAAATGGCGACGATGCCACCGCCACAGGCAAAATTGATGCGCCATACAAAACAATCAAAGCAGCACTTTCAGAAAACAAACCTGAAAGCGGTATGGTTCTTTGCTTAAGAGCAGGTAACTATTCTGCAAGTGATGCACTTAATATCTCAAATGTTATTGCCACAGAAAGCACACCTTTCTTTGTTACTTCATATGAGGGCGAAGAAGTTAATGTTATCGGTGGAGCAGAAATTGGCGCAGACAGTTTTACAAAAGTATCAGACAATAAGATTTTATCAAGACTTGACCCTGCAGTTTCAGGCAAAATTGTAGTTGCTGATTTAAAAGCAATGGGAATTACAGACTTTGGTGAAATCACAACTTCAAGTTCACCTGTTTTGTTTGTTGGTGACAGTAAATACACAATCGCCCGTTGGCCAAACGTTGAACTTACAAGCATGATGCACGTTAAAGACGCATTGGGCGAAGAAATGGCAGCTATTTATGAAGACAAGAATCCGGGATTCACACAGTCAAAGGGTACAGGTGTTATCGACTGCGGTATCATCACAACATCAATGGGTTCACCTTGCGGTAACTACAGAAGATACTCAAAACGTGCTACTGAACTTAATAATGCAGCAGGTTCAACAGTTTCTAAAGATGAAGGCGCAGAATTCTGCGTTGAAGATATCAGACCATTTTCTTGGGTTGACACAGGCAACATCTGGATGTATGTTTCACTCCACGACGAATGGACTCACGATTATGTAAGAGTTACAGAATTCAATCCTGAAACCAGAAGTGTAAGAACTGAAACAAGTAACTCTTGGGGTACACAGTATAAAGACTGCAACAAATTCTATTACTACAACGTAATGGAAGAATTAGACTCACCTGGCGAATGGTATGTTGATGATACAACAGGCAAACTCTATATCTATCCTGCAACAGATATTGCAAATGAAAAAGTATTGTTTGCACCATCATCTACAACAATGTGGACTCTTTCAAACTGCGAAAACGTTATTATCGACGGTATCAGCTTTGACCACGCCAGAGGTCAGGCTCTTGAAATCAAGGGTACAAACACAAAGAATGTTGTAGTTCAGAACTGTACATTCAAAGATGTTGGTACAGGTGTTTCATTTGAAGGTAAATATTCAGGTGTAATCAACTCTGAATTTATTAACGTTACAGGTGGTAAGAGTATCAACTTAAAGGGCGGTTCTGATGCAGAACAGGTAGCACTTATTCCTTGCAGATTGTTTGCACAGAACAACAAGATTTACAACTCAAAGGGTATTTCAATGGCTAAAGTTGGTAACATCGTAAGCCATAACTACCTTTCAAACGTTATCGGATCTTGTGTTTACTTCTCATCTTCAAGAGAAAGTATTGTTGAATACAACGAAATCGTTGCAGGTCCAAGAGAAACACTTGACTCAGGTGCTATCTACTTGAATGGTAACCAGCAGTTTAACCGTGGTAACCACGTAAGATATAACTATATCCACGAAACTGGTGCATCAATCGGAAGCCAGATTCCACAGTCAATTTACTTTGACGATATGGCATCTGAAAACTATGCTTACGGTAACTTTATCGTAGGCGGAAGAATGCTCTTCCACAATGGTAGTGAAATTTCAGTTTATAACAATATTATTATGAGCACACCAGGTACATATCAGCCTGTTAACGTTTCACCTAACTATTACAATCAGGCGAACTCAACAAGCTCATCTGTAAGCCCAAGATGGCGTAGAGGTGCTTTGGAGTATGGTACATTTACAAGCTCATTGAAAGCCGGTAACGCATTTAATAATGGCGACGGTACAATCGCAGAAGCGTATGCTGAACGTTATCCTAAACTTGCTACATGGGCATCACTTATGTATCAAAGAATTGCAGAATATGAATCACAGAAATCATCAATGACTGCAGTAAAAGCATCACAGCAGAGTAGCTTGTCTTCACCAAAATCAGGTGTAAACCTTAACTTGTACCTTGCGGCATCAAGAGAAAATCACTTTGAAAACAACGTATTTATCAATGCTCCGTCAAACGATAACATTACAAAATACGGTTTAATTAAAGGTGACGGCGTTAAAGGTGCAGGTATAGACTACGGCTGGCTTGAAAATCTGTTTGGCAAGGATGATATTCCGGGGGTAGTTGAAGCAGGTCATATCGATCCTTATGCTGCAAATAACGTAAGCTTGTCAACAAATCCGTTCTCAGGAACAGATTACGGCGCAGAGTCAGCATACAACACAATCAGAAAAACTGTTTCATCATTTGAAACAATTCCTTATGATAAAATCGGTCTTACATCAAGCGATATGTATGCGGCTAACGAAAAAACAACAACAATCACTCCTGCTCATTCAGCAGAAGCAACTGTAGTTCCAACAAACGTTTCACTTAAATGGAAAGCGGTAGTTGGTGCACAGATGTATAAAGTTCAGATTTCAGATGACGCAAACTTTACAAACATTATTGATGAAAACACTTCATTTGAAATGGCATATCAGGTTTCAAAAGAACTTGAAGCTGATAAGCTCTACTACTGGAGAGTTGTTACAATTCCTGTTGCTAAGAACGTAACAGGCGAGACAATGACATCAGATACATTTATGTTCAAGACTTTAGCAGCTACTGCATCAGGCGACTTTAACAAGTTCGGTGTTACAGACTATGCTTTAGAAGATGACGACGGAAATGTTTTAGATGCTATCCCTGAAAACGGCGAATTTAAGGTAAGCGGTTACGCTTATAACTTAACAGGTACAACTAAGGGAGCAAACATCCACGTTGCTTGCTATGATAAAGACGGAAACCTTATCGCAGTTAAGTCATGCGGTATTGAAGCGGCAGGGGAATCTGTTGGTACAGGTACATTCTCAGGCAAATTTATCACAGATAAGTTCAAAGCACCGGGCACAAAGAATATAAAAATCTTCACCTGGTCAATTGACGGTAATATGATACCATATTCCTTTGTTAAGGAATTATAATAAAAAATATCCACCTTCGGGTGGATATTTTTTTAATTAATAATGAATAATTTCAGTATGCAATTTTAAAGTTATATCGTTGCTTTTTATATAATTCAAGCCATTTTTGTGCTCTGGACGTTTTTAACATCTCCACTTATTATCTTTTTGACAGTACTTCTTCTTCATACTTTTTGATTTCTTCAAGCCATGAAAGTCCTGTGCCTTTGTTTTCTTTCTGGCAGTAGTAGTCCCAAACCAGTGCAAATGGTGAGGCTTTAAATTCCTGTGAAACTGCCAGGCGTGATGTATTATCACCTTCTGCTTCTAATTTTTTAAGAAGCTCTGTTGGCTGAAGGAGTGCGTAAAGCATTGCCTTTCTTGTGTTTCTCATACCTGTTGCCCACGCAACAATTCTGTTGATTGAAGCGTCAAAGTAGTCTGTGGCAATATATGTGTCTTGGAGTTTGCCTGTTCTGACTAATTCTTTCATAATTGCTTTTGTTTCATCGTCAAATGCAACAACATGGTCAGAATCCCAACGAACAGGGCGTGAAACGTGTAAAAGAACGTGGTCAGAGAACGCAAAAATCGAGCCTAATTTTGCAGAAACAACTTCTGTCGGGTGATAATGACCTGTATCGAGAGTCATAATAATATGGTCTTTATTTTTGCTCATAACATAACCCATACAAAACTCGTGTGAGCCGACTGTGTAACTTTCAAGTCCGATACCAAACACCTTTGATTCAATACCGTCCATAACACCTTTTACGTTTTTGGTTGCTTCAAAAATTTTGTCGTAACTGTCTTTCATTCTCAGTCTTGGAGCAAGAGTGTCAACGGGGAATTCCTTGTCGCCGTCAGGTGTCCAATGGTTGATAACGCAAGTCTTTCCTGTTTCTTTTGCGAAATATTCACCGATTTTACGGCATCTTATTCCGTGCTCAACCCAAAACGCTCTGATATCGTCATCTAAAGCCGAAAGTGTTCCGTTGTCGCTTTTCGGATGTGAAAAATATGTAGGGTTAAAATCAAGACCAATTCCTTTTTCTTTTGCCCATTTTACCCATTTTTCGTAGTGCTTTGGCTCAATCTCATTTCTGTCAACAAACTCGTCTGCTTCTAAGTAACTTGCGTGAACGTTCACTTTAAGTTCGCCCGGGATAAATTCCATAGCCTTTTCAATGTCGGCTCTGAGTTCTTCGCCGTTTCTTGCAGCGCCGGGGTAATTGCCCGTAACCTGAATACCGCCTGTAAGACCGCCCTCTTTTTTCTCTAAGCCGTTAACATCATCGCCCTGCCAGCAATGCATTGAAATTGGGGTGTTATTGCAGATTTCAATTGCTTTGTCAACATCAATGCCGTATAGGGCATAAAATTCTTTGGCTAATTCATAGCCTTTTTTAATATCGTACATAATCAGTTCCCTCCATAATTCTTTTTTTCTATTTTATCACAAGGCGGGCAAAATACGCAATAGACTATTTTGGGATTTTACTTGCGAGGCAAGTCAGAACAAGGCTGTTTTCAATAGGTGCAAAGAACCAGGTAGTGTCAAAAATGGTGATGTTTCTTTGGAAAGGGTTTTAATCACAAAGATAGCACAAAAGTAGAAAAACTCAAAAAAACAAAAGAAAAACAAACAAAACACAAAAAAACACACAAAAACCCTTGCTTTTTTCTGTGATTTGTATTATAATATCATACATAATAGTGTAACTTCAAGGAGGAATCCAAATGTTAGTAAATATGAACGAAGTTTTAAGACCTGCCAAGAAAAATCACTACGCAGTAGGTCTTTTCAATGCAGTAAATTTAGAACTTGCACGCGGTATTATCAATGCGGCAGAAAGTTCAAGATCACCAGTTATTATGGGTACTGCGGAAGTTTTGCTTCCTTATGGACCATTGGAAGAAGTGTCTTACTACTTAATCCCAATGGCAAAAAAAGCATCAGTACCTGTTGTAGTGCATCTTGACCACGGTCTTACATATGATACTTGTATTCAGGCGTTAAAACTTGGATTTTCATCAATAATGTACGATTGCTCAACTGACTCTTATGAAGAAAATGTGAGAAAAGTTAAAGAAATGGCAGATATTGCACATTCTTATGGCGCTACAATCGAAGGTGAACTTGGCCATGTTGGAGATAATGAAGGCTCTGCCGAAGGAAGCGACCATATGGACGATCCGTCAAAATTCTTCACAGACCCTGCTTTGGCAAAAGACTTTGTTGAAAAAACAGGGGTCGATGCTTTGGCAATCGCAGTAGGTAACGCTCACGGAGCATACAAACTCCCACCAAAACTCGATTTTGAAAGAATTAAGACCATTGCAAAAACTGTTGATGTTCCTCTTGTTCTTCACGGCGGTTCAGGACTTACAGATAACCACTTTAAACAGGCAATTCAAGACGGTATCAGCAAAGTAAACATCTTTACAGATATCAATGTTGCGGCAGTTGAAGCAGAATTCAAAAAGTTCCAGAGTATGGACAAAGGCTTAATCGACCTTATTCCTGCGGCAGTTGAAGCGGTTAAACAGGAAACAATGAAGAAAATGCAACTTTTCTCAAGTAACGGAAAAGCAGATATAAAATCAATAAACTACGGCGCAGATGATATTGAAGCGCTTACAAAACTTGTTGCAGCAGAAGTTGCAAAATATTTGAATAAATAAAACAGAAAATAAGTGCAGGGGAAAACCTTTCTTACAAGAAAGCGTTTTCCCCTGCACTCTTTTCCAAGGAATTTTGTAATAGGAATAAAAACCAGGCTACGGAGTTTTACCGGACTAATTTGCTTTAGTCAACGGGAAATGTTAATTTCGCATTGAGCAAAAAAAGAAGTATTCCCTGTTTGGAATACTTCTTTTTTTATATAACTATCTTTTTTTAATTTATGTATTAACCCTTTACGCCACCAACTGTAAGACCTCTTGTGAAGTACTTCTGGAAGAATGGGAATACAACGAGTGCAGGACCTGCAACGAGCATTGCTGTTGCCATTCTAACTGTTTCTGCAGGAATCTGTGACATATTTTCAACCATTGAGTTACCTGCTTGTTCTTTCATAAATACGATATCTCTCATGATTTTCTGGAGCATGTACTGCAGTGAGTAAAGCTCTGTTCTTCTATTGATGTAAAGCATAGAAGGTGTCCATGAGTTCCAGTGTGAAAGGAACTGGAAGAGGGCGATTGTTGCAAGTACAGGTTTTGAAAGCGGTAAAATGATGGTGAAGAATATTCTGTATTCTGATGCACCGTCGATGAGTGCCGCTTCTGTAATTGATTCAGGCAATCCCTGGAAGAAAGTTCTTAACATAAAGATGTGCCATGGGCTGATAAGAGACGGTAAAATGTATACCCAGATTGTATCCTGCAAGTGCAGATACTGTGTGATAAGGATATATGATGGCACCATACCGCCTGAGAACAACATTGTAAAATAAAGGTAGAATGAAAGGAATGTTCTTCCCTTTAAGTCTCTCTTTGTAAGTGGATAAGCAATCATTGACATTAAAAGTGTTGCCAATACCATTGATACTAAAGAGAAAATAATTGTTGTTTTGTAAGCGTTAACAATTGTTGTAGGATTTTTAAGTACATACTCGTAAGCAGCAGTACTGAAAATTCTTGGGAAAAGTGAGTAGCCGTTCATAATAACATCTTTTTCGTCAGAGAAAGATGCACTAACGAG
Organism: Clostridia bacterium; assembly: GCA_045660065.1. Lineage (GTDB taxonomy): Bacteria > Bacillota > Clostridia > RGIG6154 > RGIG6154 > RGIG2094. The sequence goes on from JAZRDC010000107.1 coordinate 21,089, forward strand.
CAAAACGAACGGTAAAATTACCAATATTGATACTATGACAAATACAATATTGAGAAAAATTTGTGTAAATCTTGATGAATTTTTTATTGATGAATTTTTCATTGTATATGTCCTCCTTATTAAAACAATGCTCTGCTTGGGTCAATTTTTCTGGTAACGTAGTTAGTTAACATAACCATAACAAAACCTACGATTGACTGTAAGAAACCGATAGCAGTTGACATACTTAAGTTACCAATCTGTCTGAATACGCGGTAAACGTATGTATCGATAACGTCTGTTCTTGGATAAAGAGCACCTGTGTCCATCGGAACCTGATAGAACAAACCAAAGTCTGCTCTGAAGATTGAACCGATTTTCAAAATTGTAAGAATAGTTACAAGTGGAGCAAGTGTTGGGATTGTGATGTACCAAGCAATCTGAACTTTGTTTGCACCGTCGATTTTAGCAGCTTCAAAGAGTGAAGTGTCAATACCCATAAGTGCAGCATAGTAAACTACGCAGTCCATACCAACGTGCTTCCATACATAACATACCAGCAATACCCATGTCCATGCCTCAGGTGTGTTGTACCATGCAATAGGTGTTCCGCCCATTTTTTCGATTAATGCATTGAGGATACCATATTCAGGGCTCAAAATAGCATAAACGATGTAAGCTGCGATCATCCATGATACAAAGTGAGGTGTGATTAACACTGTCTGATATACTTTTGTTGCGTTTCTGCTTGTGATTTCAAACAAGAGAACGGCTACCAAAATAGCAGAAATGATACCGCAAACGATAAAGAGACAGTTAAGTGACAATGTGTTCCACAATGTTCTTGTAAAGTCGTTTGACATAACATAGAACTTAAAGTTATCAAGTCCTACCCATGGGCTTCCTAAGATACCCTGTCTGTAATTGTAATTTTTGAAACAAATCAAAAGTCCGTAAAGTGGTATGTAACTGAAAATGAATACCAGAATTACAGGAATTGCGCAAAGTGAGTAAAGCTGTAAATGGCTTTTCTTAAATTGGCTTTTTTTCTTCGGAGCAACTACTGCTGCGCCTGATGTTTCGATATTTTTCTTCAAAGCGAACCCTCCTAAAAATACTCGTTATTATAATTATAGCACATATTTTTTTATAATCAAGTCCTTTTTTTTGTCTTTTTCTACGATTTTTTGTCATCGTGTCAAAAAAGTATACCTGTTATACCATCCAAAGTGGCTTGGCTGTAGGGATTAGTCTATTTTTATGTTTTTTTGTTTAATTTTTTCATTAATATTTTCTGCCAGTAAAGTATAGATTACTGCGAACAACGGAACGCCGATAAACATACCGATTATTCCGAAAAGTCCGCCACCCACAATTACTGCAAAAACAACGTAAACTGCACGAATTCCGGTAGAATCACCCAAAAGTCTCGGACCTAAAACGTTGCCGTCAAACTGCTGAATTACTAAAATCAGTATTGTGAAAATAAGTGCCTGCCAGGGGTTTACCGACAAAAGCAATAAAATTGAAGGAATAGCACCAATAAACGGACCAAAAAACGGGATAACATTTGTTATTCCCACAATTACTGAAATTAAGACTGCGTAATCAAGTCTTAAAATAACCATAGCGATATAGCAGATAAATCCGATTATCAAAGAGTCTACAACCTTTGCGATGATGTATCCGCCGAAGGTGTTGTCTGTAAAGCGGAGAACTTCTAAAATCCTGTCCCCTTTTTTCTGACCAAAAGAAGAATAAACAATTTTCTTGCCTGTCATAATAAATCTGTTTTTGTCAACAAGCAGGTAGATTGAAATAATAAGTCCCAGACCGAAGTTTTTAAGTTCAACCGACATAGAAACAAGAAATGTTGCCACGGTTTTTACCCAACCCTGCAGATCAAATCCTGATGAAAGTTCTTTTACCACACCGTCAAAAATTTCTGTGATAGTGTGAGCGGGAATATCAAATTTCAAAAGATATGAAACTATCCATTTTTCAGCCCCGATGCGGAAATTATCTATAAACTGCGGTGCGCTTTCCAAAAGCCCCATAACAGCATTTACAATTACAGGAACAACAAGATAAATGAAAAGTCCAAGGGCAGAAAGCAAAACTGCATAGGAAATAATAATTGCAACTGTTATTTTAAAGCCTCGTTTTATAGGTCTTTTTGTTTTGATTTTATCAAAAAGTTTTAAAAGCCTTTTGTATGGATAGTTAAAGATGTATGCAATGGCAAAAGCATAAATAAAAGGCTTTATAACTTTTACAACAGAGCCTAAAATTCCTTTTAAGTAAGAAAGATTGTTGATACATGCCCAAAGAATTATTGCAGATGCTATAACCCAGAAAGCGTGGAGCGAGATGTTTACATATTTGTTTTCGGTGTCAAGTTTCATAACTGTCTCCTTTATCATTTGAATATCACATTTATTTCATTATATATACACAATTTAAGTCTATAATTATTTTACCACATTTATATACTTATTGTAAACACATTGACCGAAAAATATTTTTGTGTTACAATCTTGATGAGGTGAAAATTATGAGAAAATTCAGTATATGGCTGTTTGATACTCTTTCGGGGATATTCTTATGCGAGGGTTTGGCGGTGATTGTCTGGCTTGTTATATATTTAATAGGTAAAAAGCCCGAAATTAATCTTGTGAACCTGACATTTTTAACAGAAGTTATTGTGCTTTTATGGGTAAGCGGATTTATTTTTCACTTTTCCTCACCGATTTTTGCAAAAGGCATACTTCACAGTATAATCTGTTTTATGCTTTCAATAATTTTATTTTCACTTAATTTCGGCTATGTTCCAACAGCGATGGGGCTTATAATGGTTATGGTTGTATTTTTTGTGATTTATGCAGGACTGCTTTTGGCTACCATTAAATTATCCAAGAATTTAAATGTTCCCCTTCGCCATATTACAGAGTGGCTTTATAAATTAAATTCAAGGCAAACAAGAAAAGTCGGGGACGAAAAATAATTTACTATTGACGAATTTGCAATTTTGCAATATAATATTTATAATATGATAAAGGAGAGATTACTTTGAAAAAAATAATATCAGTTATTTTAGTACTTATTATGGGATTGGGTCTGCTTACAGGCTGCGGTGCAACAATGGACAAAATCAATGAAAACACAAACATTGTTGTAGCAACAATCGGCGGTCAGGATATTTATGCATATGAACTTATTTATCTTATGAAGATGGGCGCAACAAAGGAAGAAGCGCTTAATGAAATCCAGACACTTAAAACATTTGTTGAAAAAGCAAAAGATTATAATGTAGCACTTACAGAAGAAGATATTACAAATGTTGACAAGCAGTGGGAAGAAGCTTACGCACAGTTCGGCAGCGAAGAAGATTTTATTAAAGAACTCGAAAACTACGGAATTACTGCAGAACAGTACAAAGAAATTTTGAAAATGCTTTCACTTTGCGATAAATTCAATGCAGAATTTGAAAATCTTAAATTAATCGAAACAACAACAGATGAAACTGCACTTGCATTCTATAACAACAATTTCTTAAGAGCAAAACACATTTTGTTTACAACTCAGGATGAAGCGGGCAACAAATTAAGCGATGAAGAAATTGCAAAGAAAAAAGCCCAGGCGGAAGATATTGTTGCAAAAATCAAAGCAGGCGCTGCTTTTGAAGATTTTGCATCACTTTCAGAAGATCCTGGTTCAGAAGCAAGTCCTGACGGTTACACTTTCTTAAACACTCAGGCAGACTCAGTTAAAGATAACGAACAGATTCTTGGTATGTTCCAGCAGATTGGCGTTCCTATGATGGTTCCTGAATTTGAAAAAGGAACTTCTGACATTGCGGTTGATGCAGTATCTGACATTGTTGAATCTGACTTTGGTTATCACATCATCAAAAGACTTGACCTTCACGGCGAAGGCAACGAATTTGACCAGATGAAACCTGTTATCATTTATGTTATTGATTCAATGGGTTACAACTCTGTTGTAGAAGGCTGGAAAGCAGAACTCAAGCAGAAAACCAATAAGTATTACGAAGTGTTGACAGTTGAACCTGTAGCACCTGCACAGCCACAGGCTCAACAGTAAGAAATACTGCAGAGGCAGAATAATATCAAATAGTTTTTAGCAGCTGCAGCCTGACTTTTCAGGCTGCGGTTTTTCGTATAAAGGAGCAAACACAATGGAAAGAGTAAAAGTAAAAGCATCAAAAGAATATGAAGTTTTAGTTGAAAGCGGATGCTTTGAAAATGCGGGAAAGTACATAAAAAGCGTTTACCCCCAAGGGAAAATTGCCATCATTACAGACGATAAAGTTGCCGGTCTTTACAAAGATGCACTTGTAAAAGACTTAAAAGCCAACGGCTTTTCTGATGTGTTTGTTTTTGACTTTCCAAATGGTGAAATGTCTAAAAACGCAAAGACTTTAATTGAAATCACAGAGTTTTTAGCAGAAAAAAATATAACACGCTCCGATATGCTTATCGCACTCGGTGGCGGTGTTGTTGGCGATATTACAGGTTTTGCGGCATCAATATATTTAAGGGGCATTAAATTTATACAAATTCCAACCACTTTTCTGGCGGCGATTGACTCATCGGTTGGCGGAAAAACTGCGGTAAACTTAACTGCGGGAAAAAATTTAATAGGCGCATTTTATCAGCCTGAACTTGTGCTTTGCGACCCTTCCCTCTTTGACACTTTAGAAGAAAAATATTTTTCTGACGGTGTGGCAGAGGCAATAAAGTACGGAGCAATTATGGACAAAGACCTTTTTGAAATTTTTGAAAAAGGAAATATGAAAGATAATATTGAAGATATTATTGTCCGCTGCGTAAAACTTAAAAATATGGTTGTGTCGGAGGACGAATTTGATACAGGCATCCGCCAACTTTTAAATTTCGGGCATACAATCGGCCACTCTGTTGAAAAATGCAGTGATTTTGAAATTACCCATGGCCACGCAGTTGCAATAGGTATGGCGATTATCACAAGGGGGTCTTGCGCCCTTGGAATTACGCCGAAAAGTGATGCCCAAAGACTTGAAAATTTAATTAAAAAATATAATCTTCCCACAGAATGTGAATTTTCTGACGAAGATTTATACGCACCTGCGGTTTCTGATAAAAAACGCACCGGCGGAGATATTACGGTTATTGTTATGGAAAAAATCGGCAAGTGCGTTTTACATAAAATCCCTGTGGAAAACGTAAAGGAGTTGATTGAAAATGGACATTAAAATAACTCCTTCAAAACTTTTCGGCAAAATTGAAGCGGTGTCTTCAAAATCTGATGCCCACAGAGTTTTATTGGCATCGGCACTTTGTAAAGAGGGCTGTGATGTTTATTTAAACAACATTTCAGAAGATATAAAAGCCACTCTTGAGTGTATAAAAGCCTTTGGTGGCAATTATGAGATAAATGACGGATTTGTAAAAGTTTTTTCTTTTAAAGAAATAGAAAAAGCAGAAGCATTTTGTTCTGAGAGCGGAACTACCGCAAGATTTATTCTCCCCGTTGGTGCAACAGTTTGCGAAAACTTTACTTTAACAGGGGCAGGCAGACTTCCCCAAAGACCTTTTACAGAACTTGTGCGTGAAATGAAAAATTCGGGCTGTGAAATAAATTCAGATAAACTCCCCATTTCGGTAAAAGGAAAATTAAATACAAAAAAAGAATTCTTTATGGAAGGCAATGTAAGTTCCCAGTATATTTCGGGACTTTTGTTTGCAATTGCAGGAAATGGCGGCGGAGGAAAGGTTACCCTTACCTCACCTTTAGAATCTGCAGGTTATGTGGATATGACGGTTGAAACCTTAAAGAATTTTGGAATTGCTGTTGACTTTGACGGCAAAAGTTATATTGTAAATCAAGGAGAAATGGTATCTCCCAAAAGGATTTATGTTGAAGGCGACTGGTCAAACGGAGCGTTCTGGCAGGTAGCAAAATTTTTAGGCTCGGATATTGAAATTTCAGGATTGAAAGAAAATTCTCTGCAAAGGGATAAAGCGGCAAAAGACCTTCTTCCCCTTCCTGATGAAGTGGACGCAAAAGACATTCCAGACATTGTGCCTATTTTGTGCGTTGCAGCGGCGGGAGAGAAAAAAATCACAAGATTTTACAACACAAAAAGGCTTAAAATCAAGGAAAGCGACAGAGTGAAATCTACCTGCGATTTAATTAATAATTTAGGCGGCAGGGCGGAATCTGACGAAAATTCCATTACTATTTTCGGCAAAGGATATTTAGATGGCGGAAGTATAGACAGTTTTAACGACCACAGAATTGCAATGAGCGGGGCGATTGCATCGACTATCTGCAAGGAAGCGGTTATTATAAAAGACGCCTCTTGCGTTAAAAAATCATATCCTGATTTTTATGAAGATTTTAAGAGTTTAGGAGGGTGCGTAAATGTTATTTGATTTTGGAAAAAAACTTAAAATAAATGTTTTCGGTGCATCTCACGCACCTGAAATAGGAGTTACTATTGACGGACTTCCAAAGGGCGAAGAATTTGATCTTGATAATCTTTGTGCTTTTATGAAAAGAAGAGCACCGGGAAAAGATGCATATTCTACCCCAAGAAAAGAAGCAGATATTCCTGAATTTTTGTCAGGGGTGGAAAACAATATAACCACAGGTGAGCAAATTAAGGCTATAATTAAAAATACAAATGTAAGAAGCAAAGACTACGGGAATTTAGAGTTTGTTCCCCGCCCGGGACACGCAGACTACACCGCCTATGTAAAATATGATGGCAAGGAAGATATGCGAGGCGGAGGAAAGTTTTCGGGAAGACTTACCGCTCCACTTTGCATCGCAGGTGGAATTTTAAAACAGATTTTAGCAAAAAAGGGCATTTTTATTGGTGCGCATATTGCATCAATTCACGGAATTGATGATGATTTATTCAGCCCCACAGATGTATCTTTAAAGGATTTTGAAAGTGTGTGGGCAAAGGATTTCCCTGTTATAAATGAGGCAAAGGGAAAAGATATGCAAGAAGAAATTTTAAAGTATAAAGAACTTGGAAATTCTGTTGGCGGAACTGTTGAATGTGCAGTTATCGGGCTTCCTGCAGGGATAGGTGAGCCTATGTTTTACGGCGTTGAAAATCAGATAGCATCTGCTATGTTTGCAATTCCTGCCGTAAAAGGAATTGAGTTTGGCGCAGGGTTTGGTGCAAGTCTTTTAACAGGAAAAGAAAATAACGACGAGTTTTATGTAAGGGGCGAAACCATAAAAACCAAAACCAATAATTCAGGGGGAATTTTAGGGGGAATTACCAACGGTATGCCTGTAACTTTTAAAGTTGCCTTCAAGCCTACCCCGTCAATTTCAGTTCCGCAGAATTCCGTTGATATTTTAAACAAAAAAGAAACTGTTTTAGAAATTAAAGGCAGACACGACCCGTGCATCGTACAAAGGGCAGTGCCTGTTGTTGAGGCGGTTTGTGCTATGGTTATATACGATATGCTTTGCCAAAGAGAGGACGACTGAAAATGGACTTAAAAGAAATAAGAAATAAAATTGACCAGATTGATGATCAGTTAAACGAACTTTTCAGATTAAGAATGGAAACAGTTTTAGAAGTTGCAAAATATAAAGCGGAAAACAACATTCCGGTTTTAAATCAGGACAGAGAGCGTGAAATTGTGCACCGTATGGTGTCGCAAAACCCTGAAGAACTTGCGCTATACACAAAAATTCTTTTCAATACTTTGTTTGATGTAAGCCGCTCATACCAGTCTGCTATGATCAGACAGCATACAGACTTGTCTGAAAAATTGTGAATTTTCAAGTAATATTCACAAAAATTACACATATAAAAAGTATAATAACTCTATCAAAAAATGGAAGGAATGGTTTTGTGAAATTAAAATTACCGAAATTTAAAGCCATAAACAAGAAAAAAATCATAATTATCGCAATAGCGTTAATTCTTGTGATAGCACTTGCATTTTTCTTTTTCGGCGGAAAGAAGAAAAATGCATCTGCAGAAAGCAAATTTTTGGAATACACCGTAGGAAGGGGCGATATTTCTGTTGTAATTTCAGGAAGCGGTACAATTCAGGCAAACGAGCAGTACGATATCACATCTTTGGTTACAGGAGATGTTTTGGCATCCCACTTTGAAGAAGGCGATATTGTTGAAGAAGGCGCAGTTTTGTATGAAATTGACACAGAAAACATCAAAAATTCAATAGAAAAAGCAAAAAACTCTGTTGAAACTGCAAAAATGTCATACGACGATGCTTTAGAAGATGTTGAAAACCTTAACTTAAAAGCAAATTGCTCAGGTACAGTTACAAATGTTTACATAAAAGACGGCGACAGCGTTTCAAAAGGGACAAGGGTTGCAGATGTTGTGGACGACTCTATTATGATTCTTAAAATCCCATTTAACGCAAACGACGCACAAAATCTTTATGCAGGTGAAAATGTTACTGTAAGACTTGAAGCGTCTGCTTATGAACTTATCGGAAAAATCACCAAGGTTTCAACAGGTACAACTGCATCTCCAACAGGTGTAAGCGTTAAAACCGTAAGCATTGAAATTAACAACCCGGGAACTTTAAAAGCGGGTGAAAAAGCAATTGCGTATACTTCAAAATATGCCTGTAACGAAGCAGGAACTTTGGAAGTTTACGACCAGAGAACCATTACCGCAGAAGTTGCAGGTGATGTGGAATGGATTGCAATCGGTGTAGGCGACAGAGTTTCAAAGGGACAAAAAGTTGCGCAGATTACAAGCAAAACTGCGACTTCATCTGCAAGAAGAAGCGCTCTTTCATATAACGATGCTCAGTTAAATCTTGACAATCTTTATGAAAATATGGCAGATTACACAATAACTGCACCAATTTCGGGTACAGTTATAAGCAAAACCACAAAAGCAGGGGACAAACTTGACAACACCAACAAATCAACAGTTATGGCAGTTGTTGCAGATATGTCAAAAATGCTTTTTGAAATTTCGGTAGACGAACTTGATATTGCAAAATTAAAAGTAGATCAGAATGTAAAAGTAACCGCAGATGCTTTAGAGGGCAAAATCTTTGCAGGTTACATAGATAAAATAAGCATTATCGGTACAACTTCAAACGGTGTTACAACATATCCTGTTACAGTTGTAATTGAAGAACACGATGGGCTGATTCCCGGTATGAATGTTGATGCCGAAATCACAGTTGAAGAAGTAAAAGATGTTGTAACAGTACCTGTTTCTGCTATTATGCGTGGAAATATGGTAGCAGTTAAATCAAACGGAAAAGCACCTGAAGAAAAGCAGGAAAAGGAATTTAATCCTGAAAATAAAGGCAAAGGACAGATGCCTCAAAACAAAGACGGCAAAAAAATGCCTGATAGTAAAGACAACAAAAAGCAAACACCAAGAGCATTCGGTCAGGAACTTCCTGAAGGCTTTGAGTTAAGACGAGTTGAAACAGGCCTTTCAAATTCAGACAGCGTGGAAATTATCTCAGGTCTGAAAGAAGGAGACATTGTTTTGATTCAGCAGACAGAGGCGACCTCTCTGCAGAATATGATGAAGGGCGCTATGGGCGGCGGAAGAATGCCAATGGGCGGAGGTATGCCTATGGGTGGCGGAATGCCATCAGGTGGCACCAACAGAAACTTTGGAGGAGGCAGATGATAGATTTAAAGGATATTTATAAAATCTATTCCGATGGCGACAGCGAAATAAGAGCATTGGACGGGGTTTCTTTAAATGTTAAAGAAGGCGAGTTTGTTGCAATTGTAGGTCAGTCAGGTTCGGGAAAATCCACCTGTATGAATATAATAGGCTGCCTTGATGTGCCAACAAAGGGAACTTATCACTTAAATGGCATTGATGTAAGTACAATGAAAGATGACGAACTTGCAACAATCAGAAATCAGACCTTGGGATTTATTTTTCAGCAGTACAACTTAATCCCAAAACTCACTTTGCTTGAAAATGTGGAACTTCCTCTGATTTACAGAGGATATCCGCCCCAAAAAAGAAAAGATCTTGCAATGGCGGCTTTGGAAAAAGTAGGCTTAAGCGACAGATTTAAAAAATACCCGTCGCAGTTATCAGGTGGTCAGCAACAGAGAGTTTCAATTGCAAGAGCATTGGCGGGAAATCCTAAAGTTATTTTAGCAGACGAACCAACAGGCGCATTGGACTCAAAAACAGGAAAAGATGTTTTAGAGTTTTTGCAGAAATTAAATTCCGAGGGAACAACAGTTGTTATGATTACTCATGATAACTCAATTGCCGCACAGGCAAAAAGAATTGTAAGACTTGCCGACGGTAAAATTATTTCAGACGAAAGGCAGGAAGAAGTATGAACTTAAAACAATCATTTATTCTTGCCTTAAAGAGTTTGCAGTCAAGTAAAATGCGCTCTTTTTTAACAATGCTGGGTATCATTATCGGCGTTGCGGCAGTTATTATTTTAGTGTCTGTTATAGATGGATTTAAGTCAGACTTGGTAGGTCAGTTTGAAAGTCTGGGCGCAAACCTTTTAACTGTAAATATATCCCCAAGAGGGGGAAACCGTGCAGTTGAGCCTGAAGATATGTTTGAAATGGTAGACGAAAACCCTGAACTTTTGTCATACTGCTCACCTACCGTTTCGGTTATGCAACAGGCAAAATTCGGAACAGAAACAAGTTCTACTACATCAATTACAGGTGTTAGTGAGGACTTTGACAAAATCCAGAGTTTAGGTGTTGAAAAAGGCAGATTTTTGCAATATATGGATATGAGCAAGCGCGCAAAAAACTGCGTTGTAGGCTCCTACATAGCAAATGAATATTTTGGTGGAAATGCACTTGGACAGCAACTTAAAATTGGTGGAAACACCTTTACTATTGTGGGCGTTTTAGAAGAAAAGGCAGACAGTGCAGAAAGCACAGACGATGATAAAATCTACATTCCCTACACCCTGTCAAGAACTTTAAACAGAAGTGCAAGAATAACTTCCTACAGATTTGCTGTTGCGGATAAAGAAAAGACAGAACAGGCAAAACAGGTAATTTCTGATGATCTTTACAAGGTCTTTTCCAACACAAGCGCATACACAGTTATTGCTATGACCGAAATGATTGATATGATTGACGAACTCACAGGCAAACTTACCCTTATTTTAGTAGGTATTGCCGCAATTTCCCTTTTGGTAGGGGGTATTGGTATTATGAACATAATGCTTGTGTCAGTTACCGAAAGAACAAGGGAAATCGGCATAAGAAAGTCATTGGGTGCCAAAAAATTTGACATTTTGAGTCAGTTTGTGGTAGAGGCGGCAACAACCTCTGCCTGCGGAGGTATTCTTGGAATAATTTTAGGAATAATAGCATCGATAGTGCTTTCAAAAGCACTCGGATTTGCCGCAGTAATTTCGATAGGTGCGGTTTTAATTGCATTCAGCGTTTCTGTGGGAATCGGCATAATATTCGGCTATATGCCTGCAGGAAAAGCGGCAAAATTAAATCCTATTGACGCACTTCGTTATGATTAAGAAAGGATACGCTTTATGAAAAAAATAATTGCATTAATGCTTTGTGTTGTTCTTGTGATGCCTTTTGCATCAGGAATTGTAAATGCTCAGGAAAACACAACAAATCTTCAGAGTCTTATGAAAGACCTTAAAATTATGCAGGGAGACCAGACAGGCAATTTTAATTTGCTCGCCCCCGTTACCCGTGCGGAATTTGCAAAAATTGCGGTTTCGGCATCTGAGTACAGAAATGCTATTTCGGGAACATCTTTAATATCACCTTTTCACGATGTTCCTTTCACATACTGGGGTGCATCATACATAAGATGCGCCGCAAACAACGGCTATATCAAGGGTTATCCCGATTCAACATTCCGTCCTGAAGATACAGTTACTTTAGAAGAAGGGGTTACAATAGTTTTAAAACTTTTAGGCTATAAAGACGACTATTTTGACCTTTCATGGCCTGACGGACAAATGAAAGCCGCAGTTGATTTTGAACTTTTAGAGGGTGTAAACGCAAGTCTTGGTCAGACTCTTACAAGAGGCGATGTTATGAGACTTATCTACAACGCCCTTACAACAAATATGAAAGATAAGCAGACTGTGCTTTTAAATTCTTTCGGATATTCTTACACCGAAGATGTAATTTTGATTGCAACATCAAATGAAGACAGTTCAATTTCAGGGAACAAAGTTTTAACTTCTGCGGGAACTTTTGAAATTCAAAGCGATTTTGATAAAAGTTTAGCAGGTTTTAAAGGTGATATGGTAACCAAAAACACAGGCGCAATAGTGTCTTTTATCCCAACCAACAAAAGGGGCGAAAGTTATACTTTAAACACAGTTTTAAAAGATGATGTTTTGGTTTACAACGGGGACAAAACCCTTTCTGTAAATATCGGAAAAAATACACCTATTTACTATAAAACTGAAAAAGCAACAATGGATACTTTAAAGCAAAAAGCATCAATCGGCGACAGCGTTACAGTCTACACAAACCAGTCGGGAGATACCGAATATGTTATGGTAGGCGGTATAAAATCATCAGGCGCAATTACAGTTTTGTCTGATGTTTCAGCATATGGAATAAACGATGAAACAACTGTTTACAAAAACGGTGCAAAGGTTTCAAAAGACCAGATCGGCACAAGAGACATTTTATATTATTCAAAAGATATGAATATCGCATGGGTATGGAGCAACAAAATCACAGGCGTTTATGAAAATGCTTCGCCAAACCGGGATAACATCGAAACAGTTACAATTTCAGGCAAAAGTTATGCAATCGAAACTGCTTCTGCTTACGAAAAATTTGTTACAGGCGGAAGCATCAATTTAGGCGATACCGTAACAATCTGCCTTGGCAGAAACGGAGAAATCGCAGATGTGTTTAAAGCAACAGGCGAAAATGTTTCCCTTAAGGGCTATCTTACGGCCACAGGCACTAAACAATATGAAGACCAGTTGGGTAACAGTTATTCATCATATTATGCTACCGTTGTTTTTGCAGACGGCAGAGAAGTTGAATATAAAACTGCCCTTAATTACAAAGACTATAAATGCAGTCTTGTAAATGTTTCTTTTGACAAAAACGGAACAAAAATCTCAAAAATGGCAACAGGCAACAACACTCTTGCAGGTGAGGTTGATGCAAGTGCCAATACTTTGGGAAGTGCAAAAATAGCAAATGATGTGAAAATTCTTGACATTGCAAACACAGATCCTGCAAAGGGCGCAAGTTATACTACTGTTTACAAACAGCGTCTTGACGGTGCAATTTTAAATGCAAGACAGATTTTTGCTTTTGAAAGAAATGACAAAGGAGAAATTTCTTCTCTTTATCTTAACAATGCAACAGGCGACTGCTATGAGTTCGGTATTGTAACAGATATCGACAGAGGAATGTACTCAGTTAACGCAGGGGGAAAAAGTCTTACTGCGGGTGGCGGTACAACATACTCTGTAAGCAAAGGAAGTGCAGTTAAGGTTTTAACATCAGGAAATTCTGTAAGCGCTATGCAGAAACTATCAGAAGTTCCGGGAAACTTTAAATCTGCTACCGATACAACTCTTGTTTTCGGAGACACAGAGTTTAAAGTTTACGATAAAATCGCAGTTTACGAGCGCAGTGCAGTAGGTCAGTGGCACTCTCTTACCTACGCAGACTTTTTAAGCGGAGCAAAACCAAAGAGCGTGCAGGCATACTATGATAAAATAGAATCAAACGGCGGAAGAATAAGAGTTTTGGTTATAACAAGATAAAAAAAGGAGGGCTTTGATGTATAATATTTTAATTGTTGACGATGAAGAACGCATCCGTGATATTTTAAAAGAATACTTTGACTTTGAACAGTTTTCTTATAAAGAGGCATCAGATGGTGCGCAGGCAATCGATATGATTAAAAAATACACCTTTGATCTGGTGATTTTAGATATTATGATGCCTAAAATCGACGGTTTCACAGCCCTTCGTGAAATAAGAAAATTTTCAGATGTGCCTGTTATAATGCTTAGCGCAAGGGGCGAAGAATATGACAAACTTTTCGGATTTGAAATGGGAGTTGACGACTACATCACAAAGCCATTTTCACCAAAAGAAGTTGTTGCAAGAATAAAAGCCCTTTTGAAAAGAGCAGGAACAGGTACACCAAGCAGTACCGTTATATCACTTCCCGGCATTGAAATTGACGAAACGGGAAGAAAAGTGATTGTAGATGGTAAAACCGTGGAAATGACTCCTAAAGAATATGACATTTTGCTTTATATGGCAAAAAATATAAATGTTGTTCTGTCAAGAGAGAAGATTTTGGAAAAAATCTGGGGCTACGAATTTTTTGGTGATGACAGAACAGTTGATACCCATATAAAAATGCTTCGTAACAGTATTTCTCCATACCGTGATTACATCAAAACCGTATGGGGAATTGGTTACAAACTGGAGGTAGACGGGTGAAATCCATAAAATTTAAAATGTGGATAAATATGATGACGGTGGTTGCAGTGTTAATCACCGTTATTTGGCTGTTATTCGCAATTTTTCTGCAAAACTTTTATGAATATGCCAAAGAGGGCGAAGTAAGAAAAAGTCAGAAACAATATATATCTATGCTTGAAAATGCGGACAATATGGGAGAAGCGTACGATAAAATTATAGAAATGGAAAGAAAAAGCGACAGTTTTGTTGAAATTTACAATCAGGATAAAAAACTTGTTTTTTCGCCGCTTATGTATGTGTCAAACAACGAAATGTTCGGCAGACGCATATCCCCTAATAATATCGTTACCACATACGCAATGCCATCTGTAATTCAGAGTATGGTTGAAAACAGACAAACTTCACATACGCTGAAACTTAAAGCAAGAAATTCAGATGATGTTTCTACTATTGTATTGATTAATACTTTTGAAAATAACAACCAGACTTTTTATATAGCATCCCGTGCATCTTTGGTGCCCGTGCGTGATACAAGGCTTATTTTCAACAGATTTTATATGCTTATTTTAATAATTTTCCTTGCTATGTCGCTGATTTTGTCTTTTATATTTGCAGAATATGTTGCAAAGCCAATAACAAGAATTTCCAATGCGGCAAAAGAGGTTTCAAGAGGAAATTATGATATTGTTTTGCCCTCAACAGGCAGAAAAGACGAGATGAGCATCTTGACCGACGACTTTAATAATATGACAAAAGAACTTACAAAAGTAGATTCTTTGAGAAAAGACCTTCTTGCAAATGTTTCTCACGAACTTAAAACCCCTCTTACAATGATAAGAGGATACGCAGAAACAATCCGTGATTTAACGGGCAACAATCCCGAAAAAAGAGAAAAACAGTTAGATATTATAATAGATGAGTCTGAAAGACTGTCTGGTTTAATCGGAAATGTTCTTGATTTATCAAGGCTTCAGGCAGGAAAAACCGAGTTTTCAGAAGAGACTTTCAATCTGTCCGAAATGATTGAAAATATACTGGGCAGATATGAAATTTTCAAAGAAAAAGGCTATGAATTTGATGTAAATGTTGAAGAAAACATTTATTCAGAGGGCGACGGCACTCGCATTGAGCAGGTTATATGCAATCTTATTGACAACGCAATAAACCATACAGACCTTTCAAAGCCTGTTAAAATAACTCTGGAAAAATCAGATTTTGCATGTCTTTCAGTTACAAACTACGGCGATATTATCGAGGAGCAGAACATAAAGCACATCTGGGACAGATATTACCGCATTGACAAATCAGGAAAAAGACGAGTAACGGGAACAGGTATCGGTCTTTCAATAGTAAAAGAAATTCTTACCGCCCACAAATATAATTTTGGCGTTACAAGTACATTAGAAACAGGTACAACATTCTGGGTAAAATTCCCCTTAAGAGGTTAAGTTATGAAAGAGCACAACAGTTTTAAACAAGGAATAAAAGATGGAATTCCAATATGCTTAGGATATCTTTCGGTATCCTTTGCATTTGGAATTTTTGCAGTATCTTCAGGTCTTTCCTGGGTTCAGGCATTGCTTATTTCGATGACCAATGTAACATCGGCAGGACAGTTGGCAGCGGTGCCTATAATGCTGTCGGGGGGAAGTTTAATAGAACTTTTTGTATCGCAACTTGTGATAAATTTAAGATATGCTTTAATGTCTGTGTCGCTATCCCAAAAACTTGGTAAATCGGTAAAACTTTTAGACAGATTTTTGATTTCTTTTGTAAATACCGACGAAGTTTTTGCGGTAGCATCAGGAAAATACGGAAGCGTGGGCAAAAAGTATTTTTACGGACTTATTATAACCCCCTATCTTGGCTGGGCAACAGGCACATTTTTAGGTGCAGTTGCAGGAAATGTACTGCCTCAGGCGGTGGTATCTGCGCTGGGTATTGCAATTTACGGAATGTTTATCGCAATAGTAGTCCCTGTTATAAAAACCAACAAAGCGGTTTTAGGGTGCGTTATGGGAGCAATAACTTTAAGCGTTATTTTTGAATTTGTTCCTTTGCTTAATAAAGTGCCGGGCGGATTTAAGATTATAATCTGTTCGGTTTTGGCAAGTGTTGTGGCGGCATATTTTGCCCCGGTAAAAGATGAGGTGAGTGAAAATGCTGTGGAGTAAATTTTTAATATATCTTTTGGTTGCGGCGGGAACCACATATTTAATAAGAATGTTGCCACTTGTTTTAATCAAGAAGAAAATAACAAACAGATTTTTAATGTCATTTTTATATTATATTCCATATGCAGTGCTAAGCGTTATGACAATTCCGTCTGTGTTTTACGCAACATCTTCTAAACTGTCCGCAGGGGTGGGAGTTATAGCAGGAATTGTTGC
>JAZRDC010000108.1:0-2985 GCA_045660065.1 Clostridia bacterium
TCTAAAAATTTATCCATTTAAAATTCCTCTTTAGTCTAAATAATCTTTAAGTTTTTTGCTTCTTGAAGGATGGCGGAGCTTTCTTAAAGCTTTTGCTTCAATCTGTCTTATTCTTTCACGGGTAACATCAAATTCTTTACCAACTTCTTCCAATGTTCTTGCTCTGCCGTCATCAAGACCAAATCTTAATCTTAAAACTTTTTCTTCTCTTGGTGTGAGTGTTCCCAAAACATTTGAAAGTTGTTCTTTCAAAAGAATAAATGATGCTGCATCTGCCGGTGGCGGAGCATCGTCGTCTGGGATAAAGTCACCAAGGTGGCTGTCCTCTTCTTCACCGATAGGAGTTTCCAATGACACAGGTTCTTGTGCAACTTTCATAATTTCACGAACCTTGTCAACCCCCATATTCATTTCTTTTGCGATTTCTTCAATCTGCGGTTCTCTACCGAATTCCTGAATAAGTTGGCGCTGAATTCTCATAAGTTTGTTGATGGTTTCTACCATATGAACAGGGATTCTGATAGTTCTTGCCTGATCGGCAATCGCACGGGTGATTGCCTGTCTGATCCACCATGTTGCATATGTTGAGAATTTAAAGCCTTTTGTGTAGTCAAACTTTTCTACCGCTTTGATAAGACCAAGGTTACCTTCCTGAATAAGGTCTAAGAAAAGCATACCACGGCCTACATATCTTTTTGCGATAGATACAACCAAACGAAGGTTTGCTTCAGCCAATCTCTGCTTTGCGGCTTCATCACCTTTTAACATTCTTTCAGAAAGTTCAATTTCTTCTTCTGTTGTTAAAAGCGGAACTTTACCGATTTCTTTTAAGTACATTCTTACATGGTCTTCAACGCTTACGCCTTCAGGGATTGTAAGGTCGATTTCCACTTCTTCAATTTCATCCAATGGAATGTCTTCGTCTTTTTCAGGCTCTAAATCAGAACCTATGATTTCAACGCCCATAGATTCTAATGTTTCATAAACCTTTTCAATTTTCTCGTGGTCGAGTTCTACTTCTTCTAATGCATCTGCAATCTCCTGGTAGGAAATTTTACCGTTTTTCTTTCCTTTTTCCAGAAGATTTTTAATTATTGCTTTTTTGTCTTCTGCCATGGTGGTTAATCCTCCTTGCGATTTCTTGCCGAAATCATTTCTTTAACTTTTTGTAAATCCTGTGATTTTGCCAGGTTTTTAATTTCTATATCTCTTTTAATCTTATCAAGACTGCCTGATATCTGACTTGCTGCCAAGTATGGATCCGGATAAGTATTCTGCAAACTTAAAATTCTTGCAATTCTACTTGCATTTTCTATTTCAAAGAGTGCGATAAGTTCACTTTCAACAGGGTCGGACTTGTCCTGCCTCATCTGTTTTATCTTTTCAAATAATTCACCTAAAAGGCTGTCTGAAAAAGACTCTTTTTGGTATTTTGCCGATAAAAACTCAAATGCAGGATATGAATAAAACATTAAATTTATAAGTTTTTCTTCAGTTTCTGTTAAAAGTTCGTTCTTGCCGTCTTTAACAATGGTTTTCTGACTTAAATCCCGCTTTATGGCTTCAAGTTCTTTTTTGTTTTCCCGCCTTACATAGTTTTTACGCTTTTGCTTGATCTGCGCCATAACCGAGTCAAAGGAAACATCGCAGGAAACTGCAATTTCTTTTGCGTAAATCTCCTGTTCCATAACCGAGTTTAGTTTTACAAGTTCTGTGGCTGCTTCTTTTATAAATTCAACCTTCTGGTCAGGCTGTGATAGGTCATATTTTGCCTTTAAATTTCCTATTTTATACAAAACAGGGTTTTTTGCACCACTGACTGCCATTAAAAAAGCATCTACTCCGTTTTTTCTGCAAAATTCGTCAGGGTCTTTTGCACCGGGCAGGGTTATAACCTTTGTTTTGATGTCGTGGCGTGATAAAATTTCCATACCACGGTTTGCCGCCTTTACACCCGCCTCGTCAGAGTCGTAGCAAAGCACAACCTCATCTGCGTACCTTTTAAGCAAAAGTGCATGTCCGTCAGTAAGTGATGTTCCAAGAGACGCCACCGCCGTGTCAACTCCGTACTGATGCAGAGTTATAACATCCATATATCCTTCCACAGTAACATAAGTTTTGCTGGTGGATTTTTTTGCAATATTAAGTCCGAATAAATTTGAACTTTTGTCAAACACAGGTGTGTCGTTTGTGTTTAAATATTTTGGCTTTGAGTCGTCTAAAACTCGTCCGCCAAAGGCAATCAGGTTGCCTCTTATATCAAAAATCGGAAACATTACTCGGTTTCTGAACCTGTCGTATGCTCCGCCTTTTTGTCCTTTTACAATTAAACCTGCATCTAATGCCTCATACTCTGTAAAGCCTTTGGACTTTAAGTGCTTAAAAAGTTTGTCCCAACTGTCAGGGGCAAAGCCAAGCCCGAACTTTACTATGGTTTCTTTTGAAAGTCCGCGGGAAGAAAAATACTCCCTTGCAATTTTGCCCTCGATGGAAGCCAACATAGAATAAAAAAATCTTCCTGCCTCTTTATTTATATCGTAAAGCCTTTGCTTTCTTTTTGCGGCTTTATCATCAAAATCCGAACTTTCGGGAATAACAACTCCTACCTGCTCACCCAAAAACTTAACAGCCTCTAAAAAACTTAAGTTTTCCATTTTCATAACGAAGTTTATAATTGTTCCGCCCTCACCGCAACCAAAGCAATGATAAAGTTGCTTATCCGCCGAAACATGAAAAGAGGGGGTCTTTTCCCCGTGAAACGGGCAAAGCCCCACATACTCGCCTGAACTTCTTTTAAGGCGAACGTATTTTGAAATAAATTCAACTATGTCGCATTTATCAGTAATTTCCTGAATAATATGACTTGGGATTGCCAAAAAGCGTACCTCCGAAAACTCTAATTAAAAATTTCACTCTACTTTTTATTCCACGCATCTTGCCAATTTCCTTTTTTTTATGTAAAAAAACAAAATTTGCGACGCAAAA
>JAZRDC010000109.1:0-13384 GCA_045660065.1 Clostridia bacterium
TTGTACTGCATAAATAGGTAATTCTTTATGTTTTATTGCTTCAACAGTTACCCCGTCATAAGCAGTTGCAATAACTTCAATATCTTTTCCTGGTTCTTTAATCGCCTGATGATGAAAACTGTTTACATAAAACTCTTCACCGTAAAATTTGTTAAGAAAAGTTTTTTCTGTTTCCCTTACTTTATGAACTAAATCATAATCAGCAAAAGAAGAATGTTCATCGGCATTTATAATATTCTGGTGCAAACTGCCGCCTGAAGCAACATTGATAAGTTGACATCCTCTGCATATTCCAAGGATTGGCTTTTTTGCTTCAACAAATTTTTTGAAAAGTTCTAATTCGGCTTCGTCTCGTTTTGGGTCTATATCAACAGATTCTGTTATATCCTCGCCATAATATTTTGGATCAATATCACTTCCTCCGCACAAAATAAGTCCGTCATATTCATCAGAAAATTCAGGACAATATTCACAAACTGCGATTCCTCCGCATTTTTCAACAGCATTTATGTAATTCTCTTTTTTGGTTTTTGCAGATAATAAAAGTTTAGGATATGTTGCTTTCATTATATTTTCCCTTTCTTTATAACTTAAAAATATATGAATAACAAAGCAGAAAAAGGGGTAAGCTTACCCCTTTTATTTTAAGTTAACTTCGTATGTAAGACTGCCTTTTGCTAAATGTTTTCCTGCCAGAACATCTAATGTGCAATCAACACAATCAGGTGACTGACCGCCGATGATTACACGTGGGAAATGACCGGGCAAATCTTCTAACACTGTTGCAGTTCCAAAGTGAACAATTGATGCAATCTGACCCTTTGCAGAAGCATTTAAAAGACAAGCCTGCATAACCGCAAGAAGTCTTGATGTAAATCTGTCAAGCCCTGCATATGCTTTTTTATCGGTGTATGTTAAGAATACACAATCCTCACAATCTCTTGCATCATTTAAGAGCATCATATTCTGATGTGGTGACGGGAACTGGTCGATAAAGTGGCATTTCGAATTAGGAAACAATTCAAGGAGTCGTTCTTTTACGTGGTTTGGATCAACCCATCTTGTTGAGAAGGTATCAATTGTAACTTTGCCGTCATCTTTAACCGATGCTCCATTTTCAACCATTATTGCAAAGAAGTGTTTACCTTCTTTTGAAAGTGCAACAGGCACACCATCATCGACTTTAGCAAAAACAGAGTCTTTGTTAATCATATTGAAAGTTTCAATATCTTTTGCTGTGATTTCTGCAGGTTCAGGGAGACTCAAAACTTTTTCCTGAGTTTCTAAAATTTTCTTAACTGCCTCATCAAGTCTTTCGTCAGAAAGAATACCTTTGTTGTAGCATGCTACCATTGCATCGTATGCTCTTTTTGTGTATTCCCAGTCAAGTGCAACTGTATTTCCTGCTTCGATACACATACCCTTAGGGTCAACATCGCCAAATTCAGACATAACGCTCATCATTCTCAAACCGTCTGTAACAAAAAAACCGTCAAAGCCCTGATTTTTAATAATATCAATAACTTTTCTTGAAAGTGAAGCAGGCATACCGGGATCGATGTTGTTCATTCTCACATGCCCTGTCATAATACCGTTAATAAGACCTTGTTTGTTAAGTTCAATGTATGGATACAGGCTTGTTTCGATAAGTTCTTCTTCAGTCTGATAAGAAATTGCGGGAGCCATATGCGTGTCAACGCCGTCAGTACCATGTGCACTGGGGTAATGCTTTGCAACATTTAAAATCCTTGCATCGTGCAAACCTCTTGCAATTGCTATGCCGAGTTTTGCAACTTTTTCTTTATCTGTTCCAAGATAACGCGCACCCACATTTGAATCCAACACAGGATCACAAACAATGTTATAGCCTAATTTTCTTGCGGTGACACCCACAACTTTGCCGAAAGTGTAAGCATATTCTTCATTATCGGTTGAACCTAAAGCATTGTGCTTGCCAATCATATATTCTCCGATACCGCTTTCAGCATCTGTGAAAATCAAAACAGGGTAGTCTGCTACTTCTTTGATTTTTTCCATAGCGTACTTAAAACTTTTGGTTCTGTGACTCATCCACACCGAGCCTAAACGATGGTTTCTGATTGCATCTAAAGTGTATTCAAGGTTTGAATCAAAATCTTCCCAGTCTGAATCTTTGAGTACATATCCGCAGGATACCATACCTAATTTTTGCTCTAATGATAAATCTTCAAATTTTAATACTTTCATCTTTTTTTATTTTCTCTTTGCTTTTAATGCTTCCAAATCTTTTGCTTCTGAACCGTTATATCCTTTTGTATGTTGTACCTCTATCTTTGTTGGGTCATAAAGGTTGCCACCGTTGTCGATAATTGTCTGCTGAAGTTTTTTAACATCAACGTTTCTTACTGTAACATTATCTTTTAATGAGATTGCACAAGCAGTACCTGCAGCTTCACCCATTGACATACAACACATAACAAGTCTTGTTCCGCTCTGTCCAGGAACGTCTGAAGATAAGTTTCTTCCTGCAGCCAATACGTTTTCCAAACGTTTGTGAACAAGTGCACGATATGGGATATCGTAGTAGTATGGTTTTGTTGGGTCATCAAGCAATTCACGCATATTCATACGTTTTATGCCATCGTCAGGAGGAAGCTGTGAACCCCATCCTGCTACATTTGAAATGTATGCTTTTTCGCCTGATGGAAGTGTGCCTTCAAACCATTTCATATTACCTGATTCTTCAAATCCGTGAAGGTCAAAACCGTGGTAACTGATTGCAATAACATCATCAAAATGCTTTGCGGTAGCAATATCCATACCGGTTACACGATATTCACCAACAATTCTTCTGCTTTCACGAACGCCCAAAAGCGAACCAGTGTATGAAAGATAACTATTTTCAAATCCCGGAATGTTTTCTTTGATAAATTTTGCTAAGATATTAACCTGTTCTCTACCTTCTAAATACATACGGGTTAAATCTTCATTTTTGGTAGGGAAGCAGTTTCTTGAGTGAGCAAAGCAAATACTTACTTCGTCCATTCCGCAATGTTCAGGACGGCCCGGAAGATGTGTCATCCAGTTAATGTGGTTGTCAATATCAGGAATTTTTCCTTCGCTGATTGCTTTGTCAAGAAGTTTAATCCATTTTACATCTTTTAAGCGGACATCACTTGACATATATGTGTCCATATCAACGCCACCCAAAACAAATTCCAATGAGCAACCCATTGACATATTGTCTTTTTCACGGCCAACTTCAACTTCACCGCCTGCAAAATAAACGAGGTCAGAGTCGCCTGATGCGTCAACAAAACGTTTACCCATAATAGCACGTCTGCCTTCTTTTGTGTGAACGATAATACCTTTTACTGTGTTGCCGTCAACGATAGTATCAACCAAAGGAGTTACCAATAATAAATCGCAACCTGCTTCTTTTACCATTCTGTCAAAAACAAGTTTGTGCTTTTCAGGGTCGGTGTTACGTGTTCTGAGACCATTTATTTCACCAAGACGTGCAAACATTTCAGCCCCTAAACCTGACAAAAAGTCCAATGGGATATTAACAAGACCCATTGTTGCAAGACCGCCTAAGGCTGATGTGTTTTCAACAAGGATAGCTTTTGCCCCTGCTCTTCCTGCGGCAACTGCAGCACCAACGCCTGCCATACCACCGCCAACAACTACAACGTCATACTCACCATATATAGGAGCATATTCTTCAGTATAGTTTTTAAGTTCCAACATTTTTTATTCCTCCAATAATTTTATTCTTCTACTTCATAGGGTTGGATTGCACCGGGTTGACAAGCATTAAAGCATCTGCCGCAACCAAGGCACTTTGACTCATCAATTACCGCACTTACATCTTCAATCAAAGATATAGCCTGAACAGGGCATTGGTAAAGGCAAGTCATACAAATAGCACATCCGCCAACAACTTTGTATTTTGTTTTAACAGCCATTTAATTTTCCTCCTTTTTAAATAAAGCACATTCAAATTGTGCAAAAACTCGCATTAAATCTCCTCTGCCGATATCTGTTTGGATATCTTCGGGGTTTATGGGCTTTTTATCAAATTCAGGAACAAAGATATCCTGTAATTTTTTATTTTCATCTAAAACTTTGTTTGTTAATTTTTCGCAAAGTCTGCAGGTGGTTAAACAATCATCAGGGATTGTAACTTTCAAAGGCAAAATATCTTCTGTGGAAAACAAATAAGTGATGTCATCAGGAGTTTTTCCTGTTAATCTCTCACATAAAAATTTGCTTATAACATTGATATCTTCCAAATCCCAGGGGTGTTTCGTATCGGTTAGTTTAAATTCAAAATTTTGTTCGGCACCTAATTGGATATAAGTGTTTTTCACTTTTCGGGCGTTGCGGTGAGCAAGGTCGTGGGGGATAAGATTGTCCAGCACTCCACCTTCTAAAAGAAGTGGTTTTGGTGCAAATGTGCTGTAAAGTTCCCACATTTCGGCTTCAAATGCTTCGCCAATCAGTAAATTGCAGGCACAATGCCCACGTTCTTTTTGTAAAATGTAACTTATTTCGGATGGGTACCCGCTTGATGCAATAACTGAAAGTTCGGGGGCAATCGCCGCAAGGAACATTGTAAGAGTTCCACCACCTGAGTTTCCGCAAGCTCCAAAACGGGAAGAATCAAACCTTTCGTCTTTTTGCATATAGCGGATTAAAGCAATAGTTTCCATAACAATCAGCCCTTGCAGGGTAAGTCCGCATTGAAAGGGAGATGTTGTGTTCCAATGGTCTAAATCTTGCTCTGCCTTTTTTCTGTCGCCCTGACCGATGTTGTCAATAACAAGACAAGCAATGCCGAGAGATGCGAGTCTGTGACCCATTGCCTGATAAGCGTTTGACAGTCTGCCGGCTTTTCCGTGACCGCAACACAAAAACACAAGAGGGGATTTGTCTTTGGTGTCAGGTATAAACAGGGTAGAGGCACCATACATCTTTTCCCAGGTTTCATACCTTAACTGCAATCTTGAGTAACCATTAAAGTCGGTATGTCCAAATTCTTCTATGTTATGAATGGCGGGTATCAATTCTTCATCATACCCAAGCATTCGTTTGGCAGATTCAATGATTTTCTCTTTTTCATCTGCTTCCCAGGGGTGTGATAATACCTTGTCGGCGCGCGCTTTGGCAAAACGCCGTTCATAATTGTCAAAAATTTCGGAAGTTTTAATCCATTTGCTGTTCATATAACGCACCTCTTTTTACGCGTATATTTCGATAATATTTTAAATTTTACACATAAAAAAGTCAATGCACAATATTTCGAAATATTTTAACAATTTTCCGGTAAAGTATTGCAATTGTGAAAATAAGTGATATACTTAAAATAAATCAGATAAGAAAGAAGAAGTTTATGATTTTAGAAATTAATGATTTGAAAAAGAAAGATTTTCAGATTTCAAAAATAAATATTATTCATCAGAAGCCTATATACAGAGACCTTGTGTCGTATGGGAGAAAGGCTAACGGCTTTTTGTATATTCTTCATGGTACGGGTGCATATTACTTTGAGAAAGGGTCTTTTGAATTAAAACCCGGAACGCTTATATATCTTCCTTATAATTCGGTTCATAAACTTGAAATTTATGACGATGAAATTGAGTTTTACAGAATAGATTTTGAAATTACTATAAATAATGAAATGGTACTTTTTTCAGATCATCCTCTCAGGGTGAGGAGTAACACTCCTTCAGAATGTGCAGAGGCAATTAAAGCGTTGGCTGATGAGTGTGAGTACAATCAGGATTTTATCAGGAAAAAAGAACTTATGTGCACAATTTTCCGCACACTTGATAAGGGTAGTTCTAATTTGAACAGAGAGCGTTTGTCGCCTGCCGTAAATTATCTTTTAGAGCATCTCACAGAAAAAATCGATTGCACCTGCCTTGCTAAAAGTTGCAACTTAGGTTCATCACAGTTTTATACTTTATTTAAAGCAGAATATGGAATGTCGCCCCTTGAGTACAGGGATAAAGTGGTTATAAAAAGAGCATCAATGCTTTTAAGAGACGGCACCTTATCGGTAACTGAAATCGCAGAAATGCTTGGGTTTGAAAGTGTTTCTTATTTCAGCCGATTTTTTAAAAAGTTGAGGGGTGTTTCACCTACGCAATTTATAAAAAATTATTAAAAAGGGGATGTAAAAAAAGCCCAGAACACAAAAATGGCTTGATATCAATTTATATGGTTGCAATAGAACCTTGAATAGTTAACAAAATGTGGAAATATCCTGAAAAAATCAGGATTTTTCTTTTTAATAAAAGCCATTTTTGTTACGAAAAAACTTCGCCTCTCGACGTATCTATATACGCCTTCGGGTACCCAAAAGCCAAAGGGAGCCTTTGGCTTTTGCTCAGTTTTTCCGTTCTGAACATTTTTTCCTACCCCCCTACGGAAGGTCAAAAGAGGATGTGAATTTATTTACACCCTCTTTTAACCTTCTTGATTTTATAACAAATCGTTGACATTTTTTGGCGCAAAGAGTATACTGATATATTAAAGAGGTGTTAATTTGAAGAAATTATTAAAATTCTTATTATCAAAATCTTTTATGTTTGGAATGCTCTTTTTATTCCAGATAGCCATAGTTTTTGCATTTGCCGGCGTTTTTAAGCAAAACGGTGGTTTTGCTTATGTGTTTATTACAATAATCAGTTTAATTATTTCTCTTGGACTTGTGGTAAACGATAAAATTAATCCCGCATATAAACTGATGTGGGTTTTAACAATTGCAATTCTGCCCGTAATGGGTTTTATATTGTATATGACATGGGGAAATCACGCAAATGCAAAGTTTAAAATTGCATATAATAAGGTGCAAAATTCTGTTATGACAGGGCTTGTGGGATTTAAAAACAGACTTCCTGAAATTTACGAAAACCATCCAAAATACGCAAGAATTGCAACATATCTGTCAAATAAGTCAGGTTTTCCCGTAAACCGGGATGAACAATCGGAATATTTTTCTTTGGGAGAATATTTTTATTCTGATTTAATAGCAGAACTAAAAAAGGCAAAGAAAAAAATATATCTTGAATATTATATCATTAAAAATGGGAAAATGTGGGACTCAATCCTTGAAATATTGAAAGAAAAAGCCCAAAAAGGTGTGGATGTACGTCTGCTTTACGATGATTTCGGGTGCATTTTGTCTTTCCGCTCAAATTATCCCGAAGAACTTAAAAAGTATGGCATAAAAGCATACAGATTTAATAGATTCAAGTTATATTCATCAGTCAGTGATTACAGATTTTTCAATCACAGGAATCACAGAAAAATGGTTATTATCGACGATAACATTGCATACTCAGGCGGAGTTAATCTTGCAGATGAATATATAAACGAAGTTGTTCGTTTTGGTAAATGGAAAGATAATGCTTTTAAAATAAAAGGAAATGCAGTTTGCGGATTAAGCGCAGTTTTTATGACAGACTGGTGCTTCATAAGTGGTGAAAAAACATCTCTTCCACTTTATGAAAGCAAAAAACTTGACCATACCAAAGGCTATATTCAGTCATACGGAGATTCTCCTCTTGATTTTGAACAAACAAGCGAAAATATATATACATCAATTTTAAATGTTGCAGAAAAATATGTGTATATAACCACACCATATATTGCAATAGATAATACAATGATTACAGCAATTACAAATGCAGCAAAAAGCGGAATTGATGTACGAATTATTGTGCCGGGAATTCCTGACAAAAAAACTGTTTTTGAGGTAACGCAGAGTTATTATAAAGTGCTTCTGGACAGTGGAGTGAGAATATATGAATACACTCCGGGATTTATCCATTGCAAAACCTTTGTGAGTGATGATGAAATCGCAGTTATCGGCACAGCCAATATGGATTTTCGCAGTTTGTTTTTACATTTTGAAAATGGAACTGTTTTTTACGGAAGCGAAATTATTAAAGATGTAAAAGCAGATATTTTAAGAACAATAGCAGAAAGCAGGGAAATAACAAAAGCAGATTTGCAGAAATTTTCTTTGGTAAAACGCATAAATCAGAAGGTTTCAAAACTTTTTGCACCATTAATATGATTAAATAATGAGAAATTGGAAAAAATATATTGACAAAACCAAATAAATGTGTTATCATATTTAAGTCGTTAGCAATAATGACTATTTGCTCGAGTGGCGGAACTGGCAGACGCCCGGGACTTAAAATCCCGTGGGGAGTGATCCCCGTACCGGTTCGATTCCGGTTTCGAGCACCAAAAAGGCGGTTTTTTTAAACCGTCTTTTGTTTTGCTCAAAAATATTATAAACCGCTTTATAATGCCATTTATAAGCACTTAAAATTATTGATATTGTAAAATTGAAACAATTAAAAACAAAATTATTGGCAACAGTTAGGCAACATATAGGCAACAATTATTCGTTTTAAATCATTTTAAAGCGAATTATTTTTTTATTATAGCGAACAACAAAAACTGCCCTTATGGCAGCATTGATGTAAATATAATATTTAAGTCTCGTAGTTCTCACTCTGATGCAGAGTTTGACCGCTTCGGTGTGTATGTTTTATCCAGGAGTGATTTTGTTCTGCTGCGCTTCTGCAGCATAGTTTATCCCCGGGGAAGCGGGCAAGTTCTGAACGCACTAAATGATTTTCAAACGTTTTGCGATAAGTATTGTCATTCTGCGCTTATATTTTCCCCACGTTTTATAACTCTTTCCTAAATCGTTTTCTTTGTTGCTTCGTTTCATATATGCGTTGTAATGCTCATAAGAAAAATAGGCTTTTAAAGGCTCGAACTCTTTAAGTGTTTCTGTGCTTAATTCCTGCAGAATAACATCACATACAGACTTGATATTTGCAAGCTCTTTTTCTATGTGCTTGACAAGTTGCTTTTCTTCTGCAGACAGAGAAGATTTTATCAGGAGCTTATTTCTTAAAGATTTTATACGTTCAACGGATTGCAACCTGTATTTGACCTGCATATAAATTTCTCTTGGTACATAATCGGCTCTGTAACTCTTAACAATATAATCTCGCATAATCACCTTTACACAATAAAATATATTTATCTTGCATCAGTTCTGAACTGTCTGCAGATATAACCGCTTCCGGGAATAAGTATACATTAACACTCTCGCTCATGGCGCAGATGCTCACAATATAACCGGCACGTGCGAATATTTTAAAACCGCTTTATAATGCCATTTATAAGCATATAAAAATAATTAAATACGCATTTGCATAATTTATAATACAAAAAGGATTGATATATCCAAATCAAAAAAAGTCTTATGTAAAGCCGATTTCTCGCACGCACGCACACACGCACGCGCACGCGTGTTTTTTGTTGCGAACTATTACGAACTTATCCGCTTCGGCTTTTTCTTTTCGATATCACATAATTTTTGTGTTTTAATAAGCCTTATGTATGAATACAGTCCACCGTTTACATCATTCTCAATAATTTCAGGAATTTCACACAGAGAATAACCCGGGTATTGCTTTTTGATTTCTTCTTCAAGTCCATTCAGATCTATAAAGTTTTTCCAATAATCAAGTTGCTTTTGTGTTATTTTGCCTGTGCGTTCTGTTGCTTCAGGTCTCTTCAGGTTTTTCGAAGGTGTAAAATGTCTGAACAACAATCTTTGCTTTGTAACATAGGTCGCAAGACCAATACAACCGCTTTTGTTAAATTGCAGAGTTCTTGTGTTTGCATATCCTAAATTCCAAACATTCTCAATGGTAGTTCGGTCCACACCACCCGAAATTATAAGGTGATGATGAACTCTGTTGCTCTGCTCACCTTTTTCGGTAACATGGATATATTTAAGCTCTGCAGCTTGTTTTTTATATACACGTTTTAAACGTCTGATAAAGTTTTGTATATTCTTTTGAGCTTGTTCCGGGGAAGCGGGCAAGCTCTCTTTATCATAAGTCAGATGCAGAGCATAGTCGTTTTCGGTAAAGTTCAGGTTTATAAGTCTTGA
The DNA here is from genome assembly GCA_045660065.1 of Clostridia bacterium. Lineage (GTDB taxonomy): Bacteria > Bacillota > Clostridia > RGIG6154 > RGIG6154 > RGIG2094. The sequence goes on from JAZRDC010000109.1 coordinate 9,977, forward strand.
CAAAGCATTTGCAGAGTTTTTGTCATTTAAACGTTGTTGTGATGCCTTGGTCTCTTTGTACTTTGCTTTTCGCTTTCCGTTCTTTTTGTATACCGGGTATAAATGTATATCCATATAATCACCGCACTTGTATATTTTTTCTCTGTATTTTCTTCTCACTTTATCAAATTTCCCCTTGCGCCCGCACTCTTTTGTGTGTGGTTGGTTAGTTATGCTATCATACAAGCCTTGAAACTGCCCTGCGGACAGTCAGGAGCAAAGCAGATGTTTATCCGCTTCGCTCCGCATAAAGACTTATTAAAAAATAGTTGCTTTTTTGCGCTATTTATGATAAAATAAGAACAGGAGAGATAAGGTTTCCCCTTATTTATCTGTTTGGTGTTGAGTTTGCGTGTTTTCGCAAACTCTTTTTTTATCCTCATAATTTGCGCATGTGCGCTTCATCAGCACGCACGTTCTGAAAAATAATCCTTCTGAACTCTCCCGGAGCATAACCGCTTCGGGTTATTTTCTACCGTCATACTTTCAACACTCTTTTCGAGCATCTTATCAACGCATGGTATTTTTTCAATGACACACATTGCTATAAACACAAGCAATATAACGCACATTCCTAATACTAACTCAAACATTGTTTATCCTCACTCTTTCTGATGCTTTTCGGCTTTCAGTTTTTTAACCGCTTCAATCTCTTGTTTGTATATATCTTCGAAGCTCTCGTATGAATCAAACAAATCGTTAAAAGCCTTTTCAGGTTCATTCAGGATATAGTGCAAAGATTTAGCTAAAATCAAGCCACATTTAACACCATTATCAAACGCGGCACTCTCAACACCACCGATAAGAGATTCTAAAAACATACTTGTTTTGTTGTCTGTCTTTAAATCTATGTACTCATTTGTTAAGTTGCTGATTTTACTGCCATATTCATTTCCAAAGATACTGCCATAATGGTCCATAGCTTCGTTTAAAAGTCTTATATGCACTTTTCATCACCACCTTTTTCCCTTGCCTTTAACATATCTTTTAATTTTTCGGCATATTCTGAACATTCTTTATTGTCTTTTATCATGCCGCATAAATAATCAAAAAGCATATCAGTAAGTAGTTTCAGCTCATCAATAACCCCTACATCAAAAATTTTTTCTTCCAAACGTTTGTCAAGCTGACAATGTATTAAAGCAATTTTATCAAGGTGCTTTTTTTGTGCATAAATATTAGCACTAACAGTGTTGGCAATAGTTATTACATTTTTTTCGTTTAACATTGCATCAGCACCTCACATTCTTTTTTCCATAGTCCATTGTTCAAAGGCGGGCTTTGAAACTCTCAATATCTTTCCAATGGATATAAGCGGGAAATCTGCCCTGTGCATAATTTCCCTTGCAGTAGGTATAGAGCAATCCATAATTCGCGCAATGTCTTTTGTAGTATACATTACTGTATCAGGCTCTCTTATAATCTCATTATCAGCTGACTGCGGAAACGCACAAATTTTGTTTGACATTTATAGCACTCCCTTCCTGTAGCTTAACATTGTTATTGCTTTTCTTCTTTGGTTTTGCCATTTTTCTCTTTGGTTGGCAGGTGCAAACCTCACCTGCATCTAAATTATCCCCACAAAAGGGGCAAGTCTTATATTGCATTTGTATTTCTCCTCTCTTAAAACTGCTCCTGTATTATTCTTCTTTTTCTTCTTTGGCACTCTCAATGCTCTTTGCAAGCAAAAATGTTTGTTCGTGAACATCAAGCAATCTGTCAAAAGCAAATCTTAATAACGTTCTGAACTCTTCCGCATCAGTACATTTTTCAAGTGCTATGCGTACAAGTCCTGTTATCTGCTCAACATCTCGTGCCATAGTTAAAACTTTTACCTTGTCCAATGGTATCACCTCGCTTTTTTAGACACAAAGTTTCACAAACTTACTGCACCGCTTCCGCTTTGTATATGTACTTAAGTATACTGTATCAGTCGGCAGCATTTATCGCAAATAAGTATTCTGCAGTCTTGGAAAATAGTTTGCTTAATCGCAATGCCTCTAAAATAGTAAATTTTCCACTTTTTTTCTTGCTCTCATACGAAACACGCGATAAATTCAAGTAATCTGCTACTGCTTGATTGGTGAGACGTTTTCGAGCCTGTTCTGCTTCCAAATTATCAAACATAGCTTCCCTCCTTAATTGGAAAATATCAGCAAAATGCTAACTTGTATAAATAATATCATCATTTTGCTAATTTGTCAATAACTTTTTGCTAATTCTTTATCATTTTGCTAATTTGTTATTGACAACACAATTTTTTTATGATATTATTTTCTTATCAAATTGATAACTTTTAAGAGGTGAACGGAATGTCGGTTTTTAGTGAAAGACTTACTGCAACACGCAAGGAAAAAGGATATACACAAAAGTATTTGGCAGAATTGCTTGAAATTAGCCCCACAAGACTTAACTATTGGGAAAAAGGTAAACGAGAGCCTGATATGTTAAAAGTATTAAAAATTGCAAAAACTCTCGAGGTGTCTATTGATTATTTGATTGGTAATTCAGACAACCCACAACAAAGTCTTGTGGAAATGATGTGGACCGAAGAAGATAAAATAAAAAAACAGCTTATCGCTGATTATGAGAGATTGACTTATTTAGGAGAAAAGAAACTTTTAGAATATATGGCAGATTTACTCGCTAATCCCAAATATGCTTTTTCAGAGGAAAAGATGCAAGAATTGAAAAATTTTAGGTTTCCTGACGAAATAGAAAACAAATAACAAATTATTATTGGTAAAAGCTGCATTCAAACTTTTTAAAAAACTATTAAAAACAAAGGAGATTATTATGGGAGTATTAAAATCATTTTTAGCATTTTTACTTGGCTTATTTGCTTTAATAGTTTGTTATAACTATATTAGTGCGCCAGTAGTTGTATGTGCTTGCTTTTATATACCGGGAAGACTTTTTTTAAACAAGCACTATGCACCAAAATCAAGAATATTTTTCATCATATTGCTTGGCATAATAGGAGTGTACTTTTACTCGTTTAATGTTTTCTGCTCAATCAAGTATTATCCTGATTACGGAAACATATTAGCAATCATTTTTGATATAACAAATGTATTGGCAATAATATCTGCAGCAGGCACAATGTCAATTTTACATCTTACTGAATTAAAGCAGTTAGAACAAAATAAGCACTACGAAGATTAACCGCTTCGGCTATAGCAGTTCATCAGAAGCGGATTAGGTAAAGATAAATAAGCATATAATAACAAAAAGGAGTTGATTTAATGCTTACTATAAAGCAGATTATAAATGCAGCTGCAGATGTTGCGAAAGATTATCCCATAACACGCATTATGCTTTTCGGCTCTTATGCAGAGGGAACTAACACTAAAAGCAGTGATGTTGATT
>JAZRDC010000110.1:0-1712 GCA_045660065.1 Clostridia bacterium
GAGAAGTCAAGGAATATGCTGTGGAAATAAGCCGAGTCAGCAAAGACCCGGGGAAGAGCCATTTGGTAATATGCGTCACAGACCCTGAGCTGCTTGGCTTGACCGGGGGCATAGTGCAGGGCATGAGCGGCAGCCCCATTATTCAGGACGGGAAACTGGTAGGCGCGGTGACCCATGTGCTGGTGAATGACCCAACCAGAGGTTACGGAATTTTTATCGAGAATATGCTGGAAGCGGCGGGATAAACTTATGGCAGGGGCGGTTCGTCCCTGCTGTTCTATGTTATATATGCTATAATTAGATTAAAACCTTGAATTTAAGGTTGAAAATTCACTCTACCAATGGTTGAGTCCTAAGCTTTCAAGCCCTTTCAACCATTCATTCGTGTTATTTTCATAAAAAGCTGCTATAACTAAAGAAAAAGGAGGTAGCTTATGGACCAAATCAAAATAGGAAAGTTTATTGCCGAGTGTAGAAAAAAGAAAAATCTTACACAAGCACAGTTGGCAGAAAAATTGAGTATAACCGACAGAGCTGTATCAAAATGGGAGACCGGCAACGCGATGCCCGACTCAGATGTTATGCTTGAGCTTTGTGAGATACTTGAAATCAGTGTAAATGAATTGTTGAGTGGAGAGAAAATTGATTTAGAGCAAAAGAGCGAACAATTAGATGGACTGATTTTACAGATGGCGCAAAATGAAGAAAGATATCATAAACGATTGCGCCATTCTGCGTGTGTGATTTTCACAACCAGCCTGGTGGCATTGATCTGTCTGATATCTTTAATATCACTCCTGATCCCGGAATGCGGATTCCAAAAATTTATGATCATCATGGCTGTGATTATATTTATCATTCCTTGCATTACTGCTCTGAAATTTCAGGTAGAGACAGGTTATTATGAATGCAAGAACTGCCAACATATGTTTGTGCCTAACTATAAAGAGATTGCTGTGTTGCAAACACCTAAAAGAAGATTGTTGAAGTGTTCAAAATGTGGCAAATGGACTTGGTGCAAAAAACTAAACAAGAAATAAATTCAAAAAAAGCAGGGGTATTTCACCCCTGCTTTTTTGTTGGCGCTTGTGGTAAAATGAAATAGCAACTTCAAGTTGCAAAAATGCAAAAGCAGGTTGGTAGCATTTATACGCTTCCTGCCCTAAACTGAAAGCACCAAAGGAGGTGCTTATATGAGTTTTTCAGAAAATTTAAAGCAAATTAGAAAAGAACACAATCTGTCTCAGGAAGAACTGGCAGAATTGCTAGATGTTAGCCGACAGGCTGTTTCCAAGTGGGAACAGGGACAGGGCTACCCGGAAGTGGAAAAGTTGTTGCTGATTTCCTCTAAATTAAATATTTCCTTGGATGCGCTTATGTCTGTTGAAACGAACCGTGACACAGGAGTAAAAAACGAAAACATATCGGGCGAGATTGTTATTACTTCTCCTCATGAGAATGTAATTGCAAACTGCTATAAAGTAGCTGCATCCAGTAAAATGCGTGGCGGGAAAAATTCTCCCCAGTATATATTGTTTGGTGTTGGGCGAGGCGGTTCGAATTTCTGGGGTGAACCGACTACATTCCTTGGATGGTATGCAAATGAGGAACAGCTTTCAAAAGAAATTGCACAGATCCACAACGCAATTTCGAAAGGAATTCCAAGCTATACGCTGCAGTTTAGCGCAAAAACGCAGCGTCGCTGGGCAAGT
>JAZRDC010000111.1:0-3912 GCA_045660065.1 Clostridia bacterium
GGTAAAGAATTTGATGTTACCCGTGAAAGAATAAGACAGATTGAAGCAAAAGCTTTAAGAAAGCTCCGCCATCCTTCAAGAAGCAAAAAACTTAAAGATTATTTAGACTAAAGAGGAATTTTAAATGGATAAATTTTTAGAAATAGGATTTATTCCTTGTGATATTTTATTGCCGAAAACAAAAGATTTTACAAAGTGGAGCGTTGTTGCCTGCGATCAGTACACATCTCAGCCTGATTACTGGGAAAAGGTTAAGGAGACTGCAGGGGAAGAACTTAGCACACTTAATATGATTTATCCCGAAATCTACTTAAATGAAGAAAATGGGGAAAAGAGAATTGAAAACATCAACAACACTATGAAGAATTACTTAGATAGCGGTGTTTTTGAAGAAATTAAAAATTCATTTATTTATGTTGAAAGAACAGTTGCAGGTGGCAAGGTTAGAAAAGGTCTTGTTGGTGCAATCGATCTTGAAATGTATGACTATGAAAAAGACTCAAAGGCGTTCGTTCGTGCAACTGAGGGTACTGTTAAAGAAAGAATTCCTCCAAGAGTAAAAATCAGAAAAAATGCACCCCTTGAACTTCCGCACATAATGCTGCTCATTGACGATGAAAAGGATTTGGTGTTTGGTAGCATAGAAAAAGGCGAAAAAGTTTACGATTTTGATCTTATGATGGAATCAGGCAACGTTAAAGGCTTTAAAGTTGCACCTACAGATAAAATTGCAGATGCATTTTCAACCCTTAAAGATGCACAGGACAAAGACAACACACTTTTGTTTGCAGTAGGGGACGGAAATCACTCTTTGGCTACTGCAAAAGAGTGCTGGAACTTAATTAAGGCAAACCTTTCAGAAGACGAGGCAAAAACTCACCCTGCAAGATATGCTTTGGTTGAAGTTGTAAACATTCACGATTCTTCATTGGAATTCGAGCCAATTCACAGAATTGTGTTTAATGTAAATGCAGACGAAATGTTAAACGAACTTATGAAATTTTACCCAACCGCTAACTTTGAAGCAGGAAGTCAGCAGTTTGATATTGTTATAAACGGAATTTCAAAAACTATTTACATAAAAGAGCCACAGTTTGAACTTGCAGTAGGCTCACTGCAGAATTTCCTTGATGCTTTCGTTAAAGAGCATAAGGAAGCGGAAATTGATTACATTCACGGTGATGACGTAACAATTGACCTTTCTAAAAAAGAAAATTCTGTTGGATTTATTTTATCATCAATGGAAAAGGGCGACCTTTTCAAAAGCGTAAGAGCAGACGGTGCACTTCCAAGAAAGACATTTTCGATGGGAGAAGCATTTGAAAAACGTTTCTATTTAGAATGCAGAAAAATATCAAAATAATCACAAAGCGGCAGTGCCGCTTTGTTTTGTAAGAGGGAAATATGGATAACAGATTCTTACCTACAACTAAAGAAGAGTTAATTGAGCGTGGAATTGAAGAACTTGATTTTGTGCTTGTGTCAGCGGATGCCTATGTGGACCATCCGTCTTTCGGTCATGCCATAATTTCAAGAGTGTTGGAAGCGGCAGGTTATACTGTGGGCATAATCGCTCAGCCTGACTGGCACTCAAAAGATGAATTTATGCGTCTTGGCAGACCGAGATTGGCAGTTTTAATCAGCACAGGTAACATTGACTCTATGGTTTGCCACTACACAGCGGCAAAAAAGAAAAGAAATGACGATAGTTATTCCCCAGGCGGAAAGGCAGGATTTCGTCCTGACAGACCTGCGATTGTTTACACCAATCGCATAAAAGAAGCATTTCCGGGCGTTCCTGTAATTATCGGGGGGTTGGAGGCATCTCTTCGCAGATTTGCCCACTATGACTATTGGGATGATAAGGTGCGCCACTCAATTTTGGTTGATTCGGGCGCAGATCTTTTAATATATGGAATGGGCGAAAATCAGATTGTTGAAATTGCGGACAAGTTAAATTCGGGTGTGCCGATAAGCGAGATTACTGATGTTGACGGAACTTGTTATTTAAGCAAAACCATTCCTGAAAAGTGCTTTGCTTGTCATTCATATAATGAGGTTAAGTCTGACAAGAAAAAGTATGCTGAAAGTTTTATGATTCAGTATAAAAATCAGGATCCATTTTCAGGCAATATTGTAATTCAGCCGCATTATGACAAATATGTGGTGCAGAACAAACCTGCAAAACCACTTTCTACAAAGGAAATGGACAGAGTTTACAGTCTGCCATACGCAGGAACATATCACCCGACATATGAAAAATATGGCGGAATACCTGCCATTGAAGAAGTTAAGTTTTCACTTACATCTTCAAGAGGGTGCTTTGGAAATTGCTCATTTTGTGCTTTGGCTTTTCATCAGGGCAGAATTATTTCATCAAGAAGCCAGAAGTCTTTGATAAAAGAGGCAGAGCGTCTTGTGTGGGACCCTGATTTTAAAGGATACATTCACGATGTTGGCGGACCTACTGCTAATTTCAGAAAACCCTCTTGTAAAAAGCAAGGGGAAAAGGGAAGTTGCCCTAAAAGACAATGTTTGTTCCCTGTGCCTTGCGAAAATTTAGAAGTTGACCATAAAGAATATGCAGAACTTTTAAGAAAACTTTCCGAAATTCCAAAGGTTAAAAAAGTGTTTGTTCGTTCAGGTATAAGATACGATTATCTTATTTACGATAAAAATGATACATTCTTCAAGCAACTTTGCGAGCATCACATAAGCGGTCAGTTAAAAGTTGCACCCGAACATGTATCAGATGATGTGCTTTATTATATGGGCAAACCAAACTTTGGGGTATACAAAAGATTTGCACAAAAATATAAGGCGATAAACGAAAATCTTGGCAAAAAGCAGTTTTTAGTGCCTTACCTTATGTCAAGCCACCCGGGTTCTACCATTCACGATGCTATAAAACTGGCAGAGTATTTAAGGGATATTGGCTACTCACCTGAACAGGTGCAGGACTTTTACCCAACACCGGGAACACTTTCAACCTGTATGTACTTTACAGGTCTTGACCCAAGGGATATGACGCCTGTTTATGTGCCAAGAGGCTATGAAGAAAAGAAAATGCAAAGGGCACTTTTGCAGTACAGACGCCCCGAGAATTATGAAATAGTAAAAAAAGCGCTTTTAAAGGCGGGTAGAGATGACCTTATTGGTTTTGAAAAGCATTGCCTTATAAAGCCACGAGTTATAAAAGGAGGAAACAAAAATGGCAGCACAGATAATAGACGGCAAAAAAGTGTCGGCAAGAATAAAAGAGGAACTAAAGACAGAGGTAGAAAGCCTAAAGGCAGAAGGTAAGAGCGTTGGTCTTGCAGTTATGATTGTGGGCAACAATTCAGCCTCAAGAGTTTATGTGGATAACAAGAAAAAGGCTTGTGCAGAAATCGGAATTTATTCTGAAGAATATGCACTTCCTGAAGATACAACTCAGGAAGAAATTTTGGGAATTATTGATATGCTCAACAAAAAAGATGATATTGACGGAATTTTGGTTCAGTTGCCACTTCCGAAGCATATTGACGAAAAAGCAGTTATCAACGCAATTGATCCAAAAAAAGATGTTGATGCTTTCCACCCTGTAAATGTTGGTAAAATTATGATCGGCGACTTTGACTTTGTTCCTTGCACACCTGCAGGAGTTATGGAACTTATCAAAGAAAGCGGAATTGATGTTAAGGGAAAAGAGTGCGTTGTAATCGGAAGAAGCAATATTGTTGGTAAGCCACAGGCTATGCTTTTGTTACACTCTAATGCAACAGTTACAATCTGCCACTCAAAAACAGTTGACTTAAAAGAAGTTACAAAACGCGCAGATGTTTTGGTTGCGGCAGTTGGAATTGCAAAATTCGTTAAAGCGGATATGGTCAAAGAGGGAGCAGTAGTAATCGATGTTGGAATGAACAGAGA
>JAZRDC010000112.1:0-35563 GCA_045660065.1 Clostridia bacterium
TCCCATAACACGCATTATGCTTTTCGGCTCTTATGCAGAGGGAACTAACACTAAAAGCAGTGATGTTGATTTGCTTATAGAGTTTGCAAGTTCTGCAGTATCACTTTTTATGTTATCAGATATAAAAAATCGAATAGAGGACCTTTTGGGAGTTGACGTTGACGTTATCCACGCACCGCTTCCGGAGAACTCTTTAATCAATCCCGAAAAGGTGGTGGAAATTTATGCAGCATAGAGATAGAACATTATTGACAAAGATTATAAGCGAAACAGAAATTGCACTTGATATGCTATCAAATAAGAGTTTTGAAGAATTTAACGCAGATGAAATGTTAAAACGTGCTATTTGTATGACAGTTATTAACATAGGCGAACTTGTAAAGGCTCTGTCTGAGGAATTAAGAGCAGAACACAAAAACATTCCCTGGAAAAGCATTGCAGGCTTCAGAGATATTGCAGCACATAAATATCAGACATTGCACATGCAAGACGTTTACTTTACAGTTATAAACGATTTCCCGACACTTAAAGACAACATCAAAGCAATTTTATAACAACTTCCGCTCTGATGCAGAGCAACTAAAAACCGCTTCGGTTAAAATCGAACACCGGAAGCGGATATACACCAAAAAACCAAATAAAAAAGAAAAACCACCCCTGTTGGAGCAGGAGCAGTTTTAAGAGAGTGCATATACTGTGATATACACCCCACAAATGCAAATAAAGTATATCACAATGCACTCTTAATGTCAAATTATAATTTTACAAAGGAGTGTATTTTTTATGGCAAAAAGACGTTCAAGAGGGGACGGAGCAATATATTTTGATGATAAACGAGGTTTGTATGTAGGTCAAATCGGTTTAGGTTATCACGAAAACGGAAAGAGAAAACGAAAAACAGTTTACGGTGGCACGAAAGCAGAGGTTAAAGCAAAGTTAAAGGCTATTGAGTTTCAAGTGTTTACAGGTTCATTTGTGGATAAAAGCGAAATAACTATCTACGGATTGGCAAAGCAGATACTTGATGATAAACTGAATCAGAACGCAATAAAAGAAGCATCATATTTCAGACAACTTGAAACACTTAAAACATTGGCACCAATATATAATACTCCGCTTCAGTCTGCGAACGAAACACAACTGCGGAACTTTTTAAATAATAATCTGCATTATTCAAAGTCTGTTATAAACAAACTCTACGAACTTTTAAACACAACATTCAAAGAAGCACTAAAGCGAAAGATTATAACAGATAATCCTATGGAATACATCAAAAAACCGCACTCAAAACAAGAAACAGTTAAAGTGAGAGCACTAACCAAAGAAGAACAAAAAAGACTTATAGATGTGCTTACAAGCGAAGATATAAATTATAGCCGGCAAATGCTCTTGTCTTTGGCTTTAGGTTTCAGAATGGGCGAAATAAACGCTTTGCATGTAGAAGATGTTAATTTCCATTTCAACAGGGTAACCATAAGGCGAACAATATCGAGAGGGCAAAAGGGCGAGGCTCTTTTAAGTGATACTACAAAAACAAAAGCCGGCACAAGAACTCTGACAATGACAAAAGATGTTCGAGAACTCCTGCAGGACTGCATCAAGGATAAATCAAGCGGTCTTGTATTCATTCACAATAACAAAATGATAAGCACATCACAAGTAAATGCACAGTTTAAAAGAGTGCTTAAAAAATATAATATCCTTGATGAAACAGTAACAGACGGAAAAATCGACCTGCACTCTCTGCGCCATACGTTTGGAACAAGATGTGCTGAAGCGGGTATGCCACCAAAAGTTCTGCAGGAGATAATGGGCCACACCGACATAAGTATCACAATGAACACATATTTTTATGCAACCAAAGATTATATCGAGGACAACATTTCAAAGATAGATGCTATCTTAAAAGACGAGGGTCTGACAATAGGACACACAAATACAAAAATAGCACTATAAATCACTTTGAATCAAACAAAAATAACCTCATAGGCAACACATAGGCAACAATTATTTTTATAACTCCGCATAAATAAAGGTGTTGACGTGCATCGGCTCCTGTTTCGAGCACCAGAAAAAGCACCGATTTTGTCGGTGCTTTTTTGTTGCTTAAAACAAAATGGTATATCGGGTGAAAATTTTGGTAAATTATATTTACTTCTAAAAAGTGTTATGATATAATGGGCAATGTATGAAAAGAAAAAACATTAAAAAGGAGAGTGTATATGTTAGAAACAAAAGAAATTATGCAATTATTACAGAGTTTAATCTGGTTGTTAGCCGGCGTTGGTGTGTTCATTGTTGGAATGAACTTCATGGGTGCTGCTCTTGAAAAAAGTGCCGGTATGGGAATGAAACGCTTGCTTGAAAAAATAAGCAATAACAGATTTTCAGGTGTAGGAATTGGTGCAGGGGTTACTGCTATTGTGCAAAGTTCATCTGCAACATCTGTTATGGTTATCGGTCTTGTTAACGCAGGAGTAATGACACTTATGCAGGCAACACCGATTATTATGGGCGCAAACATCGGTACAACAATCACAGGTATTCTTGTTGCTCTTAAAAATGATTATTTTGATATGGCAATGTACTTACTTGCTTTTGCAGGTGTAATGATGGGATTTGCCCAGAAAGAAAAAGTTAAAATCGCAGGTAGCCTTTGCAGTGGTTTGGGTCTCATTTTCGTTGGTCTTAACATTATGAGCAGTGAACAGGCTTTTGGAAATCCGTTGGTTGAGAATATGTTTACCGAAATATTCAAAATGATTGATTTTCCTTTGCTTTTAATTTTAGTAGGTGTTATTTTTACAGCGCTTATCCAGAGTTCCTCTGCGGCAACAGGTATTGTTATCACAATGGTAGGTACAGGCGTTTTACCGCTTTCACTTGCTTTGTTTATTGTGCTTGGCGCAAATATCGGTACTTGCGTAACTGCACTTTTGGCTTCAGTTGGTGCAAATGCCAACTCAAAAAGAGTTGCGCTTATCCACTTTACATTTAACGTAATAGGTACTGTGTTGTTTACAATTATTATCTGGATTTTCAAAGATCCGGTTGTAAACCTGCTTGTATCAGTATTCCCGGGAAGCGACCCGATGTCTTTACAGATGAGAGTTTCACTTTTCCACGTTATCTTTAATGTGGTTACAACTTGCATGTTGCTTCCGTTTGTAAAACAGTTAGTTGATTATTCCTGCAGCGTTATTAAGGATAAGAAACAGGCAGAAGATAATCTTACACTTAAATATGTGGACGAAAGACTTTTGATGACTCCTCCTGTTGCTCTTATGCAGGTTAAGAAAGAAATTGAGTATATGATTTCTTTGGTAGAAGAAAATACTCGTCTTTGCTTTGAGGCTATGGACAAGGGAGTTATAGAACATAACGATCTGATTTTCAAAAACGAAAAAATAGTGGATTTTACAAACAGTGCTTTAACTGAATTTTTAATTAAGTTATCAGCAGTTGTTGAAGGAAGCGACGAAAAGATTATCGGTTCATATTTCCACGTTTTAAATGACTTAGAGCGTATCGGCGACCATGCAGAAAACTTCCATGAAATTGGCGTAGAAATGATAAACAAAAACATCACTTTCTCTGAAAAGGCATTTAAAGGAATTAAGGAAATGCGAGAAAATGTTATGCAGATGTTTGCAATTTCTGTAGATGCATTTGAAACCTTGCACAAAGAAAAATTGCCAGAACTTACACTTCTTGAAGAAAGTGTAGATAAGATGAAAAAAGACCTTATTGCAAGTCATTTTGCAAGACTTGCCGAGGGTAACTGCAGTGTGGACGTAAGTCCTTATTATTCCTCAGTTATAGTGGGGCTTGAAAGAGTAGCCGATCACCTTGTAAATGTAGGTTATAGTGTAGTTAACCCAACAGGTTCACAAAAATAATAACTTTAAAAAGATAAATTTCTAATGAAATTTATCTTTTTTTGCAGAGTAACAAAATGTTGAAATATCTGAAAGATATGCTATAATATCTGTGAGGTGTTAAAATATGTTAACTAAATCATTTGAATATTTCAAAGTTCTTATAAAATGGCTGGCGATTTCGTTAGTGATTGGTGTGATTGGCGGTGTAACAGGAAGTATATTTCACATCCTTATTGATGAAGTTACAGAATTACGCCATCACCACAGATGGGTTATATTTTTACTTCCTTTCGGTGGCCTTTTAATTACATATCTATACAGAAAATTTAAAAAAGCAGGAAAAATTGATACAAACAGAGTTATTTTGTCAATAAGAGATAATCAGAATATTCCTCTTGTTATGGTTCCGCTTATTTTTGTAAGTACCGTGATAACTCATTTTTTGGGAGGTTCTGCAGGCAGGGAAGGTGCAGCACTTCAGTTGGGGGGAGGAATAGGATATAATCTTGGCAGAGTGTTTAAACTTGATGGTAAGGATATGCACATTATTGTAAGAAGCGGTATGTCGGCAGTTTTTGCGGCACTTTTCGGCACACCTCTTACAGCGGCAATTTTTGCATTAGAAGTAATAAGGGTAGGTATATTTAATTACGCAGGTCTTTTGCCTTGCATTATGTCTGCAATTACAGCCTTTAGTATATCAGGTATTTTGGGGCTTCCACCCGTAAGATTTTTCATATCAGAAATACCTGCACTACCTTTAGACCTGGCTAAAATTATCGGACTTGCAATTTTGTGTGCTTTAGTCAGCATTTTGTTTTGCATATCAATTCACAAGACAGAAACTTTGATGAAAAGTTATCTTAAGAACAGATATTTAAGAACATTTGTAGGTGCAGTTTTGATAGTTTTTCTTTCACTTTTGTTCTCTTCAGGCGATTACAATGGCGCTGGAACAGAAATTATTGCAAATGCAATGGTAGGTCAAGTGAAACCTGAAGCATTTTTAATGAAAATTATTTTTACTGCAATAACAATTGCTGCGGGCTTTAAAGGCGGAGAAATTGTACCGGCATTTTTTGTAGGCTCAACTTTTGGATGTGCTATTGCACCTCTTTTCGGACTTGATGCATCACTTGCAGCAGCAACAGGTTTTGTTTGCTTGTTCTGTGGTGTGGTTAACTGCCCGCTTGCATCAATAATGCTTGCCTACGAAGTTTTTGGAGGAAACAATATATTATTTTTTGCTGTCTCTTGCGGGGTAAGTTATATGATGTCAGGATATTTTGGCTTGTATAACAGTCAGAAGTTTATTTATTCAAAACTTACTGCTGAAAAATTAGAAAAATAATATAGACAATCAGTTGTATTTGTGGTAAAATGTTATTTAATAGTTTTAACAAGGAGTGAACAAAATGACTTTTTTAAAAAAATATATTATAAATCAATGGAGTAAAGTAAATTGGGCGTAAGCCCGGGATATTTTTTGGCAGTTAGTAAACTGCGAGACTTGATTTTGATATATTTTTAAAAAAGGAGATTTTTAATATGAATAATTACAGAGATTTTGACAATTATCTTAAAGAATTCCCGTCAAAGGACGGATATTTTGGTGAATACGGCGGATCACACATTGCTCCTGAACTTCAGCAGGCTTTCAAAGAGGCGGATGATGCTTATGAAGCAATTTGTCATTCAGCACAGTTTATCAATGAACTTCGAAGAATAAGAAAAGAATTTCAGGGCAGACCAACACCGGTTTACCATTGCGAAAGACTTTCAAAGATTTTCGGCAACTGTCAGATTTATCTTAAAAGAGAAGATTTAAACCACACAGGTGCTCATAAACTCAACCATTGTATGGGTGAAGGGTTACTGGCTAAATATATGGGCAAGAAAAAAATCATTGCAGAAACAGGTGCAGGTCAGCACGGTGTTGCTATTGCAACTGCTGCTGCATACTTTGGTATGGAATGCGATGTATATATGGGTGAAGTTGATATTGCAAAGCAGCACCCGAATGTAATCAGAATGAAAATGCTTGGTGCAAATGTTATCCCTGTTACCAAAGGATTGAAAACATTAAAAGAAGCCTGCGATGCGGCTTTTGAAGCATATCTTAATGAATATGAAACTGCAATTTATTGCATCGGAACTGCGGCAGGTCCACATCCGTTCCCGAAAATGGTAAGAGATTTTCAGGCAATCATCGGTATCGAGGCAAGAGAACAATTTTTAGAAATGACAGGAATTATGCCTGATGCAGTATGTGCTTGTGTAGGCGGCGGTTCAAACTCACTTGGTATGTTTACACCGTTTTTGGCAGATCCTGTTGAAATCTACGGAATTGAGCCTTTGGGCAGAGGCGAAAAAGTTGGCGACCATGCGGCAACAATGAAATTTGGAACAAAAGGCATTATCCACGGATTTGAAAGTTATGTATTGCAGGACGAAAAGGGCGAACCACTTCCTGTATATTCAATCGCAAGTGGACTTGATTATCCGGGTGTTGGTCCTGAACATGCTCACTTAAGAGATATGGGCAGAGTTAAGTACGACACAGTATCAGACGAAGAAGCAATGGAAGCATTTTTCCTTCTTTCAAGATACGAAGGTATTATTCCTGCTATCGAAAGTGCTCATGCAGTAGCATATGCAATCCGTTACGCAAAAGAAAACAAATCAGGTTCAATCCTTGCTTGTCTTTCAGGCAGAGGCGACAAGGATATTGATTATGTTTATGAAAATTACGGTTGCGGAGAAAAATTCAAATTAGATTACGATGTGTAAAATTTTATCCCCGAATTTTTTCGGGGATAAATATTTAAGGAGATGCTCTCATTGAAAGAATTATTGTTTGGCGAACTTGATAAACTTGAAGAAAAATATATAAATATCTGGAAAGAATTTGCGGAAATTGAAAGTCCCACAAACTTCAAAGAGGGAGTCGATAGAGCAAGTGGTTATATAGCAGATATAGCAAAAAAGACCGGCTTTGTAATTGAAAAGTTTGCACATTCTGTTTCAGGAGATGTTGTTTGCATTGCTATGAATTCTGAATCAAGTGAAAAACCAATAGTGCTTTCAGGTCATGCAGATACAGTGCATCCTGTAGGTTCATACGGAAGCCCTGCAGTTAAAATGGATGAAGAAAAGATTTATGGTCCAGGTGTAACTGACTGTAAAGGCGGGATTGTTGCATCACTTTATGCTATGGAAATACTTTCAAAATGCGGATACAAAAAACGCCCTGTTATGCTATTAATTCAGAGCGATGAAGAAGTGGGAAGCAGTTTGAGTGAAAAGGCTACAATTAAATATATCTGTGAAAAATCAAAAGATGCGGTTGCCTTTTTGAATATGGAAGGGACTAAGGTGCCTCATATATGTATAGAAAGAAAGGGAATAGCAAACTTTTTATTTGAAATTGAAGGTCGGGAAGCACATTCTTCAAAATGTGCAACAGAAGGCACTAATGCAATTTTAGAGGCAGCGTACAAACTTGTTGAAATAGAAAAAATAAAAGACGCAGAGGGTATTACTTGTTGCACAAGTTTAATAAAAGGCGGATCGGCTGTAAATACAGTGCCGGGGAAATGTGAATTTAATGTTAATGTAAGATTTTCAACTGCAAAACAGTATGAAGAAATAAAACAGATTCTTGAAAGTATTGCCAATAAAGAATTTTTATCGGGAACAAAATGTGTATTGACGCAGAAAACTTACAGAACATCTATGGAAATATGCCATAAAAATATGGATTTGTATAATAAAATCTGCGAAATTTTCAAAAAATGGGATTTGCCTGTTATTCCTCTTGAAAAGCATACAGGAGGTTCTGACGCTTCAGATGTTACATCCTATGGAATTCCTTGTGCAGATGCACTTGGTGCTTCGGGTGGAGGTATTCACAGTCCTGATGAGTTTGGATATCTGGCATCTTTAAAAGAGTCGGCAAAAAGAATAATATCAATAATTTGCGAATTATAAAAGGAGTTGTTATATGTATACAATTTATGTTGTTTTTAAATGTGTTCCCGGAAAAAGAGAGGAATATATCGAAAAGTTGAAATCAGAAGGAATTGTTGACGCAGTAAGAAAAGAAGATGGCTGCATCCGCTACGACTATTATTTTGCAGAAAATGATGCAGATGAAATTTTGCTTATTGAAGCGTGGGAAAGCAAAAAGCATCAGGAAATTCATATTGAGCAGCCTCATATGGCAAGACTTCGTGAACTTAAACCTGAATTTGTTGTATCTGCAAAACTTGGTGAATTTGAACTGAAATAATTTTGGTCAGGGGAGTTTGTTATGAACAGAATTGAACATAGAGAATCAAAGTGGATTTTTCCGTTTGTAGAGTATTCACATGGAGATAAAGGTAAAAAGTTGCCATTGATTGTTCAACTTCACGGCGCAGGTGAAAGGGGAGCTGGGCAAGAAGATCTTGGAAAGGTTGATGTGCACGGATTTGCAAAATATCTTGAAAATGCAGAGCACGAGTGCATTGTAATAATGCCCCAATGCCCCCAGGATACTTTCTGGGCAGCAAGAGTAGAATCAATTGTAAAATTTGTTGAGCAGTTGATAAAAGAATATGACGTAGATGAAGACAGAGTGTACTTAACAGGACTTAGTATGGGCGGTTTCGGAACTTGGTATACCGCTATGGCAAGACCTGATTTGTTTGCGGCGATTGCGCCTGTCTGCGGTGGCGGAATGGCGTGGAACGCAAATGTTCTTAATATGCCTGTATGGGCTTTTCACGGAACAGAAGATGCAGTTGTCAGCGTAAATCAGTCTGATGAAATGGTTGCAAAACTTAAAGAACTCGGAAAAGATATTACATATTCCCGCGTTGACGGAGTAGGCCACAATGTATGGAATGTTGCTTACACAAAAGAATTATTAGAGTGGCTATTAAGTAAGAGCAGATAATATAGTCCAAAACCAACAAATGTGAAATAATATATCGAGGTAACAGATATGGAATTTGAAAAACTTATTAAAGACAGATACTCGGTAAGGGATTTTAAGAACGAACATTTATCAGAAGAATGTATTTCGAAAATTTTAAAGGCTGCCTATGTTGCACCTACAGGGTGTAATAATCAACCACAGAGAATTTTGGTGTTAAATACAGATAAATCTTTGGAAAAACTTAAAAAATGTACCAAGTGTCATTTTAACGCACCTACTGCAATGATTGTTTGTTATAATGAAGACGAAAGTTGGAAAAGACCATACGATGGTGCACTTTCTGCACCCGTTGACGGTGCAATTGTTACAACACATATGATGCTTGCGGCTCACAATATAGGGGTTGGCAGTTGCTGGGTTATGCATTTTAATCCCGAAACAGTTAAAGAAGAATTTAATATTCCTGAAAATATCAAACCTTTGGCAATTCTTGTGATGGGATATCCGTCAGATAGTGCTAAACCTTTTGAAATGCATAGCAAATTCCGTCCACTTGATGAAATTGTTGTTTATGATGAGTTTTGATTTTTAATGGTGTAACATTATGAAAAAAAAGGAAAAAAGACCGCTTGCTTGGGTGAAACTTGACAATGCGGCTAAAATATATCCTGCAGTAAGGCGCAGAAACTGGAGTAATGTGTTTCGCCAGTCTGCAACATTGACTGAGGAAATAGATAAAAATGTACTTTCGTCAGCACTTTTGGTAGTGGTAAAAAGATTTCCAACTATTGCAGCAAGACTCAGAAAAGGTGCTTTTTGGTATTATCTTCAGGAAATTGAAAATCCACCTGAAATCATAGATGAGTACAGTTATCCGCTTACATTTATGAGCAGGGGCGAAATGCGCCAATGTGCTTTTCGTGTTATTGTATATAAAAACCGTATTGCGGTGGAGTTTTTTCATTCTTTAACAGACGGCACAGGAGCACTTGTATTTTTAAAAAATTTAATTGCAGAATATTTAGAGCAGAAATATAATATATCAGTTCCATTAGAAGATGGGATAGTTGACAGAAGACAAACACCGCCGGAAGAAGAACTTGAGGACTGCTTTTTTAAAGTGGCAAGTGATCGTCCTTTGGCGAGAAAAGACACAACTGCGTGGCACATGAGCGGAGAGCCTGAAAGTCAGGGCTTTTTAAATCTTACCTGCTTTAAACTGCCTGTAAGTGAAGTTTTGGAAAAAGCCCACGAGTATAACACAACGCTTACAATATTTTTAAGTGCGGTAATGATGAAAGCGCTTCTTAATCTGCAGAATGAAAAGGTTAGGTCGGATAAAAAGAAAAAGCCTATAAAACTTTTGATACCTGTGAATTTGAGAAGTTTGTATAAATATAACACATTAAGAAACTTTGCAATGTTTACAATTCCTGAAATTGATCCAAGACTCGGGGAGTATTCGCTGGACGAAATAGTTAAAGTGATTTATCACAAAATGGGCACGGAAATAACACAAAAGCATATGAGCAGAGTTATTGCAGCAAATGTAAACGACGAAAAGAATATGCTTTTAAGAGTTGTGCCTCTGCCTTTGAAAAATGCAGTAATGAAAGCAGTTTTCGATAGTGTGGGAGAGCGTAAATCCTGCCTTAATCTTTCAAATTTAGGACTTGTAAAAGTGCCTGAAATTATGCAAAAATATATAACCCGTATGGATTTTATTTTAGGAGTACAGGCACAAGCACCATATAATTGCGGTGTTTTATCATATGGGGACACGGTTTATGTGAATTTTATAAGAAATATCTGTCCACCTGAACTTGAAAAACATTTTTATAATGTTTTGAAAGAAGTGGGAATTGAGGCAGTTTTACAAAGTAATAAAAAGTGAGGTGTAAAAATGTATTGTATAAATTGTGGGAGCAAACTGGACACAAGTGAAAAATGCTGTCCGCTTTGTTTTACTAAAGTATATCATCCCGATGTTGTGATTGATGAGGAAAAACGATTGTATCCTGAGGGCAGAATGCCTGAAAATAAGCATCGTTCAAAATCGTTTAACGGTGCAGTTATCATTATGTTTTTAATACCGATAGTTGTATCTTTTCTTGCAGATTTTCACTTCGACAGAGAAATAAAGTGGTTTGGTTATGTTTTGGGCGCTCTTATTATGGGATACACCGCTTTTGCACTTCCTTTGTGGTTTGAAAAGCCAAACCCTGTTATATTTGTGCCTTGTGTGTTTGCGGAGGCTACGGTATATCTTTTATACATAAACTTTATTACAAACGGAGACTGGTTTTTGAGTTTTGCCTTTCCTGTATCGGGTGGATTTGCAATTATCGCAACTGCGGTTGTAACGCTTATTTATTATCTTAAAAAAGGCAAACTTTACATTTTGGGTGGAGCATTTACTTTAACAGGCGGATTTATTGTGTTGATAGAATTTCTAATGGCAATTACTTTTGATAGCATAAATTTCTTCGGTTGGTCGCTTTATCCCTTTACGGTACTTGTTATGCTTGGCGGTCTTATACTTTATTTAGCAATTAATAAGTCAGCACGTGAGGTAATGGAAAGAAAGTTGTTTTTCTAAAAAAAGCAATCGCAAATTTGCGATTGCTTTTTTTATTTGAACTGTGAATTATATAATGTGCTATAAAATCCATTGTTTTTCAACAACTCATCGTGAGTTCCGATTTCTGTGATTTTGCCGTTTTGCAGAACAATTATGCAATCGGCATTTTTGATTGTAGACAATCGGTGGGCAATAACAAAGCATGTGCGGTCTTTCATCAACTCCGCCATAGCCTCCTGAATTTTAATCTCAGTTCTTGAGTCAACATTTGAGGTTGCTTCATCAAGAATAAGCATACTTGAGTTTGAAATAATTGCACGGGCGATTGTTATAAGTTGCTTTTGCCCTTTAGAGATATTTATTCCGTCATCTGTTAAAATTGTGTCATACCCGTCAGGCAGGCTTTCTATAAACGAGTCAATTCTTGCAGCCTTTGCAGCCATTTTTACTTCCTCTAAGGTGGCATTTTCTCTGCCATAAGCAATGTTCTCGAAAATGCTTCCGCCGAAAAGCCAGGTATCCTGTAAAACCATTGTATAGGCTTTTCTTAAATCTTTTCTTTTGATTTCGGTGGTTTTAAGTCCGTCAACAGTAAGACTTCCGCCTGAAATATCATAAAATCTCATCAAAAGACTTATAATTGTTGTTTTACCTGCACCGGTAGGGCCAACAATTGCAGTAGTTTTTCCGGGACTTGCTGTAAATGATATTTTATCAAGTATTGTTTTGTCGGGTGTATATCCGAATACAACATCTTTAAATTCAACTTTGCCTGTTACATTTTCAAGTGATTTTGCATCAACTTTGTCTTGTGGTTCAGGATCTTCATCAATTATTCTGAACACCCTTTCTGCGGCAGAAAATGCAGACTGAAATTCTGTTATAATATTTGCAAATTCGTTGATAGGTCCTGCAAATTTTCTTGAGTATTGAACAAACTGTGCAACCCCACCGAGGGTGATGAAAAATGCAGAGTTCACAGGTGTAATTCCGCCTGATGAATAAAGATAAAGTATTCCGCCTAAAATCATAATTAAAGACAGTGATACATTGTTTATAAACATAACAGACGGACCCATAGCCGCACCGTAGTAGTCGGCATTGTAATATGCGTCCATAGAGTCGGTGTTTCTTGCGTTAAATCTTTTTCCGATTTCATCTTCTCTTGCGTATGCCTGAATGGTTCTGCAACCTGTAAGCATTTCTTCGGCATAGCCGTTAAGTTCACCTAATTTTTTTGACCTTAATTTAAAAAGTGGTCTTACTTTTTTGGAACGATATCTTGTAAATAAAATAGCCGCAGGAACTGTTACTGCAAAAACTATAATCAAAGGCTTTGATATATTCCACATAAATATAAGCGAACCCAAAACGGTGTAAATACTTGTCATAATCTGCACTAAATCGTGGGAAAGTGTGCTGTTTATGGTATCTATGTCATAAGAAATTCTGCTTATAATATCACCTGTGGGGTGCGTGTCAAAATATCCAACCGGCAGGGAAGTGAGTTTTTCAAAAAGTTGTTTTCTCATTGTATAAACAATTTTCTGACTCATAAATACCATTAAGGCTGCCAGGATATATCCCATTATGGCAGATGCTGCGTAGCACATAAGCATTTTTACTGCATTTAAACTTACCGCTTTAAAATCAACCCCCGATGCAGTTGAAAAAGCATCAATTGCACGGCCTGAATACATCGGCCCCAAAAGTGCCAACTGATTTGAAAAAAGTGTCATTATTATTGCAGGGACAAAGAGATACCAGTATCTTACAACATAGGTTAAAAGTCGTATTAAAATACTCTTTGAAAACTTTTTATTGGTAGGATTAGTCAACGAAAGCACCTCCTGCCTGAGAATCGCTTATTTCTTTGTAAATAGAACAATTGTCTAAAAGTTGGTCGTGAGTTCCCATACCTATAATTTCACCATCTTCTAAAACGATAATAACTCCGCAGTCTTTAACAGAACTTACACGTTGTGCAACGGTGATTAAGGTGGTTTCTTTCATATTTTCTTTTAAAGCGGTTCTTAAAAGAGCATCAGTTTTATAGTCAAGGGCAGAAGAACTGTCGTCTAAAATCAATATTTCAGGATTTGACGCCAAGGCTCTTGCAATTAAAACTCTTTGCTTTTGTCCGCCTGAAATGTTAGTTCCGTGTTGGGAAAGAATATGATTATAACCGTCTTTAAAAGCAGATATAAAATCATCTGCCTGAGCAATTTTTGCGGCTTTTTTAACATCTTCATCTGAAATGTCTCTGCCGAACTTAATGTTTTCCATAATAGTATCAGAATACAAAAAGTCGTTTTGCAGTACAGAGCCGAACATTTTGTAAAATGAAGATTTTTCTATTGTTTTTATGTTTTTGCCATTTATGTATATTCCACCATTTTCAATGTCATAAAATCTCAGCAAAAGTTTTATGATAGTGGATTTTCCCGATCCCGTTGCACCGATAATTCCAAGTGAACCGCCCCTTGGAATTTCAAAATTTATATTTTTCAGATTATCACGCTTTTTGTTGTATGAAAAAGTAACATTGTCAAACAAAATGTGAGAAGCAGTTTCTTTGTCAGGATAATCATTTTCAGAACATACAAAAATTTCTTCTTCTGTTAAAAGAACTTCTTCAATTCTTGATGCAGACGCTGAGCATTTTGTATACATAACAAACATTCTTGTTACAGTCATCATCGCCATTGAGATCTGTGTGAAATACTGAATGAAGGCAATAACTGTTTCAGGATCGGATAAATTATTAGCAATTCTTGAAGCGGCAATAATAATAACTGCCACGCTGCCTAAATTCATAAAAAGAGTCATAACAGGGTTAACTAAGCCCATAGTAACACCTGCTTTTGTTTCATCTTTTACAAGATTTTTGTTAACAGTATCATATCTTTTGTGTTCATAATCAGTTTTTGAAAGCGCCTTTATAACGCGTATTCCTTGAGAATCTTCTCTTACAACACGAATCATTCCGTCAACCGACTGCTGAACTTTTTTGTAAAGTGGAATACCTTTTAATCTTATAAAATAAACAACCGCAAAAATTATCGGCAGAAGCACAATCATAACAAGAGAAAGACTTGCATCCATAATCAAAGTAATTGCAACACCGCCGAAAAGCAAAATTGGTGCACGAACGCCCATGCGCTGCATCATATTCACAAAATGATGAACATTATATGTGTCGGTGGTAATTCTTGATTCCAATGACGGAATTGTAAACTTATCTGTCTGTGAAGCACTTAAATGAAGCGTCTTTTTAAACAAATCTTTTCTTATTCCTTCAGTGAAATTTCTTGATACAAATGCCGCCATACGGTTGGCAATCACATTTAAAATCCATGCAGTTGCGGCAAAGGCGACCATTAAAAGTCCCCAGTATATGATTTCTTTAACGGATTTTTCAATAACATTTGAAAGAATATGACTTAAAATAAAAGGGAGCATTAACTCTGCAACCGTACCTGTGGTTTTTATTAAAAATCCTGCAAACATACGGAAATAGTATGGTTTTAAATAATTGAGTAAGGTTTTCAAAAACTAAAACTCCTTTCTTTTTCTATATAGTTGTATTTTAACACAAAAATGTATAAAAAGCAATTTTTTCTGACAGTATACTTGACAATGCATACCAATTGTGTATAATTGTATTATATTTAAAATGAAGGGGTAAAAATATGAATACCAAAACTAAAAAAATAGTAATTTCTGCAATGCTTGCGGCGGTAGTGTGCGTTGCTACAATGATAATTAAAATACCATCACCTTTAAAAGGGTACATAAATTTAGGTGATTGTTTTGTTCTGATTGCAGGTTGGGTGCTTTCACCACTTTATGGATTTTTAGCCGCAGGAATTGGCTCAGCGTTGGCAGACTTTTTATCAGGCTACGGAGTATACATACCTGCAACCTTTGTAATTAAAGGCTTGATGGCGTATGTGGCATACCTTGTTTTTAAAGGACTTGACGGTAAAATCAACACAGATTTGTCAAGAATTTTAAGTGCAGTTGTTGCAGAAATAGTAATGATTGCAGGTTACCTTGCTTTTGAAAGTGCATTATATGGATTTGCACCATCAGTTGTAAATGTGCCCTTTAACGCAGTGCAGGGAGCAGTTGGATTAATTCTTGCATTTGTGCTTATTAAGGTTTTGAGTAAAAGAAATGTAATATAAACTAAAAAACAGTTGCTTTGCGCAACTGTTTTTTTAGTTTATAGGTATAATAAAATCGCATTTTTGTTTGATGTTAAATGCATTAAAATATTTATGTTCCATAGGAATCCACTCGTTGAAAAATCTGTCTGTCATATTGGGATTGCGTTTTAAAATACGCTCTTTCTGAAGATTTTCGTCAATATCCATAAACACAGAAATATCATAATAATTTTTAAAGTAAGGGTGAGTTGAATACGCGCCTTCTACAATTGTAATTTTTTTAAAAGGAACAGCTTCTTGTTTTCCCAATTGCATTTTTGAACAGTCAAATCTGTGATAGCTGATGTCTTGCTTTTCATTTAAAGGAAGCACAATTTCTTCAAAAAATCTTTCGCTGTCAATGTTGCCACCGGGGGTGTCAAAACGCTCTTTTGTGCGCTGGTGAAGTTGCAAAAAGAAGTCATCCATATGAAACAGATTACAGTCATATATGTCATTTAAAAGACTCCCCAAAGTGGATTTTCCACTTGCACTTGAGCCTTCAATTGATATTACTGTTTTTCCTGTTTTTGCTTTTTTATCAATCTGGCAAAGCAGGGGCAAAAACTTTATAAAGTCTTTTGAAATAACTCTGTAAGCGGGTTTATAATTTTGCCTGAAAGCATCGGAATGGTGGATTGGAGGGAAGTTTTCTTCTTCCCATATTTTCAGAGCCTCCAGTAGTTCTTGCTTCCCAAATGGAGTTAAACCTTTATTTGCAAGGTCTTTTAAAACTTCAACAGCATTTTTCAAGTCAGATAAAGTTCCCTTTTCTTTTTTTGCCGTTAAAAAGAATAATTTTCCTAATGTTTCTTCACTTAATCCCGAATTTAAAATATCAAGATTTACCCTGCAATAGTTTCCGAGCAAAGGCTCGATAACTTTTTTATGTTCCGATGCAGTTTCAAATTCATTTTTTATGTATGATATTACAAATTCAGGCGAAGATATCATATGCTCGCATCCGAAAATACTCTGGAATAAAAATTTAAAAGCATCGCGTGGCTTTAGCAAAGGATATTCTTCAAAATGATTTAAAAGCACCTGTGAAATATCGTTATTATTCATAAAATGCTCCTATTTAATTACTTTTGCTTTCTGAAGAAGTATGATAATTGCAGGGATTAATATAATCTGCAAAATAATACCTGGGATTGCGTTTGCAACAGCACCTGCAAAAAATGCAGATAAAGTAAACGCACCGCCTTTGATACCCATACAGATATACATAGCACCGCCCCATACAATTCTGCCAAGAATCATGGCGATAACAAGAGAAAGGAAAATGTAAACTTTCTTTTTAGGGAAAACTTTGTGCAAAATTCCGGAAACTCCGCCATAAACCATAAGTTCAAATGCCATACATATCGCAGTAGGGAACATAGGCGGCATACCAAGTGCCACAGAGCGAAGAAGTGGTGCAATTAATCCAACTAAAATACCCCAGGGCCACCCGCAGATAAATCCGCAAAGAAGCACAGGGATGTGCATAGGACAAAGCATAGCCCCGATTTCAGGGATTTGTCCTGTAAAGAAGGGAAGTACATAGGCAATTGCAAGGAACAGTGCTGAAAGTACCATTTTTGTAATTTTGTTGTTTTTCATATTAAGTCCTCATTTCTGATATAAAAAAGGCGTTATTAAACCTCTTCTGAGGATAATAACACCTTCTGGTATTCGTTAGTTTATGTTAAAAAAATAAGAAACTTCTGTTTCAGCATCACCCTTCGTAGGTGATATATAAATTGTAGCAAATTATAATTTTTGTGTCAAGCAAAATTGTCGCTTTATCTGGCAATTATTTGCTTTAGTTTTAAGATAACATCTGCAATAAGGTCGGAAGTTGGGATATTGTTAATTCCCGCAACCATATTTTCGCATTTATTCATAGGGATTAAAATTCTTGTTGCGTCGGCACTTCCTACGGCTGTTGCCATTTTAGGTGTGATTTCACCAAAAAGTGAATCTGCAATAACAATGCCTATTGGACCTACAATTATATCTGCTTTTCTTGCACCTACAATTACAGGATTTTCACCTGTCGCACCAACTTTAGCACCTGCTTTCAACATTGATGCAGTTGCAACTGCGTTTGTGCCAACTGCTGTAATTGAAGCAGAAGGGAAGTTTGCCATAATCTCTTTTACAAGACCTGAACCGAGCATTCCACCCTGACCGTCTATAACTAAAATGTTCATAAAAACCCTCCAAAAAAGTTTTATATATTCTACCATAAAATATAGTAAAAAGCAAGACATAAATCGACAAATCAGGTTGACATTAATAGCGTAAAGTGGTATAATTGACACATATTTTTGCGTGTGCCAAAAAATAAGGGGGAACCCCATTGAGGGATAATATGAAATAAGAAATGAGGTAAGACCAATGGCAGCAAACAAAACAAGATATTTTGCAGGTGTGGATTTGGGTGGAACAAACATCGCAGTTGCAATAGTAGATGAAAACGGAACTATTTACGGAAGAGCAAGAAAGAAAACAAATCTTCCAAGACCATATAACGAAATTTTTGATGATATGGCTTTGTGCGTAAAAGAAGCGGCAGAAAACAGCGGCCTTAAAATGGAAGATGTTGAAGCGGTAGGAGTAGGTTGTCCTGGTGCTATTGATGTGGAAAATGGTGTTGTAGAGTTTTCAGGAAACCTTGATATGCACAACGCTCCTGTTGTTGAATATATGGAAAAAGCCCTTAACAAGAAAGTGTATCTTGAAAATGATGCTAATGCAGCAGCCTGGGGTGAATTTGTAGCAGGAAGCGGCAAAAACACCAATAATATGATAATGGTTACATTAGGAACAGGCGTTGGCGGTGGAATTATCATTGACGGTAAACTCTTTACAGGGGCTTATGGAAAAGGTGCAGAACTTGGACATATGTCTTTAATCGCAGGGGGAGAAAAATGCTCTTGCGGTAAGAAAGGTTGCTTTGAAAGTTATTGCTCTGCAACTGCTCTTATCAGACAGACAAAAGAAGCAATGAAGAAAAATCCGGGCAGTGATATGTGGAGAGTTGCAAAAGGCAAACTTTCAAATGTAAGTGGTGTAACACCATTTTCAGGAAAAGACAAAGCCGCAAAAGATGTTGTTAAAACTTATCTAGGATACTTGTCAGAAGGCTTGGTTAGCATAACAAATATTTTCCAGCCTGAAATTATCTGTATCGGCGGTGGCGTAAGCAATCAGGGTAATAAAATCTTAAAACCCCTCCAGAAAGGTATTGATAAATTCTCACTTGCAAGATACGGAAAAGAAAACACCAAAGTTGCTATTGCATCTCTTGGAAATGATGCAGGAATTATTGGTGCAGCACTTTTGTGGAAAAATAACTAATGTTATAAATAACTCCCGAAAAGTTTAACTTTTCGGGAGTATTTTTTAGTTGTTTATCCAACTGTGGAGTGTCCAGACATCATTTTTATATTCAAAAACTGCTATGGTACAGTTGCCGCAAGGCATAATGTTTGCGGGGATTTTAAAACCTACTATATGAGTAAGAAATCCTCTTAAAAATCCACCATGTGAAAAAGCGACAACATTTTCTGACTTTGTTTTTAAAACCATATGGGCAAAAGTTTTAAGTCTTTCGGCAAATTCTTTTGTGCTTTCACCGCCATAGGCGGCATAGTCGCTTGTTTTTTTGTGTTCTTCCAAAGCCTCACCATAGGTGGAATTACAATATTCAAAGGTTCTGCCCTGAAGATCTCCTACATTTATTTCGCGGAGAATTTCAAGTTTTTCATATTCGCAACCCGGAATAGCGTTTTCACAGGTCTGGCAGGCTCTTTTTAAATCGCTTGAATAGATTTTATCAAATTTAACATCTGAAAGATATTTTTTTATACCTTTGGCTTCTTCAATACCTTTTTCTGTTAAATTAACATCCATCCAACCTGTCCAGCATTTTTTTGAATTTGTTTCGCTTTCACCATGTCTTATAAGATATAGTTTCATACATAAACCTCTTTTTTGAATTTTACTTAATTATAACAGATGTACTAAAACATTGCAATAGGAAAGCCCGTCAGTTTAATGCTGACGAGCTTAAAATTATTTCCACATTTCATCATAAGGTCCAAATCCGAGTGTTTCAGGCATACGATAATCAGGAAGATTATCACGGTGTGTGAAGAGCTCACGAATTGCCTGAAGCTTTTTAAATCCGTGCTCCAAGTTAGGAGCAATGTAGTGACCTTCACTCCATTCATTCCAGTTGTCAAGAACCAATATCTTTTTGCCCGGAGCGTTTTCAGGAAGTGAATCAATTGTCTTTTTAACATATTTAAGATGCTCAACATATTCAGGAATTGAGAAAATGTAGCGAAGCATTGGACCTTTTTCGTCAAATCCGAAAATTTTGTACCAAGGTTCAGGATCTCTCATTGATGATGCAGTGAACAAGACATAATTAGGGTCAAAATTAACTCTCATATCAATCTGGTTTTTAAAGAATTTAAGAACATAATCTGATGGTAAATATCCACCTGCTTTTAAATAATCGGCGTATTCAGACTCTGTTAAATCTTCTATTGCAATCTGCCAGCCATACTGGAAGTTTGAGTCCATACCTATTTTTTTGTATGTCTCAAGGCTATCCCACCACTGGTTTGTGCGGTCAATTCTAGTTGCTAGGTGGTTTGCAGTAAGGTGAATGCCGTCAAATCCATATTTTTTAATTTCTTCTCTTAAAGCGGCGTATGCTTCTTTTGCTTTGTCAAAACCACCAATGGTGTTCATCATTTCTTTAAGATTGTAAATGAACAAAACAGGCTTTCCGTCAATCTTTAAGTAATTTGGTTTTGAGAAATACTGTTCAACCCAGAATGGGAGAAGGTTATTTATAAGGTCATTTTTATCCTGTGCTTTACCCCAGATGCATTCCCACATGATAGCAAATTTCATCATGTCTTTATATCTTGCATTAAAGAACGCCTCGTGGATACCGTGGCCAAGTCTTAAATCATCAAGGGTTACAGGTTTTCCAATGTTTTCTTTGTTTCTGTACCAGCAGAAAATAAAGCAGTTGATACCGTGTTCTGTTGCCCACTTTATCTGCCAGTCAAACACTTCGGGACTAGATTCGTCATAGTAGCCCCAAAGCGGAGTTCTTTTCGGGTACTTGTGCAAATCATAAAATCCGTTATGTGCAACATTTCCGCCTTTTTTCCAACCGGGGTAGTAGTGGCAGCAAATGTCATAGTCACTTGATACCGGTTCCGGTGCTGGCACATAGTCGTGCAATTTGTAGTTATACATAAATTATCATCCTTTCGTAATATGCCGAGGCTATAAAATCAAATCCGTCATCATCGTCAGAAATGGTATGTCCACCATCCCAGAGACGGAATTTGAAGTTTTCTTCTTTCCCGAAAGCCTTGTAGTAATCATAAACTCTTTCAGACTCGGCTACTGCAGATTTGTAATCAAAAACCTGATCTTCTTTTCCAACCTGAACATAAAGCTTTCTTGGTGCACAAAGAGCAGCAACTTCTGCATCGTGGAATGTAAGAGCAGAATTTTTATAAGTCCAGTCTTTCCAGGAGTAAACATCTCTGTCGTTAAATGCAGCCAGGGCGTACCCTGACTTAATTCTTGTATCCGCCGCCATTGTGTGCAAAGTATAATAACCGCCGTAGGAAATACCCATCATTGAAATCTTTTCTTTGTCAACTTCCTCGTTTTCAAGAACATAATCAAGAGATGTTAAAATTCCTTTGATTTCAAGACCTGTTATACTGAGTCCGTGTCGCTTAAGTTCGTTGTCAGGACCGTGTCTGTCGTAAGGAACATCTCTTGCAGGAGCAGTTTCAATACCTTCAAGGCGCCATATCATAATTTGCGGAGCAAGGATTGCATAACCTTTTGCCAGAGCACGTTGTGCCATGTGATTGTAATTATTTTTGCCGTTGTAGTCAAGGCAAAGCTCCGGAGTGCCTCCGCCGCCGTGCTGAGCAATCATTACAGGGTATGGCTTTGGCGCATCTTTGGGAATAACAAGCATTGCATAAAACGGAATTTCCTCGGTGATATAAACAGTAAGTCTGTATATATCAGAAACATCATCCGATGCAACATATTCCTTTGTGGCTCTTGATAAATCACTGTATGTGAGTTTGTCAAGTCCAAGCATCTGGTGATAAAGAGCACGATATTTTTTAGGATTTTCAGCTAAGTCTTCAGGTGGCATAAATTCGCGTCTTTTGTCCTTGGCTTCTGTGTTTAGTCTGTTGATGAAAGCATTCATGCCATCGACATAATTTTTTCGATTTATGTCGGCAACGTCGGGTGCTTCTTCAAAAATGTTTTTGTCGTTAAAAATCATAACTTCAACTTCCTATCTTACAATTACAGTTTCAATACCTAAAATTTCGCCGATTTTAGCAATAGTATCAGCGTGATGACCGA
The DNA here is from genome assembly GCA_045660065.1 of Clostridia bacterium. Classification (GTDB taxonomy): domain Bacteria; phylum Bacillota; class Clostridia; order RGIG6154; family RGIG6154; genus RGIG2094. The sequence continues at coordinate 22,015 of JAZRDC010000112.1, forward strand.
TACCTAAAGCATAGTGGTGTGTCGGACCTTCCATAACCCATTTTTTAACAAATTCTTTTGTTGTAGGCTCAAAAAAGCCTCTTGTGTTTGTGTTGCCAGTTGGTGGGATAGGTCCTTTTTTAGAATAACCCTCGCCGATAACGAATTTAAATCCGCCGGTTGCATTTTGGGTAATACCAAGCATAGTAATAGGACCTTCTTTAATTTTAAACTCAACAGATGCACCGTTACCCGGTTTTCCGTGGAATTTTGTAAGGCTTCTGAGTATTGGCTTGCCGTCTGCAATTCTTAAATGATGAGGACCATCGTGACCAACCAAAATGAAGTCTTCTTTAAAGTCAAATGGGTGGAATTCTGCAAAGCTTCCGCCAATGTCAAGTCTGTCCATAATAAGCATAGCAATGCAAGTTTTGATATCAAATTCGCCACACATAGGAATGCCCTCTGCATTTAAAATAGAGTTTCCTACAATAAATGATGTAACAAGGTCACGGATTGGTGTGCCTTCCTCACCCTCGTAATAGTATGCAAAACCTGAAAGATTGTATTTTTCAATGAATTTGTCAAGTGCAACAGCAGCTTTGGCAGAACGATACAAATCTTCTTCGGTAAGCTTCATTGTAACAGGGTCTGATTTTGTATCAGGCATGTCAAATTCTGCTCTGATTAAATCAGATTTAGCTTTGATTTCTTCTTCAGTTACAGTTTTGAAAAGCTTGTAAATGTCATCAGGTTCAAAAAGGGGAACGTGAAGACCAAATGCACTAGATAGTGCTGTTGGGTCTGCGTGCATATCGTACATAGCTTCTAATACATGGCCCATAAGACCGATTCTTGCACCCTTAAGTGAGTGAAGAACTTTTGAAATGTCGCACCATTTTTTAACTTCTTTATCAGCCTCGATATCATCGTAAAGAGTACCGATTACAACATCGCTTACTTTTTTGCCCATTCTGATTGCAACACCTGTAAATTCAGGAACAGAGCAGATGTTGTCATTTTCAAGCTGCATAAATGTTGAAGCTTTTGAATAGTCAAGTCCTGAAAGTGGCTGAAGTGCGATTAAAACCATCGGCACGTTCATTTCTCTTATAATTGGCGCAAAAACTGAGCTTGTTGCATATGTAACCATATTGCAAAAGAGTACATCAATGTTTTCTTTCTGCATTTTAGGGATAACATCGTATGCCTTTTCGCTTGAGTCAATCATGCCGAAGTCAACTACTTCAACATCATTTTTTTGTACTTTTTCAATAAAATCTTGGTGGTAACCCATAATGTTGTCTAAAAGTCCGTCAAACTGATCCCAGTATGTTGCATGAGCAACGGCAAATATGCCGATTTTTCCTGTTAATTTCTTTTCTCTTGAAATCATGATATTTCACTCCATGTTCTGTTTGTTGATTTTTATGAATAAAAATTATTTATGTGTTGATATTATAGTTTTTTTGCAGTATAATCAATATATAAAATAAATAAAAAATTGTATAAAATAAAGGCGGAAGCGTTTTATGGAAATTATGTTTAATGAGATAAAGCCTTATTTGCGATTTGTAAGGTATTTAACAATTGATCCGGAGATGGATTATTTTCTTTCTGTACCATATGATGCAAGGTTATTTTTTACAACTGACGGAAGCGGCGTTATAAAAGCCGGAGGCGTTGATTATAAAATGGAGAAAAATAGTTTGATTATCATTAACTCCGGTGTGAATTATCATCTTAAATCTTCTGAAAAAACGGTTACTTACTTGTCAGTAAATTTTGACTTCACCTATGGGCAGTTTAATCAAAAAACACCAATTCCTCCCGATTTTGTAAAAAACTATAATAGTAAAAAACTTATCAATCATGTAACCTTTTGCGATACTGTGGAATTAAACGAAGTGTTTTATATCAAAGAAATTCCTGCAATAGAGAAAAAACTGGTTTCTATGGAAAAAGAGTACGCGAGAAAAATCAATATGCACGAGCTTAAATTAAGTGCGGCTATGACAGATGTTCTAATCAACTGTCTTCGATTTAAGACAGTTCAGAGTTTTGTAGTAAATGAAAAGGAAGTAGCCGCAAAAATAGTAAATTATTTACAGGAAAATTACAGCAGAAATTTCACAAACAAACAAATCGCGGATCTTTTCCATTATCACCCTAATTATACAAGTAATCTTATAAAAAAACATACTGGGCTTCCGCTTCATCAGTACATTAAAAATATTCGAATAACAAAGGCTGCAGATATGCTTACCGTAACGGATAAAAATGTTTACGAGGTTGCTCTTGAATGTGGATTTTACGATGTAAGCCATTTTATAAAGTGCTTTAAAGAGATTATAGGAATGACTCCACTGCAATACCGGAATAATTATCAGTAATTCATAAATCGGAATTCTGAAAAATTTGTGAAACTCAAAAGTTTGTGTTGAAATGATTTAAAAGGTGTGTTATACTTAAATGAAACGAATTTTTAAGTTTTTGTCGCACAAAGCGGTAATATTTATGTGAGGTTTATATAATTTGACAGCAGTACCATTTATAGTTTTGCTTGTAATTTTTGCCGGTACGAAAATTACACCAAAAGGAACATATAATGATAATTATTTATCTTTAAAAAATACAAACGCATTAAGAGGAATGTGTGCATTGATTGTTGCAATGCAGCATACCTGCGCTTATCAGCACGATAAGTGGACAGCACCTTTCCTTTATATCGGATTTTTGTGCACAAGTATTTTCTTTTTTCTGTCAGGATACGGACTTATGTATAGCCTGGACAATAAGAAGAGATATCTTAAAAACTTTTTGAAAAGAAGACTACTTGCAGTATTAATTCCATATTTGTTTGCAAATGCAATTTATTTGTGCATCAGACAGGCAGTTGGGATTGAAACCACATTAACAGGATTTATTGAAATGTACCAAAAAGGAGAGCCTTATGTGTCTTTCAGTTGGTTTGTAATTTCAATTATGTATTTTTATGTGCTTTTTTATGTGGTTTTCAATGTGTTCAAAAGAAACATTGCAGTTTTTTTAATGATACCAGGAAGCGTACTTTATATGTATCTTGTAAAGAAAATCGGATTTGACTACCATTGGTATACAACTTTTCTTTGTTTTGCGGGCGGTGTGATATGGTATCGGTACCGTGATGTTTTGACAGAAATTGCAAAAAAACAGAATTTTTTAAAAGTTTTTTTAATGTTTTTGATAATGCTTGCACTTTTGTTTGCAACATTTAAAAATGTTTATTTTTACATTGCAGGTTCAAATATTACAGCACTTTGTTTTCAGATTGTTGTTATGCTTTGTCTGCAGAAAATCAGAATTCACAATTTTATACTTGAATTTTTAGGCAGAATATCTTTTGAGTTTTACATTCTGCACGGAATTGTTATAAAAATATTTAACGAATACATTGTGCTTCACGGTCAGTTGTATGTTCTTGCGGTAATGGCTACATCAATGCTTATTGCTGTAATTTTGTATAAACTGGACAAAAAAATAGTTCCGTGGGCTATTGGCACTGAATACAGAAAGAAAAGGGTGATAGAAAATGAGTAAAGAAATCCATAAAACTTCAATAGGCGGTCAGGCTGTAATGGAAGGCGTTATGATGCGCGGGCCGAAGTCTTACGCAGTTGCAGTAAGAAAACCTGACGGCGAAATTATTGTTGACACAAAACAACTTCCCGATAAAAAGAAAAACTGGTTTGTTAAACTTCCCATTGTAAGAGGGTGCATCAACTTTGTTCAGTCATTGGTGCTTGGAACAAAAACTCTTATGTATTCTGCAGAATTTGTTGATCTGGAGGAGGAAGAACCATCAAAATTTGACAAATGGCTTGAAGATAAACTTGGTGATAAAATCAAAGATATTGTAATTTATTTTTCAGTGGTTTTGTCATTGTTTTTGTCTGTGGGACTTTTTATACTTCTTCCAACATGGATTGTAGGATTTACAAAATATTTTATTGAAAGTCCGTTGCTCAAAAGTCTTATTGAAGGCGTTGTGAGAATTCTGATATTCCTGATATACCTTTGGGCAGTTTCAAAAATGAATGAGATTAAAAGAGTTTTCCAGTATCATGGGGCAGAGCATAAAACAATTGCCTGCTACGAAGCGGGGCTTGAACTTACAGTTGAAAATGCAAAGAAAATGACAAGACTTCACCCAAGATGCGGAACAAGTTTCCTTTTAATTGTAATGGTGGTAAGTATTATTTTCTTCTCATTTTTAAGATGGGAAAATGTGCTTATAAGAAGCCTTACAAGAATAGCACTTTTACCTGTTGTTGCAGGCGTTTCATATGAGATTATCAAGTTTGCAGGAAGACACGATAATATTTTAACAGAAATTATCGGATATCCTGGGCTTTGTCTGCAGAAAATAACAACAATCGAACCTGATGACAGCCAGTTGGAAGTTGCAATTGAGTCAATGAAAGCAGTTTTAACTGATAATCCTGAAGAGGACAGATGGTAATGAAATTAAAAGATGTTTTAAAGTATGCAGAAAACAAACTAAAAGACGGCGGAGTTGCTGAATACAAATCAGACGCCCGTTTTTTAACAAGTGATTTTTTGCAAGGCGATTTAAGCAGCATCATAATAACACCAAGTAAGGAAGTTGATATTTCCGCACTTGATGAAATGCTTGATAAAAGAATTTCAGGTATGCCTTGTCAGTATGTAACAAAAAATGTTCAGTTTATGTCTTTAGACTTTGAAGTAAACGAAAATGTTTTAATTCCAAGACAAGACACCGAACTTTTAGTTGAAACAATTTTAAAAATAAGACCTAATAATCCTGAAATACTTGATATCTGCACAGGAAGCGGATGTATTGCAGTATCACTGGCAAAATATATTAACTGCAAAAAAGTAAGAGCCTGCGATATAAGTGAAAAAGCCATTGAAATTGCAAAGAAAAATGCGGAAAAAAACGGAGTGGAAATTGAGTTTTATAAAGATGATATTTTAAATTCCGAAAAGTATGATCACAAGTATGATATAGTTGTTTCCAATCCACCGTACATTGAAACGGAAGTAGTTTTAAGTCTTGACAGCGTGGTAAAAGACTACGAACCGGGTATAGCATTAGATGGTGGAAAAGACGGGCTTGATTTTTATAATAAAATTTCAGACTATGCGAAAAATATCTTGAAAGAAGATGGTGTTCTGGCATTTGAAATAGGGTATAATCAGGCATCAGATGTGCATAGAATATTAACACAAAAGGGTTATGAAGAAATAACACTTTTGCAGGATTTGTCAGGTAATGACAGGGTTATTACCGCAAAATTAAAAAAATTATAAAAAAGTGTTGACAAAGTTTAAAAAGTATGGTATCATACAATAGTTAATAAAGCAGAAGATTACTTCTCACCCCAAGTAAATGGCGAAGGGGTCAATACCTAAGGTTAGTGGTAGAGAACTGTTTTATTGCGGTTCTCTATATTTTTTTTGAACCGAAAAGTAATCTGTAACTTAAATTTTGGAGGTGTTTTGTATAGCTACGAAACAAGAAGTAATGTTAAATGAGCAGATACGAGATAAGGAAGTAAGAGTCATCGACTCTGAGGGCGGTCAGCTTGGCGTTATGTCAGCGAAAGAGGCGTTAAACCTCGCTCTTCAGAAAAATCTTGACCTTGTTAAAATTGCTCCACACGCAGTTCCACCGGTTTGCAAAATCATGGACTATGGTAAATATCGTTTTGAAATTGCAAAACGCGAAAAAGAAGCAAAGAAAAACCAGAGTGTGGTTAACATTAAAGAAGTAAGACTTTCTCCTACAACTGATGAACATGATTTCAATACAAAAGTTTCTCAGGCTAAGAAGTTCCTCAGTAAGAAAGATAAAGTTAAGGTTACAATTCGTTTCAGAGGTAGAGAAGTTGCTTATTCAAAAGCCGGCGAAATTATGCTTGACAGATTTGCCGAAGCTCTTGAAGAGGTTGGTAACATTGATAAAAAACCTAAACTTGAAGGTAAAAATATGTCAATGTTTATTACACCTAAGAACTAATCAAATTTTTATAAAGGAGTTTTGTAAAATGCCTAAATTGAAAACACACAGAGCAGCCGCTAAAAGATTTAGCCTTACAAAAAACGGCAAAGTTAAAAGAGGCAGTGCTTACAGAAGTCACATTTTGACAAAGAAGACAACAAAGAGAAAAAGAGGATTAAGAAAAATGGCGTATGCATCACCTGCAAACGCAAAGGTAATCAAAAAGTTGATTCCTTACAAATAAAACTTATCAGAAAAATTCAGGAGGTAATATAAATGGCTCGTGTTAAAGGTGCTGTAACAACTAGACAGCGTCATAAAAAAATCTTAAAACTTGCTAAAGGCTACAGAGGAGCGAAAAGCAAACAGTTCAGAACTGCTAACGAAGCAGTAATGAAATCATTAGTATATGCATATATCGGAAGAAAGCAGAAGAAGAGAAACTTCAGAAATCTCTGGATTACAAGAATCAACGCTGCTGCAAGAATGAACGATATTTCATATTCAAAATTCATGAATGGTCTTAAAAAAGCTGGTATCACTCTTAACAGAAAAGTATTGGCAGACCTCGCAGTTAACGATCCTGCTGCATTTGCATCATTGGTTGAAACTGCTAAAAACAGCTTATAATTCAAAAAAATTAAGCCACCTTTAAAGGTGGCTTTTTTGTTATATAATTTAAAGATTTAAAAGAATCAGTGCAATCGTTCCCACGAAAAGTCCGCACCATTGATGAAAACGCAAGGTTTCTTTGTAAACAATTACTGAAAATATCATTGTTATTACTAATCCGCCAACTGCAATGCCGGGGAAGATTATGCTTTCTGAAAGTGGGGAAGAGAGCAATAGTAGTATAAATAAATTAAGTGCGGCACTGCTTATTCCGCCAATTGCAGGACAAATAAGAAGTCCTTTTTTTATTTCTTTTATTTTGCAACCGTCATCCTTTAAATATAGTGTAAGAGAAATCAAAAACGCAATAGCAGATGCAAAAAACATCATTGAATTTCCAAATTTTCCGTCAAATTCCAGTTGCTGGTATTTTTGTATAATGGAACAACCTGCATTTCCAACTAAAAGCATTGCGGCATACAAAAGCCATTTTAATGAAACTGATGTGTTTTTGCTTCCTTTTTCAGGTTTGAAGCAAAGATAAAGTGCAAGTATTATTAAAATAATGCCTGATAATATGGTTGCGCTGAGAGGATTGTTCCAGAAAACAAATCCCCACAAAGCAACTGCGATTAAAGACAGTTGTTTTACAAAGGCGGTAAGGGATACAGATCCTGCCTGATATGCCTTGAACATTCCAATCATTGCTACAGTATAAGATATGCCATAAATGATTGAATATTTAAAAACTTTCAGGTTTATGCCTGATTCAGAAAGGCATATGATACCCCAGGCGATAAAGGCAGAAAAAGTAACAACTGCAGAATACAGAAACGAAGTATTTTTTTTGTTGTCTGAGTATCTTCCAAACAGTGAACTCATAATGCTTAACATTGCAGATGAAGTCATTGCTAAAACAAGAAAAATGTATTCCATTATTTAACACCCTCCTCTGTTGTTTTGTTTTCAAGATGTCCGGTGTAACCTATTGTGGTAAGGTTTGCTTTGCCACTGTCATATTCTGCAATGGTAATTGATGCATTGGGAACATGGGGAATAGCTTTGATATTTTCAAGTGTGGTGTTTGTCCAAGCGGCACGAAGTGTGCGTATAATTCCGCCGTGAGTTGCAATTACAACAGTTTTTCCCTGATTTAATTCTGCAATTTTTTCAAATGTCAGTTTTCCACGCTCCATTGCATCGGCGTAACTTTCTCCACCGTCAAATCTGGAAACCCCCGGATTTGTTCTATATAGTTCAAAACTTACGGGAAATTCTTTTTTAACATCTTCAATAAGTTTGCCTTCCCAATCACCAACATCAACTTCGCGCAGGGTGAAGAGTTTGTTTACAGGAATATTTAATGCATCGGCAAGAGGTTTTACTGTATCGTATGCACGGATTAAATCACTTGAGTAAATGGCACCTACCTTGAAATTTTCAGCAATATACTTGGCAATGGATTTTGCCTGAGCCTGTCCGATATCGTCCAAAGCAACATCCATTTGACCTGAAAATCTTTTTTCTTTGTTTCCCATACTAAAGCCGTGTCTTATTATTAAAAATTTAACCATATTACACCTCGTTTTATATATTTCTAAATATATCATAACATAATAAATAATATATACAATTGACAATTTTGCGTATAAGATGTATAATCTTGTTAAGTGTTCAGGAGGATTGCGATGAATGATTATATCAAAATGTGCGTAGAAAAAAATGCAGATTTTTGCATTTATTACGGAAAAGGCAAATACAGGTCTACCTACGAACAGATGTTGCATTATGACACAAATTATACAATAAGTTATTTCTTGTGTTGTTCGGGAAATATTAAAATAAGCGGAAATCAGTATAATTTAACCTCAGGTAATGTGGTAATTATGAATCCTAAAGAAATACACAAATGCGAAATTGTTGAAAATAGTTATCACGAAAGAGTGTCTGTCTGTATAAACAAGTCGTTTTTTAATGAGTTTTGTTCATCATGCAAAGAGTTGTATGATTTTTTTGAAAATCGTAAAGAGGGAGCAGGGAATGTTATACCGTCTGATGTTTCAGACAATTTTGGCTTACATTCTTTGTTTGAACAAATATTAACCTTAGCACAGAACAAAAGTACAAAAAATAAAGTTTTATTGAATTGCAAAATCACAGAACTTTTGTATCAACTGTCCGATGTACTTCCAAGAACAAATTTATCACCTGTATTTTGTGTGGATGAAAACCCCGTTATTTCAGAAACTATAAAATATATAGACGGGCATTTTTCGGAAGATATCAATTGCTCTGAAATAGCAAAAAAGGTTTCGGTGAGCAAATTTCATCTTGACCATATGTTCAAAGAATTTGTGGGAATATCTTTGTGGGAATATGTGGTGTTGAAAAGATTGTTATTTGTAAACCAGAATATTCAAAGAGGTGTTTCTGTTAATGAAGCATCTTATTTAGCGGGCTTTCATAACTATTCTAATTTTTACAGACTGTATAAAAAACATTTTAATATTACTCCTGCAGAATACAAAAGCACGTTTAAATATAAAAATGTAACAAATATGTGCGAAATTGTTGAAAAACCGTAATTTTTGTGGTATAATCATTAAGTAATTGATTTTTACTAATTAAATAAGTTTCAGGGGGAAATTTAATGAAAAAAAGGACATCGGCGCTGTTTACAATATTTGGCGTAATGTTAACGGGTTTTGCAATAGGCTCATTTTTAACACCTAATAAAATCGTAGGTGGAGGAGCATCAGGTATATCTACAATTCTTTTTCATACTTTTGGAATACAGCCCGGTATAAGTTTTTTCTTTATTAATATTTTGTTTTTGCTTTTAGGTTTGAAAGTTTTAGGAAAAGAATTTATATTAAAAACTTTGATAGGCATTTCGCTTTTGTCACTTTTTACGCAGGTGTTTACTTACTTCCCGATTTATACTGAAAACCTTATTCTGGCGGTGATTTTCGGTGGAGCACTTTACGGAATAGGTATCGGACTTGCTTTTGCGGCGGGAGCGTCAACAGGCGGAACAGATATTATAGGAAGAATTATCCAGAGTAAGTTTAAAAGCGTACCAATCGGAAAAATGCTTTTGTTTGTTGATGGAGTAATTATACTTGTATCACTTATAGTATTTAAAGATGTTGAACTTGTGCTTTTAGGTGTTCTTACACTTTTGATATCAAGTTATGCTATTGATTATGTTATCAGTATGCTCAACGTTTCAAAAATTGCATTTGTAATTACCGATAAAGGTGAAGAAATTTCAGAAAAACTTGTTTCCACATCACCAAGAGGAGTTACAATGATTGACGTAAAAGGCGCATACACAAATGCCGAAAAGGATATGCTTTTCTGCGCATTGAAAGAAAGTGAAATCAGAGCATTTCAGAAAAAAATACTTGCTATTGATCCTCACGCATTTATCGTTTTTTCAGAATCGCAGAAAATCAAAGGCAAAGGATTTTATATATATAAATAAAAAAAGGACTGGTAACAGTCCTTTTTTCTTACTTATAAATGATGCTAAATGCTGCTGCAGTCATTTTTTATTAAAATTTTCATAGCGTCTATTGCGCAGATTATGGCTTTTTCACTGCTTTGGACTATGTTGTCGGGAAGATTTTGTTTACTTCTTTCAACATTCCACAAAACAGTGAGCACCGCCCCGGCACGAACACCTCTTGCAAGTGCAACAGAGTAGATTGCACTGCATTCCATTTCAGAGGTTAAACAGCCTGCCTTTACATAAGCATTCCACTTGTTTAAAAGCATATAGTCAACAGGCATATCTTCAGGATTAGTTTCACCATAAAATGAGTCTTTTGAGTGGACTACGCCAACGTGGTATCGGTTATATTCTTCCTTTGTGCATAATTTTTCTGCGGAATTTTTTAATGCTTCGGTAACAGCAAAATCTGCAACGGCAGGGTATTCGTCAGGCAGATATTCCTTGCTTGTGCCTTCACTTCTTATTGCCGCAGATGCAATCACTAAATCACCACCTGCAACATCCATTTTAATTCCGCCGCTTGTACCGACTCTTATAAAGGTGTGTCCGCCGCACTTGATTAGTTCTTCAACTGCAATAGCAGAAGATGGTCCGCCAATGCCTGTGGATACCGCAGAAACTTTAACGCCATCCAGATATCCTGTATATACATTATATTCACGGTTATATGACATTTGCTTTGCATTGTCAAAGTGTTTTGCGATTTCAGGAACTCTTCCGGGGTCTCCGCACAAAACGACATATTGACCAACATCGTCTTTTGTAACGTTAATATGATACTGCTTGTTTTCGTTTAAAATGGTTGCCATAATATTCACCTCTTGATTAAAGTGTATCACAAAATTTTAAAAATTACAATATGGCGTTCATTGACTAAAATTATATTTTTTAGTATAATTAAACAAACGAGGTGAAGAAATTGACAGAAGTATTTCCGAATTATTATAGTAAATTCAAGTGTATTGCAGATAAGTGCAAACATAGTTGTTGCATAGGGTGGGAAATAGATATAGATGATGATACTATGGATATTTATAATTCCATAAACACCCCTTTTGGTGAGAAAATAAGAAACAATATCGAAGGAGATATACCTCATTTTAAATTGACCAAAGATGAACGATGCCCCTTTTTAAACGAAAAAGGCTTGTGCGATATTATTATAGAGTGCGGAGACGGTGCAATTTCCGATATATGCTATCTTCACCCAAGGTTTTCAAATTTTTATTCCTCATTTACTGAAACAGGTCTTGGACTTTGTTGCGAAGAAGCGGTGATAATTATACTGTCAGAAACCGAAAAGTTTGAAATTAATTTGCCGGGCGATATAAAAGTTACTGAAAAAGAAAAGACATTTTTTCAAAAAAGACAAAAGATTTTTGATATTTTGCAGGACAGAAGTAAAAGCATAACTGAAAGATTTAATACGCTTGGTGAATTTAAATTTAATTTAGACAATCTTTGCAAAGTATATCTGGAATTGGAACGACTTGATGAAAAATGGACAGATGAAATAAATAATATTAAAGAATATAATTTCAAAGGCGAAATTTTTAATAAATTTCAAATTTTCTTTGAGCAACTTGCAGTATATTTTGTGTTCCGCCATTTAAATCCTGATTTAAGTGAGTGTGAATTTAATTCAAGAATAAAATTTGCTTTGATGAGTTGCTATTTTATAGGTGCAATGTGCGAAAAAACAGGTGCCGATTTTGAAAAAATGAAAGATTTGGTGAGAATGTATTCATCGGAAATTGAGTATTCAGAAGACAACCTTGAACTGCTTTATAATTAAAATGTTTTTTTTATTTGAATTTGCTTGAAAAATGTAATAAAAGGTTGTATAATACTAAAATATAATTTGAAGCATTTTTTGAAAATATCTTAATATGCTTTAAATAGAGGAGGATATATAATTTTGAATATTATTTATGGATTTGGCTTGCATTACATATTAAGAATGTTTGTTGCAGGTATATGTGGTATTATAATAGGTTACGAAAGAAAAAACCGTGCAAAGGGAGCGGGAATAAGAACTCACTTTATGGTTGCAATGGCAGCAGCATTGATGATGATAGTTTCAATGTATTCTTTTAATGATCCGATTTTCCCTGAAGGTGTAAAAGTAGCAGATCCTACAAGAATTGCAGCACAGATAGTCAGCGGTGTCGGTTTTTTGGGTGCAGGTATGATTTTTGTTCACAAAAACACCATCAGCGGACTTACAACAGCGGCAGGTATTTGGGCAACTGCAGGTATCGGTATGGCACTTGGCGCAGGTATGTACATAATAGGAATTACCGCAACTTTGTTGGTACTTTTTGCGCAGATTATTCTGCATATGGACAGAAAATGGCTCAAAATGCCAAAAATCAGTGTGCTCAGAGTTAAAGGTGTAAAAGAAAAGGATTTCCAGAAAAACACAAAAGAAAAATTAAAACAGATGCATATTACAGTTGGTGAAGTTTCAATTAAAAAGAGCACAGAAACAGGAACTACAGATTATAAATTTAAGATTGAAATTCCGCCCGATGTCAACGAAGACGATATCATTTCACTTTTTGATTACGACTGTATTATAAATGCTGATTAATACTAATAAACTAAAAGAGACTGTTTGAAACAGTCTCTTTTTTTGTTTATTAAATAACTTCGTCAAGCCATTTTTTCGTGTTTCTTTAAGGTGAGTGTATCACACATATGAGTCTTTGTTAATATAAAATTATCTGAAAATCATAAAGAATAAAATTATAACTATACCAAGTACAATTCTGTATTTTCCAAACACCTTAAAGTCGTGATTTTTAACATAATTGGTCAGGAATTTTACAGAAATAATTGATACAATATACGCAATTACCATTGCCAGAATTAAAATCATCCATTCAGTCCCTGCCATTACATAATCGTTGGTTACAAGTTTTAAAAAACTTACGCCGAACATAACAGGAATTGCCAAAAAGAATGAAAACTCTGCAGATAATGTTCTTGAGCAACCAAGGAGCATTGCACCTAAAATTGTAGAACCTGAGCGTGATGTTCCGGGGATAATTGAAAGCACCTGGAAAAGACCAATCAAAATTGCGGTTTTGTAACTCATCTGATTTAATTCTGTAATTGAGGCAGTTTTGTTTTTATTTTCAATTACCATAAACAAAATACCATAAATGATGAGTGCCGCGCTTATAACATAAGGTGTTTCAAAATTTTCCATAAAATCGTTAAGTAAAAGCCCAATTACCGCCGCAGGTACGCAGGCAACAATTACTTTAAACCACATATCCCATGTGCCTCTTTTTTCTTCCTTTGTTTTAGATGGGGAGAATGGGTTTAACTTCTTAAAATAAAGTGTTGCAATTGCAAGTATTGCACCAAGTTGGATAACATACAAAAATACATCTGTTGTTAAAAATCCT
>JAZRDC010000113.1:0-11261 GCA_045660065.1 Clostridia bacterium
ATAAAGAGTTTGCTACAATCAAAGGAAATGGCTTTGAATATATCTTCAACACACATTACGGATATATAGAAAAACTTGACGATTTATTAAAAACACCGCTTAAACTTTCAATTTGGCGTGCGCCTACTGATAATGACAGAAAAGTTAAACTTGACTGGTATGCAGAAAAATATGACAGACTCTACAGTAAGGTTTATGAAACTGAAATAAACGGTAATACAATTATTGTCAAAGGAGCTCTTGCAACTGTTTCACGTGTTAAGTTTTTGGATTATACCGCCAAATACACCTTTGGTGCTGACGGCAGAATAGATGTTACTTTAGATGGTCTTTTTGATGACAAGAAAACATTCTTGCCACGCTTAGGATTTGAAGCCCAAACTTCAGAAAAGAACTTTGAGTATTTTGGTTACGGTCCTTTTGAATCATATGTTGATATGCATCACGGTTCTAAAATGGGAATGTATGAAAGCGACGCTCAAAAAGAGTATGTTGATTATATTAAACCTCAGGAACATGGAAATCATTATAATACAAAATATCTGAGCATAGGTGGTTTTGAGTTTGTTTCACAAAAAGGTTTCGAATTTAATGTTTCAGAGTATTCTTCTTGTGAACTGACACAAAAAGCACATAATTACGAGCTTGAAAAAAGTGCAAATACACATTTCAGAATTGATTATAAAGTGAGCGGTATTGGTTCGGATAGTTGCGGAAGACGTCTTAGAAATCAGTATCAGTTAAATGATAAAAAAATTCATTTTGAATTTTCAATTATAAAAAAATAAATTTAAAGCACTGAAGTTTACTTCGGTGCTTTTTTTAGTATAAAAACATCCTAATTTTGTAGTATAAATTGACTTTAGAGCATATGTGTGCTAAAATTCTTAACATTATATATGAATTTAGGTGTTATTATGTTTACTTATACTTATGAAACTCGTTATGGAGATTTTAAAAACTTTGAGGAAATCAAAAAGGGGACTGTATTAGATATCGTTCAGGATATTTCCACAAAAGAAGCAGATCATTGCGGATATAGTATTCAAAAAATGCGCGAGATAAATATGGCGTGGCTTATGCAGGGGATTAATGTTCATTTTGTAAAGCCCATTAAAATTTTAAAACCAATTACCGTGGAAACTGCTGTTCAAAGACTTAAAGGTGTGGTGTCAGAAAGAGGTTGCATTTTAAAACAGGATGGGGAAGTTGTTGCTAAGACAATTGCTAACTGGTTTATATTCAATACAGAAAAAATGCGAGTTTCCAAAATTCCTGAAGAAATGCATAGTTGCTATACTTTGCACGATTTTAATGATAGTTTTTTTGATTATAAAAAACCTGAAATTATAGATGGTGCAGAAGTTATGTATACCATCAGGGTATCAAATAAAGATATTGATACTAACAAGCATCTTAACAATCAAAAAGCGGCAGATTTGTTAATGGATGCTCTGCCTTATGAATATGAATTTTCATTTATGAGAATTCTTTATAAAAAAGCAACATACCTTGGAGACGAACTTGAGGTATGCGTACAAAAAACAAATACCGGTTATTACGTCCACCTTCAGACAACTGATAAACAAGTCTGCGTTGTAGGAGAATTTGAATAATTTAAAACTGTGTAATAATTAAAAAATATCCACCCGTTTATGGTGAACAAAATTAGTTTCACTTTATACACGGGTGGATATTTGTTTTATCAGCAGTCATAACTTTGTGACAATTCTTGGTAATTTGAAAGTATTTTTTAGTATTTCAGTTATTGTCTGCTATTGAGGCTAACCAATTGTTAATATAATGCAATCTGTAGGTGTGATAAGGTTTTCCATATGTACCATCTGCGATAATATATTGTGCACCTAATTTAGCATCATAACTCTCCAGAATTCTCGCTGGAATATCGAATACTTTTTCCAACAATGTTGCAAATTCTTCACGAGTTACAGATTTATTAAAGTCGAAGTGGTTGTCTATTAGACTGTATTTCTTAGCATAATCAGAAATTTCCTCAAAGGGAAGATTATACCCCGCCAGTTTCATAACCATTATAAGAGCAGTTTTACCGTTTATTTCTGCGTTGGGATAAAATTCAGATTGAAATTCCTGTGGGATATAGCCGATAGTTGCAGCAGTGAGAATATAGTAGTGTGCCCAATGATCTGCAGGCACGAAAATATGTTCACTTTTTGAACATATATGAGTATAATCATTTTTTACACCCATGGCTGATGTTACTATTTTTGATGCTTCGGCTATTGTTATATT
Source organism: Clostridia bacterium (assembly GCA_045660065.1). Lineage (GTDB taxonomy): Bacteria > Bacillota > Clostridia > RGIG6154 > RGIG6154 > RGIG2094. Next base: position 2,272 of record JAZRDC010000113.1, read on the forward strand.
ATCACTCAGCCTGAGATTCCCAGTGTCATCACCAACTAAAATTTCTAATTGAGCCAATTCTGAAAGTTGCTCATTACTCAATTTGTTGGCAAGTGCACCGAAAGGTGTAACGACAACGGCTAAGGCAATTAACAAAATAACAACTTTTTTCATAATAATTCCTCCATAATTATAATTAAGCACTTTTTGAATTGTTATTTTTCTCACTCCTTTCTGTTTCAAATTAAAAAAGTGCGCGGCAATCAGAGCCACGCACGAAAAATATATACAGCCCTGATTGTCGCCAAACAAAACTTCCACATTGCAATTATAAGCATATAGAAACAGAGCCTATACATTTTTACCAAAAGTTAAAAATATACGCTCAAATTGCAATTATTAAGTTTTGTTTGGCATCTTTATTATACCATTATCTCATACTAAATACAATAATTTTTATTTATTATTTTTGATAAATTTATTTTAGGCAAACAAAAAGGACACTATCACCAAATAATAGTGATAATGTCCTGATGATTTGTTATAAGGTTCTCTTCAATAGTCTTAACAATGCCGAATAAAAGCAACCTTGCAAAATACTTAAAATAGCCCGTTTTAAGCCATTTTATTTATCAAGTGGCTTCATTGTTGGGAATAAGAGCACGTCTCTGATAGCAGCAGAGTCGGTGAGGAGCATACACATACGATCAATACCGAAACGGATACCGCCTGTTGGAGGCATACCGATTTCCAAAGCATTCATAAAGTCTTCGTCTGTTGTGTTTGCTTCGTCGTTACCCATAGCCAAAAGTTCTTCTTGTGCTTTGAAGCGTTCTCTCTGGTCGATTGGGTCATTAAGTTCTGAGTATGCATTTGCCATTTCCCAACCGTTCATGAAGAATTCAAAACGTTCAACATAATCAGGGTTACCAGGTTTCTTCTTGGTAAGCGGTGAAATTTCGATAGGGTGATCCATAACAAATGTTGGTTGAATAAGATGTTCTTCAACATAATCTTCAAAGAATAAGTTGAGAATATCACCCTTTTTGTGAATTTCTTCGTATTCAACATGATGTGCATCAGCAGCGGCACGTGCTTCTTCTAAAGTTTTAATTTCATTAAAGTCAACGCCTGCGTATTTTTTAACTGCATCAACCATTGTAATTCTTTCAAATGGTTTGCCTAAATCCATTTCAATACCATTGTATGAAATTTTTGTTGTGCCCAAAACTTCATTTGCAACATGGCGATAAAGATTTTCTGTTAAATCCATCATACCGTGGTAATCTGTATATGCCTGGTAAAGTTCCATAAGAGTAAATTCTGGATTGTGTCTGGTATCTAATCCTTCATTTCTGAATACTCTACCGATTTCATAAACTTTTTCAAGACCACCAACAATAAGTCTCTTTAAGTAGAGTTCCAAAGAAATTCTAAGTTTGAAATCTTCGTCCAATGCATTAAAGTGTGTTTCAAACGGACGGGCAGCAGCACCACCTGCGTTAGAAACGAGCATTGGTGTTTCTACTTCTAAAAAGCCTTGATTATTTAAGTAACTACGGATAGTTGAAATGATTTTTGAACGTTTGATAAATGTGTCTTTAACATCTCTGTTCATAATTAAGTCAACATAACGTTGTCTGTAACGCAAATCAGTATTTGTCATACCGTGGAATTTTTCAGGTAATGGCATAAGTGATTTTGACAAAAGTGTAATTTTGTTAACTCTGACAGAAAGTTCACCTGTCTGTGTTGTGAAAACTTCACCTTCTGCGCCAATGATATCACCAATATCTAATTTTTTAAATCTGTTGTATTCATCTTCGCCAAGAATGTCTTTTTTAACAAAAAGCTGAATCTGACCATCAGGGTCAGCAATGTGAGCAAAACCTACTTTACCCATACCGCGCTTTGACATAATTCTTCCTGCAACAGTAACATTCTGACCATCTAAAGGAGAAATAAGAGCGGTAACCTGCTTTTGTTCACCTCTTACTTCGATAGTGCGTTCTTCTGATGTGCAATTTTCAGAAATATCTTTAGAAGTGTGTGTTCTGTTATATTTTGTAATTTCAAAAGGATCGCGATTTTCACTCTGGAGTTCAGATAATTTATCGCGTCTTACCTGTAAAATTTCAGATAATTCTTTTACATTGTTTTCAATGCCTTCCATTTGTGTTCCTCCATAACTCATAATATACCCAATAATTATATAATAAAAATGCAAAAATTACAAGTTTTTTCTTTAAATTTATTAAAATATATTGATTTAAACAAAATTTTTTGGTAAAATATATAAAAAGACCGATAAATGAGGTGTACTTATGAAATGTCCGTTTTGCGGAAGCGCAGAAAGTAAAGTTATTGATTCAAGACCAACTGATGAAGGTACTATTATCAGGCGTCGCAGGGAATGTATTGAATGTGAAAAAAGGTTTACTACATATGAAAAAATTGAAAGTATTCCTTTGCGTGTAATTAAAAAGGATAAATCCCGAGAGATGTTTGATTCACAGAAACTTCTTAATGGTATAATGCGTGCTTGTGAAAAAAGACCTGTAACAATGGAACAACTTCAGAATATTGTTGATAACATTGAAAACGAAATTTTCAGCACTCTTGATAAGGAAATTTCAACAAAGGAAATCGGACAGAAAGTTATGGATGCTTTGAAGAAAATTGATGAAGTGGCATATGTTCGTTTTGCTTCAGTATACCGTCAGTTTAAAGATATTGACACTTTTATGCAGGAACTCAGTGCTTTGATGAGAAGTAAAGAAACCAATATTTAAAACCAAAAGAGAAAAAGGAGATAACCTTTTTCTCTTTTAATTTATTACCTGAAAATTTACTATAACATTAAATTGTGAATTTTTGAAATTATTTTCCCAGTCAAAATTTTCATATGATTTAACTGTAAAGAATTTTGACCGTGAAACCTTAATTAAACCTGCAATATCTTTATTATGCATTGCGCTGTTTTTCAATAAATTCAGACATAGATTTTTTATATATTCTTCGGTTTTTTCTTTGTATTTTTCGTCATCGGGAGAATTAGTAAATATTTTTCCCTGAAAATTTAATACGATTTTGAAATTTGCAACAGAGTTTTTAATTTCAACCTTTATTTTAGGTGAGTGTGCCCTGTCTATTACTGCTGATATTTTACCATTTTCAAGTGAAAAATATCCATTATTCAATCTACCTGTAATGGAATTTAATGCAAAGGTTTCATTTTCAGACAGCGTTGCAATATTTTTATAGTTGCTTATTATTGATGCTTTGGCAGAATTATTTTCATCATATAAAGGTATTGCTAAAATTTTACTTTTTTCAAAATCGTTTATTGAAGTACTGAACGATTGCAAGGAAAACTTTTTATCAAAAAATATATCGTAATACCTTGCAGGATTTTTTTCAAAAGGTGAAGATATATGGTCAAGGTAGTCAACTACTTTACCTTCACAGAATGCTACCTGCGTATCAGGACTGAATTCGTTATAGTTATTTACGCCGGTAATAGTGCTCTTAAGTAGTGGTGCGCTTGAATTTTGTGGAAATAATATAATTTTACAGTGTGAAATATTTACTTCCTTTGCTAATTTGGTGTTAGCAACTTCAAGTGCAGAAAACAAGTCTTTGGCTTTAACTGAAATATTTTGTACAGTGGTTTTTTCTTCTGATTCTGCAAACCCTGTTTCAACACCACTACTGATATTTAACGGAACAGCAGCCTGAAATGTATATTGAATATCTGAATTACCCGTTTCTTCAATTCCGATTGCAAGAACATACACCATATCATCAACTTCTGTTGAATCATAACAAGATGAAAGTATTAAAACTAAAGTTGCGAAAAATGTAACAAAAATTATTCTTTTGATTTGCATTTTAACACCTTATTCATAATCATTATAACAATTGGTAATATAAAAGTAATTAAACATAATATAAAATAGTATTTGCTTATAATTCCAAAAATAAATTCTGATGCTGCTGAGAGTAGAGTAACAGTGAAAATTAATAAAATACATATTATTTTAATAGAAAATGCCGCTAATTTTTTAAATGTATTGCCGGTAATTCTGAATACAAATAAAAGCATTGCTGAAATATATATGAAAGCGGAAATACAATATAATATCAGAAATATTGAATCTAATCTTACGTTGGAATTCACTAAATGAGCCTGTTTGACAATTTTAAAAAAAGGTTCAGTATTTCCGTTTGCAAATTCCGGTAAAACGATTGAAAAAATTATGCTTATAATCAGATAATTAACATAACTTCTGAAAATTATGCGATTTCCAACTTCAGGAGTTTTTGAAGCATTTTGCAAAAAATCAGGGAGAAAATATAAAAATATAAACTCGAAAAGCATTGACAACATCAGCAATGCTTTTTTTAATATAGTGTTATTGCTTGTATCAATAACAGGAAAGAGATTATACAAATCATTTTTATTAACAGAAATAATTATTAAAGTTAAAGCCACAAAATATATCGCAGGAACAAATATTACACTTACTGTGCCGATGCTTTTTAATTTAAATTTTATGGAAAGCAACATTACTGTGAGAAATATAAAAGTAATAATACCAAGTGGTGTTTTATGCAAAACTGTTGCTTTAATCTCGAGGCTGTATTGATTAATTGTTACAGCAGTTATAAGTGCACAAATTATCACAATAAATGCGATAAAAAATTTTTTTAATAATGGATTGTAAATAAGTGCATAGATTGGTTTAGCAGAGAAATTACAGTAAAATTTCCAAACCAAAAAAGTAATAGCAAAAACAAAGGTTGTAGTAATAAAAGCAGAAAATCCGCTGATTTGTTTAAAATAAAGTGGTGCGAGAATGAATAATTTGTTGCATACCAGATTAACAACAAGATTGGTAGCCTCTTTTTCAGTTAAGGTTGTATCAGACAAATTATTTCACCCACTTTCTGCTTATATCAGGCTGAACACGCTTATGTTTTGCTTTGAGATAAGCATGTCTGAATTCTTTTTTCCATATAGGATAGGAGAAAAAGTATCTTAATGGATTTTCTTTTCGTGGATTCCCAAAAGGTTCTAAAATAGATGTTTTGAGTGATTTTGTGTTTGATAAGCAACACACCCCGATAAACAATCCTAAACTTACACCAATAAATCCAAGAATTGATGCTAAAATAGTAAAAATATATCTTGCGATGCGCAGTCCGAAGGATGCAGAGTAATCAGGAATTGCGTAAGCACCAATTCCTGCTAAAGCAACAATAATGATTGTAATAGGGCTTACAATATTAGCACTAACTGCAGCCTGACCAATAATTAGCCCACCAATTATCCCTAAAGTAGAACCAATGGGAGAGGGAACACGAATACTCGCTTCTTTAATTAAGTCGAATGACAGTTCCATTATTATTAATTCCACAAATGCAGAAAAAGGTATGGCTTCGCGTGTTGCTTCTATTGCAAACAAAAGTTCAGTTGGTATCATCTCATGATGGAAGTTAACAATTGACAGATAAAATGCAGGTAGTAAAAAGGAAGCCAACATTCCAATATTTCGGATAAACCGTACGAAATTAGCGTATGGAAAACGAAGATATCTGTCTTCGGGTGTTGTAAACAATTCTGCAGCAGTAATTGGAAGCAATAATGCAAAGGGGCTTCCTTGCATAATGATTGCAATTTTGCCTTCTATTAGTGATTCTGCAGTTTTGTCGGGGCGTTCAGTTTTTAGCATCTGCGGAATAAGGGAAAAGGTGTTGTCTTCGATAAATTGTTCCAGTTCACTTACCTGATAAATGTAATCTATATCTATTTCTTGTATCCTTTTTTTTAGTTCATCTACGTATGCATCACAGACTATGTTTTTCATATACATAAATGCACAAGGTGTTTTGCTTCGTGTTCCGACAGTGAGATTCTCTATAATTAAATTTTGGTCTCTGATTATTTTCCTTACTAATGCGGTGTTGATTTTGAAATTTTCATTAAACCCTTCGTGAGGGCCAATGATTACAGTATCTGTTAATGGTGCGTCAATGCCGCGTCTGTCCCAGGTTTTCACATCACAGATAATCGCAGTGGTAACTTTGTTTACAAATATTGCACAATCGCCAAAATTTACACTTTCTGCAATTTTTGTAAAGTCGTTCTGGCATATCGCTTGATTGTGTGTTACTATGGTGTTTAAAAGAATATCTTTTGTTGGTGATTCTTCTGATAATAACATCAGTGGTGATAGTATGTTGTCATCAATTAGTGCGGTATTTACCATTCCTTCTATAAATAGGATAAATGCATTTTCATTGCCGATTTTGAAATTGCGGATTTTTATATCAGCACTGATCCCGAAATTAAAGTAATCTTTGATGTTATTTAAATCTTCTTCATAATTTCCTGTAACGCATAGTGATTGACAACTCTTACTTGTGTTTTTTGAAGGAGAGTTTGTATGATTAATATTTAATTTTTTATGTTGTGTTTTGAAAAGTTTCAGAAATTTATTCATAGAAATATTATTGATGTTTCCTGAAAAAATATTCAAAAGCGGAATATTTTAACGTTGCTTTTTATAATATTATAAAAAAGAAAAGGAGCAATACATATGGAAATTAAAAAAGAAAAACTTTCTTGGATAGAAAATGTTGCAGAAAAAAGTACACAGATTGATGTAGCATTAGATGTAATTGTGCCTGATACCAAGCCAGATATAAGAAAAATACTGCAAATTGATGCGAATGTTGATACATCAACTTGCGATTTGCAAAAAGACAGAATCCTTTTGTGTGGTAATGTGTACTTTAATGTGATATATTTACCCGAGGAAACTTCTAAAATTCAAAGCATAAGAGTAACAGTGCCATTTACAGATATTGTTGCAGTAAATGGTGTAAATCAGGAGATGGAAAGTGTGTTAAACACAGATATCCTGTCTGTAAATTACAAGATAATTAATGGAAGAAAGTTTTCGGTAAAGAGCATTGTAGAAGCAATGTTGAAAATAAAAAATACAGTCAGCGTTGAAATGGTATCTGCAATAGAGGACAGTGCTGCGCAGGTGAAAAATACTGATATTGAATTATTGATGAGAAGTTCAAGGTGTAATAAAAAAATAGAAATTAATGAAAAAATTATTGTACCTGATTCAGAACCTGCAATTGGTGAGGTTTTGAACGTAACGACTAAGGTTAACGAGTATACAGTTAAACTTATTAATAACAAAGCAATTATCAAAGGCGATGTTAAACTTACCTGTACTTATGTTGATGTTGTGAATGAGGAACTTGCTTCAATTAGCCGCGTTACACCTTTTACAGAAATTGTGGACATTGAAGGTGTTAAAGCAGAAGATATATGTAATACAAAAATTGAAACAAAGTTTTGTGAATATAATTGCGAGGAAAGTTCAGGTGGAGAAATACGCGGAGTTGAAACAAAGAGTATCTTAAATGTTGATATTTTCACCTTGAGGGATACGAAGTGTTTGGCAGTTGCTGATTGCTATTCGATGGAAAAGAATCTGGAATTAACGACCTCGAGTGTTGATATACCAATAAAAATTTCAGATGTAAACTATGATGATGCGTTAAAAACTACTATTTCTGTAGAGAATGATGCCCCGTTGGTTGAAAGAGTATATGATGTGTTTTCCAAAGCATATATTGACAATGTATCAGCAAAACAAGGAAAAGTCCAGTTAAATGGTGTGGTGGATAACTATGTGTTATATGTAACAAAAAATGAGGAGACTCCAATCTATTGCCTGAAAAATGAAATAGAATTTTCGAAGGAGTTTGATTGTGAAAACTTCAGAACACCTACGGGTGAATTTGTTGCAGAAGTTACAGGTTCATCATATGCTTTAAGTTCTGATAACAGCATAGATTTGAGAGTTAATCTTAAAATTTGTGGTGTGGTATATGGAACAGAGTCGGTGCAGGTGATTACAGATGTAAAAAGCACTGAAATCTGTCAGGTACCTGAAACCGCATCCATAACTGTGTGTTTTGTCCAGGAAAACGAAACTTTATGGGATATTGCAAAAAAGTATTTCACAACAATTGATGCTATTACCAAAATTAATGAAATTTCAGAAAATGAAATCAAAAAAGGAACACGTTTGCTGATACCCAAATATAAAAGAGTGTAATAAAAAACGGAGCGGAATATTCCGCTCCGTTTTTTTGGTCTGAGTGGAGAGACTTGAACTCTCGGCCTCTTGAACCCCATTGAGTGCCGAGTTTCGGCACTCTTTATAATCTCACATCGAAAACAACGTACTTAAATTTGATTGTTTTAATTCATACTATTTACTAATTTATAAAAACTTGTTCTTTTGGTGTCGGTTAATTCCATTGCCACCTTTGCGGTAATCTTTCCGTCTTTCCAATCCGCATACACCTTTTTCCAATTGTCGGGATAGGTGAGTGCGGGACGTCCTAATTTCTTGCCGTTCTTCTTTGGCGCCGCAATGCCCTCTGATTGTCTTGCTTTGATTGTTTTTCTTTCCTGTTCTGCAATAGTGCCGAGTACCTCAATCAAGATGTTGTTTACCATTTCAAAAACCCATTCTTGACCTTGCGGCAAGTCCATCATTGTTGTAGGTAAGTCAATGACTTTCAGACGTATGCCGTTGTCCTTAAAAAATTGCAATTCGTTTTTGATGTCTGTTTTATTTCTTGATAGACGGTCAAGGGATTTTACAATAAGTGTATCACCCTTGCGGAGCATTGCATTTTTTAATGCGGTGTAGCCTGTTCTGTTCAAGTCCTTGCCACTTTCTTTGTCGGTGATAATGTCCCGCTCGTCTGCTCCAAGAGCCTTAAAAGCCTCAATCTGTCTGTCAAGGTTTTGTTCCTTGCTTGACACCCTTGCATAATAGTATGTACGTGTTTCCATTGTTTGTAAACCTCCTTTGTGATTATGTATATATTATACCACAAGTGTTCGTAAATGTCAAGTGTTTTACGAATATATTCGTAAACTTATTTAAAACTTTTACAAACAAAGAAAA
>JAZRDC010000114.1:0-1635 GCA_045660065.1 Clostridia bacterium
CCCAGTTTCAACCATGTTCAGAGACTTTTTCGGAAAAGTTCGCATTTGTCGGGCCTTCAATTCGTCCAGCAACCGAAGAAGTTGAAAAAAAGAGGGATAAACTGATTTATATATCAATGGGAACTGTCAATAATGATATGATGCCTTTTTACAAAAACTGTATATCCGCCTTTAGAAATACAGATTATCAAGTGATAATGTCTGTTGGTAATCTGGTGTCTACCCAGGACTTTGGAAAGCTCCCTGAAAACATATCGGTTTATTCACATGTTGACCAAATTGCCGTTTTAGAAAAAGCTGATGTATTTGTGTCACACTGTGGAATGAATAGTGTCAGTGAAAGTTTATATTTTGAGGTTCCGCTTGTAATGCTACCACAGACCTCGGAACAAAAAGGTGTTGCCGAGCGAGTATCACAGCTTAACGCAGGTATAAAACTTGATAAATTAGACGGGGCATCCGTTTTGAGTGCAGTAAATAAAATATTCGGTGACAGCACCTATAAAGAAAATGCCAAGAAAATTGCTGAAGGGTTTAAAAACTCTTCGGGAGCAAAAGGTGCAGCAGACAAAATTATAAAGGTTTGCAATGAGGTATAAAAGGTGAAATACCAAAATAAAATCGGAGGCTCAAAATATGAAGAATACAAAATTTTATGTTTGCGAAAAGTGTGGAAATATACTCACAGGTGCAGGAAATGCTGAAATTGTGTGCTGTGGGACAAAACTTTCATCTCTCGTGGGAAAAGAGGCTGACGAAGCACATAAATTAAATGTTGAAAAGATCGAAGATGATTTTTATATCACATTTTCGCATCCTATGACAAAGGAACACTATATTTCTTTTATTTCTTATGTTCGCTTTGACAGAGTGCTCAGCATAAGGCTCTATCCGGAGCAAGGCGGAGAACTACGCTTTCCGCAAATGCGTGGCGGAAAGATGTATTATTACTGCAATACACATGGGTTATTTGAACTTGAAATATAGAGGTAACCCATATGAAAAAATTATTATGCATTATATCAGCTATTCTCTGCATCTTACTTACCGCTTGCGGAGATGCTACAAGTGTCGGAATTATAGGCGGTGCAGACGGACCGACCGCAATATTGGTTAGCGAAAAAGGAGAAAAAACGATGTATCAACAAATCACGGCAGAGGAAGCCAAAAAGATAATGGATTCAGGCGAGGAACATATCATTTTAGATACAAGAGAACAGGACGAGTTTGACGAGGGACATATCAAAGGTGCAATCCTGATTCCATATACCGAAATTGAAAACAAAGCAGAAGAAATGTTACCTGATAAGGATAAACTTATCCTTGTATATTGCCGCAGCGGCAGACGAAGCAAAATCGCATCTGAAAGTCTTGCAAAACTCGGTTACACCAATGTAAAAGAGTTCGGGGGAATCATTGATTGGCCTTATGAGGTGATAAAATGAACAATAAAAGAAAAATAATAATATCAGTTATCGGTGTAGTGATTAGTATCATTTTGCTTGTTATAAGTTCTATTCTTGCAGAAGAGGAAATCATAAATCCTGCAATTGCAATCACACTTACAGCAGTTTCTACGGTTTTAGTTCTAATTGCAGTTTTCTATGCCGCCAAGGTTGAGCATGAAACAGGCGT
>JAZRDC010000115.1:0-13685 GCA_045660065.1 Clostridia bacterium
GTTCCTGTCAAAGCGATTTTTCCTTTATGCATAACAACAAGACTTGATGCATATCTCGCCATATCTTCCATACTGTGCGAAACTAAAATAACAGTAATCTTTTTTGTTTCGTGAAGTCTTTTGATACTGTCTAAAACCTGCTCTCTTCCCACAGGATCAAGACCTGCGGCAGGCTCGTCTAAAATCAGGACTTTTGGCTCCATCGCTATAACTCCCGCTAAGGCTACACGCCTTTTTTGCCCACCCGAAAGTTCAAATGGAGATTTTTGCAAAAGTTCATAATCAAGGTCAACCAATTTTGCCGCATCGTGGATTTTGATATCTGCCTCGTCGCCCTTAATTCCGTAGTTATTAAGACCAAATGCAATATCTTTATACACAGTTTCTTCAAATAGTTGCGCCTCAGGATATTGAAAAACCATTCCCACTTCTGCGCGGATTTTTCTTATATCAGTTCCTTTTTCAAAGATATCTGTGCCATTATAGACAACAGTTCCTGAAGCAGGCTTTAAAATTCCGTTTAAATGCTGAATAAGTGTTGATTTTCCCGAGCCAGTGTGGCCGATTATCCCAACAAATTCTCCATCTTCAAAAGTATAGTTTACATTATCAAGAGCCTTTTTCTCGTAAGGCCCGTTTTTTCCATATATATGTGTTAAATTCTTTACTTCTATGCTCATTTTTCAATCACAGCCTTAAATCTATCCATAAACTCTCCTTCAGAAAGTATACCGCACCCTAAGTCCACACCTCGTTCTTTTAGTGCGTGAGCAAGTTCTGTTATTTCAGGAACTCCAAGTTTTAAACTTTTTAGTTCTCGTTCTCTGTCAAACACTTCTTCAGGACTTCCGTCCATAACCAGTTTGCCGTTTTCAAGCACAATCACTCTGTCCGCCTGTGCCGCTTCTTCCATATAGTGAGTAATTAAAATTACGGTAATACCCATTTCTTTGTTGAGTTTTTTAATGGTATCCATTACTTCTTTTCTTCCCTCAGGATCAAGCATTGCAGTTGATTCATCAAGCATAATGCAATCAGGACGCATTGCTAAAACTCCTGCTATGGCAATTCTTTGCTTCTGCCCGCCCGATAACATATGAGGTGCATGATGCATATAAGCATACATTCCTACAGTTTTTAAAGCATTGTCAACTCTTGTTCTGATTTCATCAGAAGCAAGTCCTAAATTTTCAGGACCGAAGGCAATATCTTCTTCAACAATAGTTGCCACAAGTTGATTGTCAGGATTTTGGAAAACCATTCCCGCTTTTTTTCTTATTTCGTATAAAAGACTTTCGTCGCTTGTGTCCATTCCATCAACATATACTTTGCCGCCCTCTGGAAGCATTATAGCATTGAAAGTTCTTGCAAGGGTAGATTTTCCTGAACCGTTATGACCCAAAAGCGCGACAAATTGTCCCTTTGGAATTTCCAATGAGACATTTTTTAGAACCAATATTTTTTTGTCGGTGTCCTGCTCACTGTAAGAGCAGAACAAATCTTTTGTTTTAATCATACTGTCAATCTCCGAATACACACCTTGCTGTTGAACCGCACGGAAGCACAATTCCGCCTTCTGTAACCGGAAGTCCAAGCTCGTCTGCCTGGATACTCTTAATTTTAAACTTTTTACCTGCTGTCAAAGTAAGTATACTTGAAAGCACAGATGGTGCAAGACCTGTTGTGTAAGAGTTTATAATAAAGAAAAGCGGATTATCATCCAAAACTTTTACACATTCTGTAACCAGATTATAAAGTTCGTTTTCAAGTTTCCATATTTCTCCGTTAGGCCCTCTGCCATATGACGGCGGATCCATAATAATTGCGTGATATTTATTTCCGCGTCTTTGTTCTCTTAAAACGAATTTCAAAACGTCGTCTACGATATATCTAATTGGCTTGTCCGCAAGACCTGACGCCTTTGCGTTATCTTTTGCCCATGCAACCATCCCTTTTGACGCATCAACATGGCAAACAGATGCTCCTGCAGCAGCGGCTGCAACTGTTGCACCGCCTGTATATGCAAAAAGATTTAATACCTTGATATCACGACCACTTGATGAAATCATCTCGTCAATAAAATCCCAGTTTGCAGCCTGTTCAGGGAAAAGACCTGTGTGCTTAAAACCCGTAGGTCTTACAATAAACTTAAGATTTCTGTAAGATATGTTCCAACTTTCAGGCAAGGCTCTTTTAAAATCCCAATGACCGCCACCTGATGAACTTCTTTTATACACGCCGTGAGCCATACCTTTTTTTGTTATGTTTGTCTGCCAGATTACCTGCGGATCAGGGCGAAGAAGCACAAAATTGTTCCAACGCTCAAGTTTATCGCCACCACCTGTTTCTATTACTTCGTAATCTTTCCATTTATCTGCTAAAATCATACTTTTCTCCGTCAAATACTATAAATAATTTCTGCAACTGCACTTTGTGCGTTGCTCCTTTTTGTAACTCTGTCTGCTGCTTTTTTAAGGTTTTGGGTTGCATTTTTCACTGCATACCCTAATCCTGCATATTTTATTAATTCGATATCGTTATCGTTATCTCCTGCTGCGATTACATTTTTCAGTTCAAACCCTGTTAAATCACAAAGTTTTTTTAATGCCTCGCCTTTGTTTGTATCATTTCTTAAAATCTCGTAATACCACGCATGGGATTTTACAAGTTGATATTCTTGCTGATATTTTGAATTTTTATAAAATTCACAAATAGTGTCTGTTTCATCTTCTTCCTGAGCAAACAGGAATTTAAGAACGGGACCTTCAACCTCATCAATTCCACAGTCAAGATGTGTTGCACAAGTGATGTTTTCTGTTTCGATATGACGATAAGTTGCCTTGTTGTGCTTTACAAAAGCAATATCAAAAAGCCTGAAACATTCAATACCTGATAAGGGAAATTGTTCAGAAATTGATTTTGCAATCTCAATTGCTCTTTCGTCCAACGCCTTGTAATACAAGTATTCTTTCTTGTGCACATCAAAGACTGCACCATTCTGGCATATAACAGGAACTTTGATATACTGATATAAAATTTCAGGGATTGTAAGCGGAGTTCTGCCAGTTGCAACAGAAAAAGTTCCTCCGTTTCTTACAAAATATTCGATTGCATCAAGGTTATCCTTGGAAATTTTGTTTTCATGTTCGGTAAGTGTTGAATCTATATCCGTACAAAACAAAATGCCGTCGAACTTCATTTATATCCCCCTTAAATTTTATTTAAAAGTCTGTAATTGTTCATTTTTCTCAAAAGTTTAAATGCTAATGACAACAAAATTGCGAGCCACACCGCATTTGAACCATTTAAAATCATCATAAAAAGAATTGCTTTTAAGATGATTTCAAAAGCAAGATTGATAATAATCAAGCCCTTGGTGTTGTTGAGAATTCCGATATATTGTGCCGCTGCATTTAATTCCATCGATGTAAAATATGCATCAAATCCTAGTTCGGGATTGCTGTCGTATGAAATTATATGACTTGCTGATAACAATTCAGGTTCAACTCCGTCTGAAAGCACCAGCCATTTCTTTCCGAAATTATCAACACGCTCTTTAATTTCTGCCTTTGACAAATCGCCGTCTGCAGTAGCAATTCCACAACTAAGTGCCGCAGTATCAGCAGTTTTCTGACTTTCAAATGATAAAACCGCCGTTTTCTTGATGCCTAAAAGTTTAAGGGTATCCACTGCCTGTTTTGCTCCGTCTTTTACTGCATATTCAAATTCTACATAACCGATAAACTCACCATTTACCGCAACGCACACTTTATTTACATCGTTTGGAACATTTGATTTTATTCCAACTCTTAAAAGTGCATCTGACGGACCTGATAAAACCTCAATTCCCTGCATTTTAATAATCGCAGTATTATCGTCAATTATCATATGATTTTTAATTTGTCTTTTATCAATTTTTTTGCCAAGTTCTTTTACGCAGGCATTCAAAACACCAGGATTAACCTTACATTGTGAATAAGCGGTAAAAAGCAAAAGTTCATCTTTGGTTGTTTTCTCAGTAGGATATGCCATTCGTACCGATGGCGCTTTTTCAGTTATAACGCCTCTTGTGAAAAATGCGATATTTTTGATAAAAAGTGTGCTTTCAATAAATTTGTTTTTTGAAACAACAATACCTTTTTGTGCACTGCGAAGCACGGCAACCTTATAACTGTCAGGCAGTATGCTCTGAAATCCGCCGAAAGCGGCAAATATAAATACAATAGGCACAGTATATGCAATATATTCCCAATCGCTTAAGCCTTTAAACTGCACCCCGCAGAAAATCCATAAAACTGCAATCAAAATTACTGACAAAATATTAAAAGCAAGTAAAGAATATTTTTCAAAATTTGTTTTAACATTAGATGCAGCATTGGTTTTTTCAACGGTTTTTGCCAAGGAACTGTTAAGCACAGAAGATGTTGACTCAATGATAATATGACCGTTTAAGAGTGTATACCCAGCCAAAACTTCCATACCCTTTGAAACAATAATCGCCTTGTTATCTCCGCTGATA
Source organism: Clostridia bacterium (assembly GCA_045660065.1). Taxonomy (GTDB): domain Bacteria; phylum Bacillota; class Clostridia; order RGIG6154; family RGIG6154; genus RGIG2094. Next base: position 4,520 of record JAZRDC010000115.1, read on the forward strand.
TTCACAGAACTCATTGTACCTGTTCCCGCTTTGATAATGCCGTCCACAGGCATAACCTCACCTGAAAAAAGTTCAACAAAATCACCGTAGTAAATATCAAGAGAGTTTGCAATCTCTGAATTACGGTCAGCAATTTTATGATATTTTTTGTCTTTGATTTCATCAAAAAGTTCTGCGATTTCAGATTCAGAATTAAACACAGTATCCATAGCCGATGCTACGAAAGAATACAAAAGTGCACACCAGAGAGCATTTGAATTTCTTCCACAGATTAAAAGATAGATAGATGCCACCATGCACATAAAATCAAGATTGAAATATTTTTTTGCCATAAAGCCCAAAACCATACCTTTATAGCGAGGAAACATAACAAGCAACAATGCCAGTATGCAAAATAAAGTATTTAAAAAATTTTCAAAACTGAATGACAAAAAGAACAGAATAACTCCAAGTGACATTAAAAAACTGTTAAAAACTTTAAAATTCACCTTGTTTTTTTTAAATTTTATATTCATAAAAACCACCAATTATGCTAATTAAAATAAAAAAACAAGCCCCAAGATATGCTCTTAGGGCTTTACATGGAGCGGAAGACGAGATTCGAACTCGCGACGTTCACCTTGGCAAGGTGACGCTCTACCACTGAGCCACTCCCGCATGTTGTCTTGAACAAGAAATATAATACCACATTTTTTATGATTTGTAAAGGAGTTTTTGATAATTTTTTAAATTTTTTTAATTTTTTTCTAATTTATCACCTCATTTTGCTATAAATTTTAGACTTTAAATGAAAATTGAACTTATTCTTTTTACAAAACAAAAAGAGACAAGTCTTCGCCCCCCTGAATTATCAAGGTTTTCGTGCCTTGTCCCTATTATAGTACAATGAAATGCTCGCATCAAGTCAGGATAAAAAATCATTCACATACATCTTCGTTGATTTGTACTCTTGGGAGGCTCCAGCGATACTTTGTTGCAAGCATTCGTATACCGAATACTAATAACATTGATACAAGAGAGGTTAATTGAATATTTAAAGTATAGTTTCTTAAAATAAAGTATATAACGCCCCCAATAATTGCAGCCAGAGCATAAATATGTTTTTTAAATATATAAGGTGTGGTGTCTATTAAAACATCTCTAAAAATACCTCCGCCAATGCCTGTGATTGTTCCGCAAAAAACCACTGTAAAGCCATTATCCATAAAACCGTTTATACAGGCGCTTTCTGAACCAATTACAACAAAAGCAGCAAGACCAATTGCGTCAAAAATATTATTTATGACTTCAATTTTTGACTTAAATATTTTAAATTTATCTTTAAATATGTATGCGATTACAAAAGTTAAGATGGCAACAACAATTGCAATAAGAAAAACCCGATAATTACTAAAAATTGCAGGCGGATTTAGCCCTAATATGATATCTCTTACCACGCCACCACTAAAGGCTGTCATGCAAGCAATAAAGGCAACGCCAAATATATCCAGCCCGGAACTGATGGCTACTAGCGAACCCGAAAGTGCAAAGGCCATGGTTCCTATTATTTCTGTTATTTTTATTATTTCCGTCATATAATGCCTCCTGTTAATAATAAACCGTTATAATAGATTTTGTAGACTCGTGTCAAGTCAGGAGAACAGTGAATAATAGGACCTACTATTTTCTATTCTCACTTTTCTGAACAAAATCCATTAAAACCCGCAGGAATGTTAAATTTTCCTGCCCGATATGTAAATATTTATTATCGGCAAACTATTTTATTAAATTTTAAGACTTGGGGCGAGTGAAAGACCTTGAAATTGTTCGTATGAAATCAAACAATAGCCCCCTCCATTTGTCTTCCTTTATAAACATCATAACACTCATATTACATCATTGATCAAAGTGGAACTATGTATAGCCTTACCACACAATGCATTTAATTCATTCAAAATAATTTGGAATGTAATATCCTGTAATTTTCTTAACACTGCATCTTGCCATCCAAGCGGTTTAGTCAAATCTATCACATTACTTTTTCTACACCTGCACATATAGTCTTTATCTTTAAGACAAATCGAGGAATCATCTTTATAACATTCCCCTTGATGAACACAACAATTTCGTCTTTGATAACATATACTTAAAAACTCTTTTGGAGTTTTAATATTGTCTAATTCCCTAACAAAATCAGTAGCTTTTACATGACCATAATTCTGCCTTACTAATTCAAACACAGTGTTTAATGCTTCATTTCCAACATGGACAATTCCTTTTTTTGTTTTTATTGCTTGTCCATCCCATGACAACATCGGATTGTTTGAAAAATTTTTTCTAGTTGCTAAACCTTCAAGTATATTCCAATACCTATAATACTTCATCATTCTTTCATTCTCATTTTGTGCGTCATTTAATAATTTCAAATAAACACTTAAATATGATTGACCACTATTCAAGCATTCGTAGTAATGCCTAATATTAAACCCATTTTCAGCTAAATGTAAAAGATTCCCTTTGTATCGAGTATCTAGTATTGTTGTCTTATATTTTCTCTCTTTTTTACCATTAGTCATTATTGCAAAAATTGTTCCATGACTATGGAGTAAAACTGTAAAAATGCTATTTAAAACCTCGGCTTTTTTCATGGCATATTCTTCTGCTTCTTCATAAGTATGCGCCATTACATTGGTAATAATAAATACTGCTGACGGAACTGATGTTTCAAATGATTTTTTATTTACCTGAATATTTATATCTGTATTATTTTTTATGAATTCATTTATATAATCTACTTCTCCTGTTAATTTTAAATAATCATAGGGATACACTTGTATCATATCATAGTAAGCTGTGTTACTTATGTGTAAATTTTTTACAAACATTAAAACATCATATGAGGATGTAGTTTTATCTTCGAAGTATAGCTTTGGTTTATTAATGTATATTTCTCTTTTATTTAAAATTGAACGGTATAGTTCTAAAGCATTAACATTTGTTTTATCGCTAATTGCAAAAGCTGTTTTACAATTTTCTGTATCGTTTAATCTCCCAAAGATAACAACATCTTTTAACGAAACAGAAATTATCGCATACAATCCTTTTTCAAACCCATTTGATAATGTAAATTTTAATATACCGTCTTTTACCCTAGCTACTATATTTTCGGTGAAAGCTGTATCATACCAATCATACGCTTTACACATTTGAACTTGTATTTCGACAGAGTCAGTATCCTCGTAGTTTAAAACCTCAATTTTTCCGTTAATATGTTCTAATGGCAAATAACAATCTTTATCTAAAATCATATTTCTTCTTTCCTCTTCGACATTATTCAACAATTTTTATAGTCTCAAGACCAAAAATTTAGCTAGATATTCTTTTCCAATATTTAATAATGCAACATAATTCTTTGGTATTTTTCACCATTCGACACAATTTGACTCGTATCAAGTCATTCAAGTTCGGTTCGAATAACAAATTCATTAGGTAGGTTAAAAATATCTTTTTTTAAAAACAAAGGATAAAAGTACTCGTCTTTTAATCGTTCAAACTCTAACCATTCAAAAGAATGTATTCGATGTCCTTCTTTTGATGAAAAAGTGTTCCCTCTTTCTAATAATGATGTATCTGTAATGTCCACCAAGAAATATATGCAAAGTTCATGATAATTTAAATTATCTACATCTTCCGTAAAAAAAGCTTGATTCAACCACAAAGGACGAACAATTTTGGGGGTAATCCCAAGTTCTTCTTGTATCTCTCTAACCAAAGCATTTTCCGCAGTTTCACCGATTGAAACCCTCCCACCTGGTAAATAGTAATAAGGAGAACGATCGTCATGCATCGCCAAAATTTTACCATTACAAATGATTAAAGCACACACTCTATAATTAAATTTTTGATTATCAAATTTAAAAGTTACATCCATATATATCACCTCATAAAATTCGACAAAGTTCGTGTCAAGTCAGGAGAACAGTGAATAATAGGGACTAAAGAATTTTTCCTATATTTTCAACTGATTTTATCTGAACAATTTACTTCAAGGACCCGCGGGAATGTTAGATTTTCCCACTATTTTATTTTATCATAAATATCAAAAAATTGCAAACTATTACTATTAAATTTTGCGACCTGTCAGACTGCATTTTCTCGTTCTGCCAAGTCATTATGCACTTTGAAAAATTTCTTTAAATGTCCATTGGATTTCAACTCTCCCTTCTCTGTTTACTATTATCTTATCAATAAATTTTTCTACTACCTTTCTGTCAATCTTTTTAATCTCTCCAATCTCTTTATAAACTTTTACATTGATTTCTTTTTCATTCTTTTTTACAAGAACGGCTTTTTGTTTTTTCTTCAGTTCTCTGATCCTGTCCTCGACAGTTATTTGCTCCAACTCCAATTCTTCGGATAATCTCATATACTCATCATCAGTTACTTGATTATCCATTAATTTCTGGAACAGTTTTTCCTTATTTCTTCTTAAACTGTCAAGCATATCGACTTCAATCTGGAGTTCTTTTTTTACCAAGTTTAATTTATTTACAGATGCATTAGCCTCATCCCTTAAGTTTGCTGTTTTTTCTTTGTTGCTTTGCAGAACGCATTTAATAGCATTCTCGATTAAAGCTATCAGGTCATCTTCTCGTAGCTTTTTATCATAGCAACCCGAATTGTTTCCTGTTAATACCGGAGTCTGGCAGAGAAGAACACGATTTTTTGACCAAGTGTAAAAATTCCTTCCACAGCTGCCACAGACAACCTTTCCACTGAATAATGTTGTCCCCAATGTAACTCCTTTTCGAGATTCTCTCTTTACGGATTTCGCCAGATTAAACATTTCTTCGCTTACAATCGGCTCATGAGCATTCTCAGAAATTATCCACTTGTCTCGTGGAACTCTGGTGGCTGTTTTACCTCGGATTTTATCAACTTTATATCTTCCGAATATGAGTTTGCCGGTATATTGTTCATTGTTAACCATTTTATTAAGGATAGTTCGGGTCCACATATTCATTTCTGGAATTCTACCATCATCCATAAGCTTGTTATATTTAAAATACAGACGGGGAACAAGAATTTTTTCATCATTCAGGTACTTCGCAATCGCATCGTATGTTATCCCCTGACTTCGCATCTCAAATATCTTTTTCACAACTTCTGCAGGTTCTCTGTCCACTATAAGCTTTTTGTTTTCATTGATAATATAGCCATATATCTTCTGAAAACCAATGTATTCACCGTTTCTGGCTTTAGATTGAAAGCTTGTCCTGATTTTCTTCGAGGCATCCTGGGCATAGATTTGCGATATGAGGTTTTTGATAGATATTTCAAATCCACCGGTATCCCCGACATAATTGTTACTGTCATAGCGATCATTAATCGCTATAAACCTTAGCCCTGTATATGGGAATATCTCCTCTATGTAATGCCCCACATCAATACTGTTTCTGCCAAAACGTGAAAAATCCTTAACGATGATAACATTTATTATACCGCTTTCAGCAAGTTCAAGCATACGCCTGACGCCAGGTCTATCGAAGTTTGTCCCGGAGATCCGTCATCACAAAACTCTTCGATTTCGTAATCCTTGAATTCTTCTTTTTCACTAATATATTGATACATTAAATCTCTCTGCGCTTTGATGCTGTTACTTTCATCTTCTTCAAAGTCGTCATCAGCAACGGACAGACGCATATACATTGCTATAATCTTACCCAATATAGACACCACCGTTTTTGATAATGTCTTCGAAGATATCAGAAAACTTATAGCATATTTCTATTTGATTATCGCCTGACAAATTAATTCTTTCGATAAATGCATCAACAATTTCTTTTGTAAGATGGTTATCTTTTTCAAACTGAAGCAACTTATTAAACCAGTTCAGTCGTTCAAGCCTATCCTTGATATACTTTTCTCTGTCAAATTCAAGACTTTTAAGCAATGTCTGATAACGTTCCTGCTTTTCCCTGTAGACTTCTGTAAGTGCGTTATATTCATCGCTTGTTATCTTGACGGTTCCAAAATCATCAAACAGATTACTTCGCAAAGTATCAATATCTTCAATTATCTCGTTACACCTTGCGATGTCCTCATCATATTCCGACAAAACCTTAGAGTTGGGATTTAAAACGATTTTCTTGTTTTTGACAGCCATACATATATAAAACTGCAATGAACTGTAAACAACCTCACATAGTTCGTCTTCATTTATTTTCCTAAAACTGCAATGTGTCTGCTTTCCACGGGAGTCTGACGGACAAGCATAAAAGATATTACTTATATTACCTGTTTTGTCTTTCTTATATTGCTTAACTAATTTAGAGCCGCAGCATCCGCAATACAGGTTGCTGAATATATAAGGAATATTCATCTTTTTTGTTATCTGCCCGCGTTTGCTCTTTTTCAGTTTCATTTGTACCATCTCAAAAATTTCGTATGAAACAATTGAATCATGGGCTTTCGGAACAACATTTCGTTCCTCCGGCTTTGTTATTCTTAATGGCTCATTCCTATACATATCTATCCTTGTTTTACCAAGAACAAGATAACCAATATATAATGGATTGCTGAGCATTACTTTGACAGTATGTGTAGTCCATACGGCATTTGCCCATCTTTTATTTTTAGATATACCGTTTTTTATCTTATACTGTGCCGGTGATATTACTCCTTCATCATTAAGCTGTCTGCTTATCTCCACAATCGACATATCCTGAATAGTGAACATATCAAATACCCGTCTGACAATGGGCGCAACTTCCTCGTCGATTTCAAGTCTGCCCACTTTTGTTTCACTCTTTTTATATCCAAAAGGTGCAAAAGCAGATATAAACAAACCTTTATCAATTGTATTACGCCTGCTGATACCAACTTTTCTTGATGCTTCTCTGGCATAGTTCTCATTAATCAGATTTTTAATTGGAAGCAAGATGTCTTCAAGCGCGGTATTGTTTCCGTACAAGGAATCATAATCATCATTTATTGCAATAAATCTTGTATTATGCTGAGCAAAAAACTTGTAAATATAATAAGCCGCCTCAAGATGATTTCTTCCAAATCGTGATAGGTCTTTTACAACAATACAGTTATACTTGCCATCTACTACACCTTTAATCATTGCCTCAAATCCCGGTCTTTGAAAATTTAAGCCGGATTCTCCGTTGTCACAAAACACATCGCATAGCATCAAGTCACCTTTGGTGTTAATATAGCTTGTTACAAAATGCTCCTGATCACGAAGAGTATTTACATTTCCCTTATGTCTGAAGTCTTCATTGGATAATCGGATGTAAGCCGCAGTTCTGTATGTAGTGGTAATTTGCTCATGATTGGATTTTTCAACCAGCATTGTTTCTTTGCTTTTTCGTGCCATGTTGTATTCCCTCCCTTACACTGCCTCGGAACATATAAACTGTTCCGATTTAATGTTATCAGAGATTTTATTTAGCTCATCCAGTTCGGTTTGATAAACAAATCGTATATCTACCGTCCTGTCAGCGCCGAACACAACATTTTTAACAAACAAAGCAACTGCTTCCCGTTTGAGTGCACCTAAATTCTGATATTGCCTGAATACATCTACCCACGAATCATTTTGTTCTACAACATTTTGCGATGTTTCGTGCTTCTTTCGTAAAACTTCTAATGACTCTTCTGCATCTTCCAGCATCTTTGTCTTAACTTTACGGAGTCTTATATATTCCTCATCCCTTAATACACCGCTTATATGCTTTTCACAGAGAAAAACAATGGAGTTTTCAATCGCCTTAATTTCATTTCTCTTTTCGCTAATATCCATAAGCAAAATGTTATTTATGCTTTCTGCGATTGAAGTGTTACCATGCTTTTGCAGACGATAATTCACGTCAATCATACATCTAATATGAAACTGCAATGCTTTTAAAACAACCTCTTCTGCCTCATTATAGGGAATCATTGGCATATCGCAGGATTTGTCAGTCTTATTACAGCATACAAGATACGGATATTTGCCGGACTTCGTGCTTTTTACCTTCCTTGTCATTTTACCGCCGCATTTTCCGCATCTGGCCATTCCCGAAAGCGGATAAACTGTTTTTTGTGATGGCGAGATGCGTGTTTCAAGTTCAAGCAATCTCTCCACTGCCTTAAAATGCGATAAAGGAATAATAGCATCGTGTGTGTCATTTACTACAACCCAGTTTTCTTTATCAACGGGCTTTGATTTTTTACACTTGAATGTGGGTTTTGTAGTACGTCCCTGTGCCAGAGAACCGCAATAAGTCATATCCGAGAGTATATTTCTTACTTCTGTTGCACACCATTTGGCAACCAATTTGCGTTGAAGTGTAGCTGTGTATTTACTGTTCTGACTCTTTTTATACTCTGCAGGGGATTTAATGCCCCTTTCATTCAGTTCGTCAACTATACTGTTAACACTGTATCCCTTAAGCATCATATGGAATATTTCTTTAACTACAAACGCTGCATACTCATCGATAATCAGCTTGTGTCTGTCTTCAGGATCCTTTACGTATCCGTACGGGGCAAAGTTTTTAACACATTCCCCCATCTTTCGCTTTGTATTAAGCTGGGCTCTGATTTTAACCGATATATCACGACAATAATTATCATTTATAATATTTTTAATAGGTATCATAAACATATCCATTTCGCTCGTATCATTATTACTGTCATAATTGTCGGTTATAGCTATAAACCTTATTCCCTTTTGTGGAAATACCATCTGCATATATCTGTCGCACTCATAGTGATTTCTACCAAAACGAGAAAGGTCCTTTACAATAATACAATCAATTTCCCCAGCATCAGCATCTCTCATCATTTGATTAAATCCGGGACGGTCAAAACCGGAACCGCTTACACCATCATCGACATACTTTTTCTTGAAAACCAAATCATCATGGTCATCGATATACATACGTATCATTTTTTCCTGATTGACAATACTGTTGCTTGCAGTTGCAATAGAATCATCTTCTTTTGATAATCGCAAATACATTGCACATCTGAACACTTTTTCTTTTTTAGGCATAAAAAATTCGCTCCTTTTAAAAAATGGAACGAAACCAGTATTTATGCATACAAAAACACATATGGTTTTTCATATGTTATTTCGTATTTATATTCAGTTTGCGAAAAGATTCGCGGTTCGAATATATTATAACATATAAAG
>JAZRDC010000116.1:0-2742 GCA_045660065.1 Clostridia bacterium
AACAAAACCACGTTCGCTATCGCTCACTTTAAAAATCGCAAAAGCGAGGTGAAAAAATGATATGCAAAGAACAATATCTATTATGACGGGAGCAGGTTCTGTTACACATAATGAACGAAAATTTATTGCTGAAAATGTGGACCGGGAACGAACTCCAAATAACATAACTTACTGTAAGGAAAACATCAGAACTGTATATCATAAATTGTTCGATGATGCAGTTAAAAGACATAATGAAAAACAGACACGCTCCGATAGGCACATCACAAATTATTATAAAAAAATAAGTCAAGACAGTAAGCAAGAAAAAACATTCCACGAAATCATAGTACAGATTGGTGATAAAGACAATATGGGTGCTACAACAGAAAACGGCGAGCTTGCAAAGAAAATTCTTGATGAGTATATGAAAGGGTTTCAGGATAGAAATCCATATCTGTATGTATTCTCTGCTCATCTGCATATGGATGAAGCCACACCGCATTTACATATTGATTTTGTTCCGTTCACCACAGAAGGTAACCGCAAACTTGATACAAGAGTTTCTTTGAAAGGTGCATTGAAACAACAAGGATTCGTTGGTTCCGGGCGAAATAATACGGAACGTGCACAATGGGCGGAATCAGAAAAAGAATCTTTATCAAAAATTATGCTTGAACATGGCGTTGAGTGGGAACAAAAAGGAACTCACGAAAAACATAAAACTGTCAGCCAATTTAAGCGTGATAAGTTGATTGAGGAAGTGGAAACTCTCGAAATTCAAATGTCGGAGCTTGAGAAAAAAGCATCTGCTTATAAAAGTGCTGAAGATTATGCGACTGTAACTGCACAGAAATTACAAGACAATGCGGATTTTGAATTAACAGAACCTTCTGCAGTAACAAGGGCAAAGGTATATAAAGCAAAATTCGTAGATCCTTTTATAAAAAGAGTTATTGAGATTGTAAAAAATCTTGCACGCAGGTGTTACCGTGCAGAAAAGTTTCAGGAGGAATCTGAGGAAAGAATCTCAAAGCTTCAGCGAGAAAAAGAGAATCTTGAAACAAAGCTTTGGGATAAAACTACCGAGAATAATCATCTAAAAAAACAACTGTCAGACTACGAGAAAATAAAGGCATATTTAGGCATAGACAAAATCAAAGAGTTGCTTCAAGCAATCAATATCCCAACGCGAAAAAAGGACAAAACAGACCGATAAATTTTCCCTTAATGACCTTTACGGGAATGTGCCACATTCCCGTGTGGGTGATGAGGGTGATAAAAAATAAAGGAGGATTTCACAATGCAATCATTATTTGAAAAGAGCGGCGGTACTTACAGACAAGAAGGTGGTTATTTAATACCAAATCTTGAGGTGCCAAAACAAAGCGTAAGAATCGGCAAATATGGCAGACTTCATAAGAATTTTATCAAACAAAATCATCCGGCATATTACTCAACGTTGTGTATGTCGGGAAAACTGTTTGATTATCTGCAAGAAATTGATTCAAAGGCGAAAAACGAGCTTGATAGGCTTGTTCCATTACTTGCTGAAAAGCAAGGCGTTACAGAGAAATTAAAGGTTGAAAATCAGCTTGAATGGATAGGTTTGATGAACAATATCAAAGCACAGGCGGAAGAAATAATTTATACTGAAATAGTGTATGTGAGAGGAGCATAAAAATGAAAAAATCTGTTGTATCTATAATCGTAATAGCAATGTTTACAAGTTCGGTAGTAAGTGCTGCAGAGGTGCCGAGAGAATCGGCACCATGCAATGCTACAAATGAAGCAATCGTTTTTGTTGAAAGTTTTATGGGGGATATTTTAACCGAAGTGCAGAACGGATTGGGATATGCCGATGCAAGAGCAAAATCAAATCGAATATTCTTCAATGCTTGGCTCAATGGTCAGACAAATGGTTATAGCTACGGTGAACTTGTTGACATAGCCAATGCTGCAATATGGCAATACCGGGATATGTACCTGCGACCTGATTTTTACAAAGATAATCTTGGAAAAGTCAGAGTTATCATCGCTCCCGTAATTGAAGATTATAAATCCGGTAAAATCACTTATGCAGAAGCAGAGTTCAATGCTCGAACAAGGATTTATCAATCCATAAAACCCGATTTTAATCCCGATGTGGAATATATGAAAGATCCTCTTTCAAGAGATATTCCATCGGTGGATAACAGTATGTTTATTCTTGCAAGAAAACTTATTTTAGAAAGTAAATAGCCTAAAACAAAGTAAAAGGTGCAGCAGTTCGTTGCTGCACTTTCTGCATTGTAGCTTTTGCAATACCAAAATAATTGTTTTGTTACAAAAAATGTTTGTTTTGTGAATTGATTTTATTGAAAACTTGTGATAAAATATATAGCAATGTATCAGTTCTTTGTCAAAATGCTAATCTATCAAACTTTTTGCATAGATATAGCACCAGCGAAAAAACAAAGAATGTGATATTCTTAATTTAATACATTCACACAGAGTGTCGGTTATGCTGTAAAAGCCTATCTGCGAGGCATAATCGGTGTAAAGGGAATGGGGTGAGAATCCCCTGCGGTTAACTGTCGGTGTGTGCATCGAAGTTTTTATATCCGTTATCGAAAGATAGTCATTGGGAAACTGAGAAGGCAGGATATAAAAATGCAGACAGATTTGTCTATATGGTGCGAGTCACAAGACCTGCTTTGATATTATTCCGTAAGTGCTCATTTGCATAGGAATGATGTTTTCAGATTGAGGTGCTGAAATGTA
>JAZRDC010000117.1:0-1621 GCA_045660065.1 Clostridia bacterium
TAACGATAGTACAAGTTTTCTTACCATAAGCGTTAATTTTAAAGTGTTTTTAGAAAAAAGTTCAACGACAAAGGTAAAACATTAAAAAATAATTTACAAAATAATTCATAAAAAAATTAACTAATGTTACTATCGCGCCAAAATCAGGAGCAAAACCTAGGTTTTTATAGAGAAATAGATATTTAAACTTACGATTTGTAATCGCATTTTTCGAGTCTTGATTTACTATAACAGACCGTAAACAGCCACAAAACAGCCTGAAAATGGGCTATATAGATATATACCTATATTTATATAAATTGATATAGAATCGGGTGATTTTGTCATTTCGCGTAACGCACTGTCAAAAATCAAAAACACACATCCTAACAAATTGAAAAATTGTTGCCAAAACCAGGAAGAATCCGATCGAAAAACAGCTAGTTATTCTCGTCAAAAACCGACAAAAGCCATCCACGCACAGAACAAATTCAAGCGATATTTCGTTCATAATTAACTGACACTTCATACATTATAGGATTTCTTGTTTAAAATTGAGTTTTTCGTCAAAATTCGTGAAAATTCGTAGATCAAAATGGCGTGATTTCATTTTTCACCGCCTTTAAAACCGTCCCATTTCAGCGTGTCAAAAAACCAAAAACTCCAATTTAGGGCATTTTTTTCGGTATCGAAGAACTGCGAGATTCAGGAATCGGCACAGCCAAACAGGCTTCCGCATTGAGGCAAAACGCCCACAAAAATCGGGGATCGGAGCCCGGAAAGGAGAAAAAGAGGAGACCAAAGCGACTTTTTTTGATTTTTTTCAGCAGAAATTTTGCAGATATAAAAATTACCTCTATATTTGCACCACCAAAAACGATGAAGCCATAGCTCAGTTGGTAGAGCAAAGGACTGAAAATCCTTGTGTCCCCGGTTCGATTCCTGGTGGCACCACAGAAAAGAAAAGCAAAACAACGTAAAATCCTGATTTTCAACGAAAATCGGGATTTTTTATTTTTCCATAAAACGCAAAAAAGTGCGGTTCACGACCGCCTTTGGTGGAGCAGGAGGTGGAGCAAACGGGTGTTCCAAATATCTCCACCTTAAAAGAGCGCTTTTCGCTGATTCACAATATTTTGCATAGCGTCAAAACGGTCTCAGATTCCTACATTTGCCAAATAAAAGTTTAACTTAAAAGTAGGAGAAAATGAGACGAGATTCATTTAATGTGCTTTTCTTTATCAAGAAAACCAAGCTGCTGAAGACCGGTGAGGCTTCAGTTTGTATGCGTATCACAGTCAATGGCGCAAGAGTCGAAACAAACATCCGCAAAAGTATTGAGCCTGTATCGTGGAACCAGGCAAAGGAGTGTGCAAGGGGCAAAAGTCGCAAATCAACCGAGCTTAACAACTACATCGAAGAGAGCCGAATCAAACTCCACGCAATTTATACACAACTCGAAGAGAATGGGGAACTTATCACTGCCCGAATATTGCAGGAAAAGTTCTTCGGGGTGGATAAAAAGGTGGAGCAGGCACGCACTATCATCGGTACTATGCGTGAACACAACGAGCAATGCCGGGCATTGGTGGGTAAAGATTTCGCCCTAATCACCGTAAGACGCTACGAAAGTTGTACCCGC